>NZ_JBSFKF010000005.1:0-52781 GCF_053598415.1 Kitasatospora sp. NPDC001132 | reverse complement strand
GCCCCCACCCCCCGGGGGGGGGGGTCGGTGTCGGCCGGGGCCCCGCCGGGGGCCGCGGGGGGGGCCCCCCGGCGGCCCGCCCGCCCGGCGCCCCCCCCGCCCGCCTCCGTGGTGTCCGGCGAGCGGCGTGCTCCGCCCGAACGACCTTGCCCACAGATCGCCCGATCGGCCGTTTTCGCAGGTCAGCACGGTGTGTCTGACAGGCCGTGAGGTCTGTTCGGATGGCGGCGTCGCTTGCGGGCAGTCGCGGCCCATGGCTGGCTGGTTCCGGCGGGGCCGACCGGTCGCCGCCGCTTCTGAATCTCGAACTCCACGGAGAGAACCATCATGCGTGCTGTCAAGCGTGTCCTTGCCGTCGCCGCCCTCACCACCCCGCTCGTGATCGGCTGCGCCGGCCTCGCCTCGGCCACCGAAGGCCTGGACGCGTCCTTCGGTCAGGGCTTCTTCACCGCCAACCAGAACGGCGCCGGCTTCGGCGCCAACCAGTCCACCGTCAGCCCGGACGGCCTCTCCCACGCCACCGCCTGGACCTACGCCGACAACGAGGGCATCAGCGGCTCGTACACCGGCGCGGGCGCCGTGTGGAACAACGAGTGACGAACCCCGCATCGCCGGAGTCGTGAGGCCCTCACAGCTCCGGAGCGGTTGGACGGCCGGTCGACCAGGAGGTCGGCCGGCCGTTCCCGTGAAGGAACCGCGGGTCGCGGGGGAAAGGCACCACATGGCGCAGGTCGGCAAGGCCGCGGAACCGGCGCGGCGGGCGTGGACGACGAACCGGCCACCAGCCGACACGGCCGTCCTGATGGCCTCATGCTCGCCATCGCCCCGGTGGGCCCGATCACGGCCCCGCGGTCGATCACGGGCAGCCCGCCCGGGCATGGCGGTGAGCGCCCTGGGCATGGCCGTCGCGTTCCTGATGACGATGCTGACGACCGTGGCCGCACTGCTCGCGCTCGCGGCCGCCACCGGTACGGCCGTCCTCGTCGCCCTCCGCCGGACCCGCCGGGCCGGTCGGGCCGCGCGCCCGTCGTCCGGAGAGCCGCTGAAGGTCCGCTGAGGGCGGCTCACTCCTCTCCGGCCGGTCGCGCGGACTGGACGGGGTACGGGAAACCGGCCGCGCCACGGCCCGGTTCGACGGCGACGCGGAGCCTCCGTGAAAGACCCGCGAGGACCCCTCGGCGACCGCGGAAAACAGAACAGCCGGTCGACCCGAAGATCGACCGGCTGCTCACTGTGCGCGAGGGGGGAGTTGAACCCCCACGCCCTTTCGGGCACTGGAACCTGAATCCAGCGCGTCTGCCTATTCCGCCACCCGCGCATCTGGGTGATGAGGAAAACTATAGACCATCCGGAAGGGTGCCTCTGACCACCCCCCGGCGAACGGACGGGGCCGCCCCAGGGTGGGGGCGACCGCCGCCCGGTCGCGCTACGGGGCCGGGGCCCGGAGCTGGCGGATGAGGTAGCCGAGCCAGGCCTGTTCGAAGGCCTGCGCGAGCTGCGACTCGGGGGCGAACAGGTCGAAGGCGTGGTAGGCGCCGGGGTACAGGTGGAGTTCGACCGGGACGCCGTGGGCCCGCAGGCGCGTGGCGTAGTCCAGGTCCTCGTCGCGGAAGCAGTCGAGTTCGCCGACCGCGATGAAGGCCGGCGGCAGCCCGCCGAGGTCTTCCGCGCGGGCGGGGGCGGCGTACGGGCAGACGTCGCCGGTTCCGGCTCGCTCGCCCAGGACCGCCCGCCAGGCCAGGAGATTGGCGGAGCGGTCCCAGATGCCGATGTCGGTGATCTCATGGCTCGACGCGGTCCGGTTCCGGTCGTCGAGCATGGGGTACATCAGCGCCTGGAAGAGCGGCGCCCGGCCGCCGCGGTCGCGGACCAGCAGGGCGGTGGCCGCCGCGATCCCTCCGCCGCCACTCTGGCCGGCGATCCCGATCCGGGCGCCGTCCAGGCCCAGGGCCCCCGCCTCACGGACGAGCCACCGGTGGCCGGCGTACCCGTCCTCGGCGGCGCCGGGTGCGGGGGTCTCGGGAGCCAGTCGGTAGTCGACGGCGGCGACGGCGCATCCGACCCGCGCGCACAGCCGCTTGAGCCAGGGGTCGTCCTGGGCGGCGAAGCCGAGCACCTGCCCGCCGCCGTGGAACCAGAGCAGCACCGGCAGCGGCCCGCTCGCGGTCGTGGGCCTCAGCAGACGGATCGGCACGTCGGGGCCACCGTCCGGCCGCGCCGCGCGGTGTTCCTCCACGGTGACCGACGGGTCGTCGGGGGCGTCGGCGGCGCTCGCCTCGGCGAAGGCGCGGAGCGTCTCGCGCGTGGCGGCGATGTCGGTCAGGTCGAACACGCCGTTGGGGGTCATCGGAACGTCAGCGAGGGCCCGGCCGAGTTCCGGGTCGATCCGCAGGCGGGGAACGGACCTCGTCGTGTCCGCTGCCACGGCCGCTCAGGCCCCGAACTCGTCGATGACGACCACGCCGGTAGGCCCGTACGTCTCCAGGGCCTCCAGTACCGAGCCCGCCTCGTGGAGGCCGACGGTACGGGTGACGATCCGGCCGGGGTGGAGGCGTCCGGCTTCGATCATGTTGAGCATCGTGCCGAACCGCTGGCCCTGCATGCCGAAGGCGCCCAGGAACTCCAGTTCCTTGACCATCATCACGTCGACCGGCAGCGCGACGTCCCCCCGCTCCGCGCCGGTGGTGTGCCCGAGTTGGAGGTGGCGGCCGCGCGTGCGCAGCGAGAGCACGGAGTTCCGACAGGCCTCGGCGATCCCGACGGCGTCCACGGACACGTGGGCACCACCGCCGGTGAGGGCCTTCACCGCCTCCGCCGGCTCGTCCGTCGCCGCGTTGACGGTGTGGACGGCCCCCAGGGCGCGCGCGGCCGAGAGCTTCTCGCCGTCGATGTCGACCGCGATGACGTTGGCGCCGGTCGCCGCGGCGATCTCCACCGCGGACAGGCCCATGCCGCCGCCGGCCCCGTACACCGCGACCCACTCCCCGCCGCGGACCCCGGCCTGGTCGACGATGCCGTGGAAGGCGGTCATGTAGCGGCAGGCGAGGGCGGCGACGTCGACGAAGCCGACGGACTCCGGCACCCGGACGAGGTTCACGTCGGCGAAGCGGACCATGACGTACTCCGCGAAGGCACCCCAGTAGGAGACTCCGGGCACGAGCGAGTCCACGTGCTCGCACACGTGCTGGTTGCCACTGCGGCACATCTCGCAGGAGCCCTCACCGGG
Source organism: Kitasatospora sp. NPDC001132 (assembly GCF_053598415.1). Lineage (NCBI taxonomy): Bacteria > Bacillati > Actinomycetota > Actinomycetes > Kitasatosporales > Streptomycetaceae > Kitasatospora > Kitasatospora sp. NPDC001132. Next base: position 49,555 of record NZ_JBSFKF010000005.1, on the reverse strand, counting down.
GTTCATCGGGAAGATGACGCGGTCGCCCTCCCGCCAGCCCCGGACGTCCCGGCCGACCTCCACGACGGTGCCTGCGAACTCGTGGCCGAGGACGAACGGCGGCTCGACCCGCGGCCCTCCCGTCCAGAACTCCGCCGCCCACAGCGCCCAGTCGGTGCGGCAGATGCCGTTGGCCCCGACGCGCACGATCGCGCCGTCCGGCGGGCAATCGGGGTCGGGCACCTCGCGGACGGCGAGGGGCTCGTGGAGCTCTTCGATGACTGCGGCGCGCATGGACGCCACCTCCTCAGGGTTTGTCCACCGGTTCAAGCGGTGGACTTGGACGCTATGTGCTCGCCGCGCACTGCGTCAACCACCTAAAGTGGTGGACATGAGCGATGGGGACGGCCGACGAGAAGGGCGCCAGCGCGCCAAGACCGACTTCCGGTTCGACGACGCGCGGCTGTGCTTCGCCTTCTCCGGCACGCTGGCCGACCGCGGCAAGGAGGTGCGGGTCGAACGGCTGGCCCGACCGGAGGACCTGAGCCGCTGGTGCGTGGAGAGCGGCTGCACGACGGCCGCGCCGGCCTGCAGCGAGGCCGACCTGGACGGCGCCAGGCGACTCCGCGAGGCGGTCCAGCGGATCGGCCTCACCCTGGCGGAGGGAACGACGCCCGCACCCGGGGACGTCGACCTCGTCAACCGCGCTGCCGCCGCGCCGACTTCGGCGCCCGTGCTCTCACCCGACGCGGCCACCGTCCGCTGGCACGGGGACGACATCGCGGCCGTACTCTCCATGGTCGCGCGGGACCTGATCGAACTCTGCGGATCCGACCAACGGACGCGTGTCCGCATCTGCGGGAACCCGGCGTGCGGAACACCGTTCGTCGACACCTCCCGTGCGGGGGCACGGCGTTGGTGCTCGATGAAGACCTGCGGCGCCCTGGTGAAGAAGCGGGCCTACCGGGCGAGGAGCCAGGCGACCACTGAGGGCGAAGAGGAGGCTGCGTCTATCCGATAAGCGCACCCGGATGAGGTGTTTTCTGGACAGCCCTCACGGGACCTCTCGGGCCACCCTTGGTACACACACTCTGCGCCGCCGGTACGGCGCACGCCAACGGGAGGGAATCCTCAATGCGCAAGCTCGTCACCGGCCTGGCCGTCGCCGGCCTGCTGTTCGCCGGCTCCGTCGCCACCGCCGGCACCGCCAACGCCGCCCAGCCCGGAGCGACCTGCAGCGGATACTCCACCTCCGAGCCGCTGCTCCGGCCGAACAGCACCGGCGCCGCCGTGCAGGCCCTCCAATGCGAACTGAACCTCTCGATCAACCCCAACCAGGGCTACCAGCTCAACAAGGACGGCGTCTTCGGCCAGGCCACCCTGAGCGCCGTCTACAAGTTCCAGAGCTGCGTCGGCCTCGCGGTGGACGGCGAGGTCGGCCCGCAGACCTGGGCGAAGCTGGACTACTGGAGCAACGCGAGCGGCTGGGCCTGCTGACAGGACTGGTCAACGCATCGGGGCGGGGCACCGGCGGGTGCTCCGCCCCGAGGGCATTGAGGGGCTGGATCAGCCTTCGAGCGGCAGGCTGCCGGTGCGGACGGCCTCGACGAAGGCTTCCCAGGCGGCGGCCGGGAAGACGAGTGCCGGGCCCTGCGGGTCCTTGGAGTCACGCACCGGAACGAGGCCGGGGAATCCGGGGGCTACCTCGATGCAGTTGCCGCCGTCGCTGTTGCTGTAGCTGCTCTTCCGCCAGGCGGCCACGGCGAGCTCGATGCAGTTACCGCCGTTGTCACCGCTGTGGCTGCTCTTCCGCCAGATCAACACAGCTCGCTCCTCGGGGAGTTCTACGCCGGGAAGTCGCCCTCACGGACGGCCGCAACGAAGGCTTCCCAGGCAGCGGCCGGGAAAACGAGCGCCGGGCCCTGCGGGTCCTTGGAGTCACGCACCGGAACGAGGCCGGGGAATCCGGACGCCACCTCGATGCAGTCCCCGCCGTCGTCCCCGCTGTAGCTGCTCTTCCACCAAGCGGCTGCGGCGAGCTCGTTGCTCATCATCTCTGTAACCCTCCAGCGCATCGGCGATCAGCTGTAGCGAGTCAGCCTCTGACAGGCATTCGGCCCGGAGCTGATCATAGCGACGCTGGTGCTTGGCCACGGTGTCGGAAGCATCACTCAGATGACCTCGGTCAAGGCTCTCCGAGTAGACCCAGCGCTCTCCGTCCGGCAGCTCCAGCAACACCATGGCTGTCTTGACGAAGGTCCGCCGGTTCGAGAACGGCGCCACCTGAATGATGACGTTCGGGAGCTGCGCCACCCGCAGGAGATGCTCCATCTGACGCCTCATCACGCTCGGCCCACCCACGGCCGTGCGGATGGCACTTTCATCGAGAATGACGAGCAACAGCGGCCCGTCGGGCGCGAGAAAACGACGCTGCCGACCGAGTCGGGCGCGGATCCGCTCCTCGATCTCCCCCGCGCTCAGGACCACAGCGCCGTTGGCGAAGAGCGCATGCGCATACTGCCTGCACTGCAACAGGCCGTGAATCATGCTGTCCTGGTACACCCGCAACGCAACCGAGACCGCTTCAAGATCCGCGCGCTCCTGGAACCAGTCCGGGTGATCGATCGCCACGTTCCAGTCGACCCGCCCGTACAGCCGCATCAGCAGGTCACCGGCGTCCAGCAGCTGCCCGATCTCCACGACCTCGTCGAGAGGCGGCTTGCGTCGCCCACCCTCGGTCCGTGAGACCACCGTCCGGTCGAGGTGGAGCAGCTTGCCCAACTCCTCCTGGGTGTAGCCCGCTTGCTCGCGCGCGTAGCGGATCTCCTCGCCGAACATGATCGCGGAGCTCGCCGTCGGTCCTCGCTGCTTTCGCCGTGTCATCACCACTCCCACCTGTGCGTCACGTGCCCAACACGTGGATTTGGACGCAACCGTACCCCCGCAGGCCGATCATTGACACCGGAAAGCGATCATCTGCGTGCGCAGCGTGAACTTCGCGCCCCACTCGCACGCCCCTCCGCCCCCTTCGAGGTGCCCCATGCTCACTGCCCGTCGCCCCCGCATGTTCGTCGCGCGCCTCGACTCGCGGACCGAGTCCACGCCCCTCGCGCGCTACCTGCTCCGGGCGTACCTCTCCGGGCTCCCCTCGGGCGAACGGTACGGCGACACGGCCGAGTTGCTTCTCGGTGAACTGTTCGCCAACGCCGTCCAGCACTCGGATGCCCCCGACGAGAGGCACATCGAAGTCCGCTTCTCGCTCGTTAACTCCCGCCTGAGGATTGAAGTCCACGACGCCGGCACCACCCACCCCGCCCTCCACGCCCCCACCCCCGACGACGAACACGGCCGCGGACTCTTCCTCGTCAACGAGCTTGCCGAACGCTGGGGCAGCGCCTCCCGCCCGGACGGCGTCGGCAAGTTCGTCTGGGTCCTCGTCGCTCCCGTCCCCACCCCCGTCCTCGTCACCGTCTGAAAGCCCGAACCCCCATGAATCTCGCCACCCTCGCCCGCCACACCCTCTCCCGTGGCGCCACCCCGGCCGCCACGTACGCGCTCATCGCCCGGCTCGGCCACCAACCCCTGATCTGTGCCCGCGCGGTCTGCCTGGCTCTCGACATCCCCCACGCCGAAGCCACCCGCCGCCTCGACGACTGCTACGACGCCCTCCTCGCCGACCCCCGCCCCAACTCCGAGGACGACACGGGCGAACTCCTCGAAGCCCTCGGCGTCTTCGACGTCCCCAAGAGTCTCGACACCACCGAACTCGCGGTCGTCGACCTCTTCCTGGCCGCCATCGAGGCCCTGGGAGGGATTCGCCCGGGTCACCAGCACGGCCTCCAGCGCTGGTTCACCACCGGCAACCTCACGGCGGCCTACCTCTCCCTCACCGCCACCCACCCCCTCCCCCGCACCGGCGACCCGGTCCAGTACTGGAGCACCCTCACCAGCGCGGGCGAGCTCCTCACCGCCACCCCCAACCCGGACCCCCGCCTCAAGCTCGCCCTCACCCACTGCCGCACCCAGGCCTCCACCCACCCCTGAACCCCGCCGCCTCCCCCAGCACCCAGCGGACACCGAATGCGCCGGCCCCCACGCGCCCCGCGCAGGAAGTCGACCCCGCCGACTTCCTGCGCACCCCGGCGAGCAGCAGTCGCCGGCTCCGCCGCACGAACGGGCGCTCAGCCAGCACAATGAGGCCGAACCGCACGTACGGACGAGAGGCCCCGGGCATCCATGCTGAACCCGCTCGCTGCGCCGGACGCGGTGGAAGCCGCAGCGGAACCCCTTCTGGACCTGCTCCAGGACTGCGACCACGAGCCGTTCATCGAACTGCTTCATGTGGTCCCCGTGGCGGGGGTGACACCCGGTCATGACCGGATGCAGGGTCTCGCTCAGGCCGTCTACGACGCCGGCGGCTGGGGCAGCGGATACCAGGTGACATCACCCGTACCCCCGTTCACATCACCCCGGGCCTGGCGGGGCATTCTCCGTCGACAGGTGACCGACGGGTTCATGCAGCCCGCCAACAGGTGGCCGGCAGCCAACCTGCGCACGCCCGACGAGATCCGGCGGGCCGGCGAACTCGCCGATGGCGTCGCGGACCTCATCGAGGCACACCTCGGTCCCGTCCGAAGCTCCGGCGATGTCGGAGGCCCGCACTCGTCCTACACCTGGTGGCGCAACCTGCTCTTGGTCAGCGACAGTTGGGCCACGATCCTGCATCTCGCGATCAGCGACTGACCAACCACCTCTCCTCCGGCACCGGCCACCCTCCGGTTTCCTGGGGTCGCGTCCTGCGGAGTGGCGCAGCGGATCACCCTGGGGCGGTGTTCACGGTCACCGCCAGGCCCCGGGAAGCACTGCGCCCCGCACCGGAAGTCAGCCCCGCCGACTTCCTGCGCGTTACCTCCGACCGGAAGCCGAGCAGCTGCCCTGCCCGCTTCCCGGGCGTGTGACTACCTGGGGCGGGACCCGCTGTACAGGTCCATGTAGAACACGTACTGCATCAGTTGCTGCAAGGTGTAGAACGTGCGCTCAAAGCCCGCCTGGCCCTGGCCGACCGTGACGGGAGGGACGCCCGCGTTGTTCATGACGCGGTACACCCAGTTCGACAGTGCGGCCCAGTTCGTCTCCAGGTTGACGTTCTCCACACCGATCTGGGCGTCGCTGTGGTTGCGGATGTTGCCGCGGATGTTGTCGAAGATCCGACCGAAGCGCGCCGCCTCCGAGGTGGCCTGGATCATCATGATGATGGAATCACCCAGCGTGGCCCAGTTGCTGCCGGTGCTCTGGAGGAGGTGGATGTTGCGCACCTGCTGCAGGGCGTTCTGGAGCGCGGGTCCGGTGATCCGCTGATTCTGCCTGCTGCCGCCACCGGGGAGGTTGTTGTAGTTGCCGGTGAAGGGAAGGGTGTTCGCATTGACGCCCAGGGTCCGGTTGAACCGGGCCCTCTCCGGCGCCGCCGGATTGTCCTCCCTGAAGACCCAGTGCGTGCCGCCGACCTGGTAGAAGCCGGCCACGTACAGGTTGTGCGGCCAGATGTAGATCGCGCCCTGGTACATGCCGTTCCGGTTGATGCTGATCTGGATGAGCTGGTCGTTGTCCGCCACGACGGTCTCGTCCAGGTCGGTCCTGAACCAGTCGTGACTGCTGAGCTCGTGGAGCCGGCGGATCACCTCGTAGTACCGAGCGTGTGCCGAATCGCCGCCGCCTCCCAGGTCACTGATGTCCCAGTCGATGTTGGTGAGACGGTTGTTCGTGTCGGCGTGCGCCGCGGGCGACGTCATGCCCGTGAGCCCGACCGCCAGAGCGAGGGCGATCATCACACCGACCAGTCGGCGGAGCACCCTTGCCGGTGCACTGAGTTCGTTTGTCGTTAGCATGCGGGAATTCCTCGATGGTGATGAGACGGGTCGTCAGCGCGCCTCACCTGCCAGCGGTTTCCACACGCGACCGGCATCCACGACGCACTGCCAGCAGGCTAGGCAGCCGTGCGATCTCCGGATGACCCGTCAGAGACCAGGCACTTGACCGCCAGTGCACCACTCACCGACCTGCCGCCCCCCGGTGCGCGCGCAGCCCTAACCGTGCCGGGTGAACACCCAAGCGAGCAGGCTGGTCACGGTGGCACCGCCCGCCGCCGCGGCCGCGCCCCGGACGAAGTGCAGGACGACGGTGCGCCGCACGACCCGCCACCGGCGGCACCGCCGCCCTGCCCTACCGGTCCGACCCTGCGCACTACACCTGGCGAACATCGCGCCTCTCCTCCCCATGGACGGCCGCACCTCACGGCCCGTCTCATCAACCCTGGAGGCGGACAGCGACGGCGCCGCGCCGCATCGATGAGACCGGATGAAGCCGTAAGTCGGCTGCCGGGAACCAGTGTTCGCCTGACAGCGACGCACCTTCGGTCCATGATGAACTGACAGCAGCAGACAGAATCTGACAGCCCATCGAGGTGCAGCCCTGTGGCGGGAATCGTCATTCCGACCAACGAGAAACTTCCGCCCGGGCCACGAAGGGACCTGGTCGAGGCCCTGCACGGGCTGTACCGGGGCGCCGGCAAGCCCAGCCTCCGCGACATCTCCGACGGCATCAAGCGCCGCGACGCCCTGCCGACGACGGTGAGCCACGACACCGCGAGCCAGCTGCTGAACGGAGTGACCGTCCCCTCCTGGGCGAGGGTGGAGTCCATGGTGCGCTACCTGGCCGAGACCGCCGTCGGGCGGCAGAAGCCGGACCCCGAGGGCGAGGTCGAGCGCTTCCACCGACTCTGGCTCGCGGCCGACGACGCGGAACCGGCCGGGCCGGCAGAACCGTCCACGGCGGACGAGGCGCTGAGGGCAGATCTTCGGTCCGCCGATCCTGAGCGGCGAATCGCGGCCCTCTACCGCCTGGAACGACTGGCCTGGCGGGCCTCACCGGAGGAGCAGACAATCTCCGGCGAGTCATGGCGGTCGGTACTGACCGACTTCCTCCAGGAGGCCTGTCCGCGCGCGGTGCCGCCGGGTCCGCCACGCACCCCGCGCGAGGACGTCCAGTTGGCGCTCCTGGTTCTGGGGCGCCTGCCCGGCAGGTATGTCGTCAGCAGTTTCGCCCTGGCGGGGCTTGACCTCCGGACCTTGGTCTGGGACGGGGCATGGCTCTGGGACGCCGACCTGAGCGGAAGCCTGCTGTCGAACGGTTCCCTGCAGTCCACACAGCTCGTGTCCGCCCGACTCGTGGAGGCGACACTCGTCAACGTCGATCTGTGCTTCGCCGATCTCACCATGGCCGACCTCACCCGGTGCGATCTTTCCGGCGCGACCATGGCAGAGGTCAACATCTCGGAAGCGGACTTGTCCTACGCCGTCCTCTCGGGAACGCACCTGGCGGACGCCTCGGCCCGAAGCACCAGGTTGGACGGGTGCACAGCCGAACGCGCCGTATTCTCCGACGCGGACCTGCGCAGAGCCGGCTTCAAGGGAGCCGTCCTGACAGACTGCCAGTTCGACCGCGCCACGCTCACCGGAGCAGACCTCACCGGCGCGAAACTGAGCGGTGTCTCCTTCTCCGGCGCCGACCTCTCCCGCGCGCGATTCACCGAGAGCAGCCTGGATCAGGTACAGCTGACACGCACCCAGCGCGCCTCCATCAAGGTCGTACCCGACTCGGACTGAACCCCCGAGACGAGGCCGCCACCGCGCTCATGGCGCCAGCAGCTGCCCGAAGGTCTCCCGGTCGATGCTCTCCGCCTCCGACCGCCCGACCACCCGCCCGCGCACCTCCGGGTGGCTGCCCGTCCAGGTGCCGGCGCTCGCCTCGTCGGTGAAGAAGTTCAGCGCGTCACAGCAGGCCACGGCCGCCGGGCCGCCTCCGGGGCGCTGGCCGACGAAGACCACCGCGCCGGCCGGTTCCCAGCGCAGGGTGCCGTCGACCGAGGTGACGGTGACGGGCTCGCCGCTCACCGGGTCGGTGGAGGTGATCACCGCGTCCCGGTCGAGCATGGCCGGGATGCCCAGGGCGTCGACGGCGCACATCGACCACACCTCCACCCCGCCGGCGAGGCGGACCCGGTGCCGGGTGGGGACGGCGGAGAAGGGGTAGGCGGCGCGGATGTTCCCCGCCTCGTCCAGCGTGGCGAAGTCCTCGGCGGCCAGCTCGGCGAGCGCCTCCGGCGGCAGCGGCCCGCCTGGTGCCGCGTCCCGGCTACAGCGCGGCCCGGTACGCCTCCAGCCGGTCGGCCAGTTCCTCCGGGTGGCCGAGCATCGGGAGGTGGTCGCCAGGCATCTCGTCGGGCCGGAAGCCGAGGCGCTCCTCGACGTGGTGCCGCAGGAACGCGGGCGGGAAGAAGCGGTCGCCGGTGGCGAGCAGGAACCTGGTCGGCACGTCCGGCCAGGCCGCCAGCGGCCACGGTGTCCCGAACGGCTTCGGCGACTGCCGTCGCTGGTGCTCCGTGAGGAGTTCCTCGGCCAGGGCGGCCGGGGTGTCGTGCAGGAACAGGGCGCGCTCATCCTCCTCCGCGCCCTCCGGCACGCCCCTGCCGCGGTCGGATTCGCGGCGGGCCGGCCCGTAGCTGGTGTTCTCCCACCAGGCGCCCGGCGTCTCCCCGGGTGCCGGCACCTGGGCCTGGAGCATGACCAGCAGGTCCACCGGCACCCGCGCGCACACCAGCGGTCCGGTGAACCCGCCGAACGAGTGGGCGACGACCACGAGTCCGCCCGTCCGGTCGCCGATCGCCGCGACCACCGCGTCCGCGTACTCGGCGAGCCCGGCCGCGTCGTCGTCGCATGGCAGGACCGGCGCGAGCACCTCGTGTCCGCGCCCGCGCAACTCGGCGGCCAGCGGCTCCCAGCACCAGGAATCGGCGGCCGCGCCATGGATCAGAACGTACGTCGTCACGGATCACTCCCGCCCGGAACGGATCACTTCCGCATCGCACCCGAGCCTACCGTCCGATCCGCCCCCGAACGGCCGGTCGGCACCTGCATACTCATCCCAACGACCGTTCGCCGAGCGCCCGTTGGGGGAATCCCTTGTTCCGCGACACCCGCCCGCGCGGCATCCGCGTACCGACCCACCGCGAGACCGCCGAGGCGTGGGGCGAGCAGGTCGCCGCGCTCCGCGGCGCTCCGCCCGGGTGGTCCTTCCTGCTGGGGCGGCTCTCCTCCGACGGCTACCTCTGCCACCTGGACCTCAACTACCACCTGGACGGCGAGCTCGTCGCCGTCGTCCAGACCTCGCGCCCCGTCCCGGACGGCCACCGGGTGGGCTCCCTCACCACCCCGCAGTCCCAACTCTCCACCTTCCTGGCCAACTCGGACCGCCTCGACCCGCGCACCCACCTCGCCCCGCTCGACGGCCCGCCCACCCCGGGAGAGATCCTGCTCCACGGCGTCCCCGTCCCGGTCGAGGTCCACCACAGCCACGGCTGCCGCAGTGCCCTGCTCCCCCGGCTCCCTTCCCAGCAGGGCTACGTGATCGTCACCGCCACCACCGAGCACTGGGCCGCCGCCACCGACCTCGCCCTGCGGCCCCCGGCGGCGTTCTGAACGGGGCAGCGGGGCGACGCGCCGAACTCCCGGGCGTTTCACTCGAACAGAGGAAGAAGCGGCGCCGATTCAGACCTGACCGATCGTCACGAACGCGCCGACAGCACTACGTTCACGCCAAATGACCGCAGGGCGTCCCCGACCCGGCGGCACGGATGGGGTTAGCCTGTGGCCATGGTTGCAAACTACAAGGAAGAAGTAGCCATGCCCGACGCGGAGTTCGTCAGCGGCCCCGCGCTGATCCTCCAGTCCCTCGCCTCCGACCCCGATCGGCGGGCCGTCGTCGCCGCCGACGGCACCGAGATCACCGCCGGCGACTTCGCCGCCGCCACCCACCGCCTCGCCCACGAGCTGATCGCCCGGGGCGCCGCCCTCGGCACCACCGTGACCCTGCTGACGGGCAACACCCCCGAGGCCCTCAGCGCCCGGTACGCGGCGGGCCTCGCGGGCGCCCGGGTGGTGAACCTGTACGACGGCATGAGCATCCCCGTCCTGGCCGAGATCACCGCGAGCGTCGACACCGCCGTGCTGCTCGTGGACGCCGAACGGTACGCCGAGGCCCCCGAGTTGCTCCCGCTGATCGACGTGCCGACCGTCCTCACCCTGGGCCCGGGGCCGCTCGACGGCCGCACCCCGGTCATCGGCGAAGACGTGGTCGCCGCCTCCGCCCACCGCCCGGCCGAGCCCCCGGACGTCCGGATCGGACCGGAGGACGACCTCGGCATCCGCCACACCGGCGGCACCACCGGCATCCCGAAGGGCATCCTCAGCCTGCACGGGCCCTACCGCCGCATCTTCGACGACCCGGTCGTCAGCACCGACGGCCCGCCCCGCCTCCTCGCCGCCACCCCGCTGGCCCACCTCGGCGGGGTCCTCGCCGACCTGGCCCTCCGGCACGGCGGCACGGTGGTCCTCCAGCGCTCCTTCGACCCCGGCGCGGTCCTGGCCGCCATCGAGCGCGAACGCATCACCGACTTCTGGGTGCTGCCGCCGCTGCTCCACCAGCTCCTCGACCACCCGGCGATCGGCCGCACCGACCTGTCCAGCCTGCGGCAGATCCTGTACGGGGGCAGCGCCGCCTCACCGACCCGGATCCGCGAGGCGCTCAAGGTCTTCGGGCCGGTCCTGGTGGGCATGTACGGGATGTCGGAGGCGCAGCTGATCTCCGTGCTCATGCCGCAGGAGCACGAGCGGATCGGCCAGGGCGGCCGGGTCCCGGTCGGCCGGCCCGTCCCGGGCGTCGAGGTGGCGATCCGCTCGCTCGACGGCATCGACCTGCCGGCCGGCGAGCACGGCGAGATCCACATTCGCTCCGACGTCGTCATGGCCGGGTACTGGAAGCGGCCGGACCTCACCGCCGCGGTGCTGCGGGACGGCTGGCTGGACACCGGCGACATCGGCTACTTCGACCAGGACGGCTACCTCTACCTCTCCGACCGGGTCAAGGACCTGATCATCGTGGTCGGCGGGCACGTCTACCCCTCCGAGGTGGAGGAGCTCCTGCTCACCCACCCGACGGTCGCCCGCTGCGCGGTCTTCGGGGTCCGCGACGCCCAGGAGGCGGAGCACGTCCACGTCGCCGTCGTCCCCGCGCCGGGGCAGCGGCCGCGGCTGGACGAGCTCCGCGCCTTCGTCACGGAGCGCAAGGGGCGGATCTTCGCCCCCGAGGTGCTGCACGTCGTCGACGAGATCCCGCTGACGCCCATCGGCAAGCCGGACAAGAAGCGCCTGCGTGCGGCCGCCACGGGCTGACGGCGCCCACCGGGCCCACGGCCCACGGCTTCACCCCATGGTGGGGTTTGGCTCAACGGACCACGGCCCCCGTGCCGAGAAGCCAACGGGGTGGCGGCGCTGAGGGCCGCCCCCCCCCCCCCCGCCCCCCCCCCCCCCCCCCCGCCCCCCCCCCCCCCGCCGCGCCCNNNCGTCCCTGTTTTTCCTGGCGCCTTTTACCGCCCCCCCCCCCCCCCCCGCGCCGGGGGGGGGGGGGCGCCCCCCCCCCCCCCCCCCCCCCCCCCCCCCCCCCCCCGGGGGGGGGGGGGGGCGCGCCCCCCCCCCCCGCCCCGCCCCTCCCCTCCCTGCCCCTCCCCCGCCCTACCCGGCCTCGCCGGGCCCCGCGAAAATGACTCCCCGACCACCTGTTCGCATGCCTATGATCACCCCCATGACCAGCAGAGATGTGGGGAAGCGCATGGCACAGCAGACCATCGACCGCCAGGGCCGGACCGTGGTGCTCGAGGAGATCACGGAGGAGAACTGGCGCGACGTCGCCGACGTGGCGCCAGCCGACGACCAGCGCCGGTACGTGGCCGCACTCGCCGCGCGCTACCTCCTGCTCTCCCAGCGCGGCGGGGTCTGGACGTCCCTCGGCGTCCGCGCCGGCGAGGACATCGTGGGCCACGTCATGTGGGCGTACGACGACGAGGACGGCACCCACTGGATCGGCGGCATGGTGGTGTCCGAGGCCGAACAGGGCCGGGGCGTGGGCCGCGCCACCATGCACGCCGTGATCGAGCGCCTGTCGGCGCTGCCGGAGTGCCGGGAGATCCGCCTCTCCTACCACCCGGACAACACCTCCGCCGGGCACCTCTACACCTCGCTCGGCTTCCGGCCGACCGGGAACCACGAGGACGAGGAGATCGTCGTGGCGCTCCCCGTCGGCGCGGCGGTCACGGCCTGACCCCGTAGACCTCAGCCCTCCTCCCGTCCCCGGAAGGCCCGCCGGTACTCCCTCGGCGCCACACCCACCCTAGCCGTGAAGACCGGCCGCAGCGAGACCGCCGAGGCGAAGCCGCAGTGGGTGGCGACGGCGTCGACGGGCAGGTCGGTCTCCTCCAACAGGCGCTGGGCGGCCAGGACGCGCTGGTCGAGGAGCCAGCGCATCGGGGCGGCTCCGGTGGCGGCGGTGAACCGGCGCGCGAAGGTGCGTTCGGACATCAGGGCGGCGCCGGCCATCCGGCGCACCGTCCAGGGGGCGTCGAGGGAGGTCAGCACCTCCGCCCGGAGCCGGGCCAGCGGGTCGTCGCCGGCAGCGGCGTCCGGGACCGGGGAGGGGATGAACTGGGCCTGGCCGCCCGCCCGGAACGGCGCGGTGACCATGGCGCGGGCGATCGCGGCGGCGGCCTGCTGGCCGTGGGCGGTGCGGACGAGGTGCAGGCAGAGGTCGATGCCCGCCGCGACGCCCGCCGAGGTCCACAGGCCGTCGCCGCCGGTGAAGAGCACCTCCGGCCGGACCGTCACCGCCGGGAAGCGGCGGGCGAGTTCGGGGGCGAGCGCCCAGTGGGTGGTGGCCTCGCGGCCGTCCAGCAGGCCGGCCTCGGCGAGGACGAAGGCGCCCGCGCAGAGCGAGGCGATCGGGACGCCGGCGGCGCGGACAGCCCGCAGGGCGTCCAGGATCTCCGGGCTCCGCCGGACGGCCGGGTCCTCGACGCCCGGCACCACCACCAGGTCGCAGTCGGCCAGCGCCGCGGGCCCGCGGTCGGGGACCCGCTCCAGCCCGCCGTCCAGCCGCACCCGGGCGCCCTCCGGCCCGCAGACCAGCAGGTCGAAGGCGGGCAGGCCGGGCCGGGAGGTCCCGTTCGCCCACACCTCGCCGACCACCGCGTAGTCGAAGGCCCGGACACCGTCGAAGATCAGACACCCCACCGTTCGCATGGCAGGAACCTATGGCACGGGACCCGTGGCAGGAATCCATCGATGGGTGGCTTCTCCGCCCATCACGGGTCCCCGGCGGCCCCGACCACCATGGTCGGCATGACCAACACCGACGCCTTCGACGCCCCGCTCACCCTCGACCCGGACGCCGTCCTGCTGCTCGTCGACGTCCAGAAGGGCTTCGAGGACGCCTCGTTCTGGGGCCCGCGCGACAACCCGCGGGCCGAGCAGCGGATGGCCGAACTGATCGCCGCCTGGCAGGCCACCGGCCGGCCGATCGTCACCGTCCAGCACGCCTCGAAGGCGGGCCCGCTCGCCGAGGGCACCCCGGGGTACGGACTGAAGGACTTCGTCGCCGGCGTCACCCCCGCCCTGCACGTCACCAAGACCGTCAACAGCGCCTTCTACGGCACCCCGGACCTGCACGCCTGGCTCCAGGAGCGCGGCACCCGGCAGGTGGTCGTCGCCGGGATCATCACCAACGTCTGCTGCGAGACCACCACCCGGATGGCCGGCAACCTCGGCTACGACGCGATCTTCCCCACCGACGCCATGCACTCCTTCGACATGACCGGCCCCGACGGCACCACCGTCCCCGCCGCCGAGCTCGCCCGCGCCACCGCGACGACCCTGCACGCCAACCGCTTCGCCAAGGTGGTCACGACCAGGGACGTCACCGAAGCCGCCACGGCCTGAACAGCGGCTCGTACGCGGCACCCTCCTCCTCCGCGTCGAGCGGCACGTACGAGGCCCCGAGGCCCGGCGCGCGCTCCCGCAGCCGCGCCAGGGGCCTCGGCCGGGGAGGGGACGTCCAGCCCGAGCGCGGCGGCCGCCGCGTCCCGCCCGGCGCACGGGGCACGCTGTCGCCGTTCGCCCGCCCGGCGCTGGTCAACGGCACCGCGGGCGCGGTGGTCATCGGCGACAACGGCCGGGCGCTGTCGATCATGGCGTTCACGGTGGTGGACGGCGCGATCGTCGCGATCGACGTGCTCACCGACCCGGAGCGGCTGGCGGTGCTGGACCTCTCGGACTTCCGGGACGCCTGACCGGGCGGCGGGGGTGGGAGGGTGGCCGCCCCCGCTCAGCGCCCGAGCGGCCGCGCGGCACGCACCCCCTGAGGCGGCGTCACCAGCCCTGCGCGACCACCCAGTCGGCCAGTTTCCGGGCGCAGTCGTCTACCGACTCCTTCCAGCTGTGCCCCGCGCCGTCCCCGGCCTCGTCGCTGACGTGCTTGACCAGCCGCACGGGAACGCCGGCCCGGTGCGCGACGGTGGCGACGGCGTAGCCCTCCATGTCCACCAGGTCGGCGTGCTCGGCGAGCCGGTCGCGGGCGTCCGGGTCGGAGACGAAGAGGTCGCCGGTGGCCAGCACCGGGCCGTCGCCCTTGCCGATCACCAGCGGTGCTCCGTACTCACGCCCGGTGAGCGCGTGCAGGGTGGCGGTGTCCAGGTCGTGCTGGATCACCTGGACCACGTGGTGGATGCCCTCCCAACCGGGACGCAGTGCACCGGCCGTGCCCAGGTTGATCACCTCGGAGGGCTTCTCGCCCTGCGCGAGGACGGTGGCCAGCGCGACGGCGGCGTTGACCTTCCCGATCCCGGTGAGCAGCACGGGCAGGCGGTCGTCCAGGTGGGCGGCCTCCTCGCGCACGGCGACGACGAGCAGCGGGCGGTCGGGCGAGATCGTTCCAAGCAGTCGCATACTTCCATCGTACGGAGCGGGGGGATGCCGCACCCGGGAGCGCACTCCCCCACCCGGCCCCCGCACCCGGCCCCGCGCTCCGCCCGCCGGGGAACCGCGGAGGGCGCGGCCGGCGTCGAACGGTTCGCCACCTCCCGGGGCGACCGGCACGAGCGGTACTGGCGGTACGAGCGGCACCGGCGATACGAACCGCCCCGGGGAATGTGCACGACCTGCTCAAGATCGGCGTAAGTCGGGTGTGGTCGCGGGGAGTCACGGCCATACTGCTGCCATCGGTCGGGCCCCGGGGACGGGCCCGGCCCCAGGGGAGGATGAGGCGGGTGGCAACACCAGTAGGCAGCGGCGCGTCCGGCGCCGCGTTCCCGGCACGGCCGAACCAGCCGCCGGGTACGGCGGTGGCGACGGCCGGGTCGGGGGCGACGGCCGGGTCGGGGGCGACGGCCGGGTCGGGGGCCCCTGCCGTCCCCGGAGCGGCCCCGCCCGCGCGGCCCGGCGGCGCTCCCCCGGCGCCCCGACCCGGCGGTGCGCCGGTGAAACGCCCCGCGACGGCCGTCGCCACCGGTGTGCGCGCCCGGCTCGCCCAAGCCACCCTCACGCCCCCCGGCCGGCTGCGACTGGCCGGTGTGGTGCTCGCGGTGCTCACCGTGGCCTTCGGGGGGCTCACCGCCTGGCAGTTGGAGACCAGGGCGCAGGCCGCCGACCGGGTGGTCTCGTACAGCCAGCCGCTCAGCCGGGACGCCGCCGAGATCCACCGCAGCCTGGCCGACGCCGCCACCACCGCGGCGAGCGGCTTCCTGCTGGCCGGCGCCGAACCCGACGAGGTCCGCAGCCGCTACGAGCAGGACGTCGCCACCGCCGCCAAGCTGATCGCCGAGGCCGCCGCCCGGACCACGGCGACCTCCCCAGCCCAGGGCTCGCTCGCCCGACTGAACCAGCAACTCCCCGTGTACACCGGCCTGGTGGAGACGGCGCGGGCCGACAACCGGCAGGGCATCCCGCTCGGCGGCGGCTACCTGCGGTACGCCTCCGAGCAGATGCAGACGGTGCTGCTGCCGACCGCCGCCGAACTGGCTGCCGCCGAGAACCAGGAGCTGGCCGACGACTACGCCGCCGCCGAGGCGGTGCCGTGGGCGGCGTACGGCCTGGCGCTGGTCACCCTGGCGGCGCTGGCCTGGGTGCAGTCGACGCTGTTCCGCCGCACCAACCGGGTGTTCAACATCGGACTGCTGGGCGCCACCGCCGCCGTACTGGCCGGCGCCCTGTGGCTGACCGTCACCGGGCTGGCCACCGACTCGGCCCTCCACCGCAGCAGCCGCGAGGGCGCGAACCCGCTGCAGGCGCTCAACTCCGCCCGGGCGGACGTCCTGACGGCCCGGCTGGCGGAGAACCTGCACTTCGTCGCCCGCGGCTCGACCACCAGGTACGCCGACCAGTGGGCGAAGGCCGCCGAGAACCTGGCCGGCGCCGAGAAGACTCCACCGGGCCGGTACAGCGGCTCCCTCGCGGATGCCTTCCACAAGGCGCCGGAGGCCGCCCAGCCGAGCATCCAGGAGGCAGGGAAGCAGTTCGACGAGTGGCGCCGACGGCATGACGGGGCCCGGACGCTGGAGGTCGGCAACGCCGACTACCAGGGCGCCCTGGAGGCCACCGTGACGGCCAAGGGCGACGCGGCCACCGCCGACGCCGCCTTCAACGCCACCGACAGGGCACTCGCCCAGGCCGCCGACATCGAGCAGGACCGCTTCACGAAGGCCGCCGAGGGCACCGGCGGGGACCTGCGTGCCGCCGGCGTCGCCGCCGCGCTGCTCGGCCTGCTGGCCGCGGCCGCCGCGCTGCGGGGCCTGGGCCGACGACTGGCCGAGTACCGGTAACGGGCAAGGGGGAGACCGACCGATGCGCAACAGGACCTTCCGGAGAACCACCAGGCCCGCCGCCGCGCTGGCCCTGCTGGCGGCCGGCGCGGCCGTGCTCGCCGGGGGCGGCCCGGTCGGCGCCGCACCCGCGGCCGCGACCGCCGCGCCCCTGGCCGTACAGCAGGAGCAGACACCGGACGACGGCTGCGACGTCTACCGGAGCGTGCCGCCGAGCACCGAGGACGGCCCCGCCGTCAAGGCCATCAAGGCCAAGCGCAGCCTGGTGATCGGCGTGGACCAGAACAGCTACCGCTGGGGCGCCCGCAACCCGAACACCGGGCAGATCGAGGGCTTCGACATCGACCTCGCCCGGGCGATCGGCGCGGCCGTCATGGGCGACCCGGAGAAGGTGGTGCTCAAGCCGGTGGCCACGGCCGACCGGATAGACGCCATCAAGAAGGGCCGGGTCGACCTGATCGTCCGCACCATGACGATCAACTGCAAGCGGATGGAGGACGTCGCCTTCTCCAAGCCGTACTTCAACATCAGCCAGCGGGTCCTGGTGCCGAAGTCGTCGCCGGCGAAGAACATCGACGACGCGGTCAAGGACAGGGCGGTCTGCGCCGCCGACGGCTCCACCGCGCTGAACATCGTCAAGGAGAAGAAGACCGCCCGGCAGATCGTCACGGTGGAGAACCAGCTGGACTGCCTGGTCCTGATGCAGCTCGGCAAGGTCGACGCCACCATGACCGACAACGGCCTGGCGGCCGGCCAGGCCGCGCAGGACCAGACCGTGCGGATCGTGGACGGCGAGGCGCAGCCGGAGGTGATCGGCGTCGCCATGCTGAAGGACAGCACCGACCTGACCGCCCGGGTCAACCAGGTCCTGGCCGACTACTACGCGCGCGGCGACTGGGCCCGTTCGTACGAGCACTGGCTCAAGCCGTACATGCTCAACGAGGCCGATCACTACTGGCCCGGCTCGCACTGAGGCGGCGTCCGGCCGGCCCGGCGGCGACGCGCGGGGCCGGCCCGCGGCGACGCGGAGGACGGCGCGGGGGAGGTAGCGCGCGCGCCGTCAGGGGGGCGTTGACGGTGCCTTGACGCCCCGCGCCCGCTCCGCCGCAACGGCCACCGGTTAGGGTTCGGGGCGATCACCACGGGGAGACCGGTGGTGGACACGGGGGTTGTCGTGGGACCGCACGTCAGGCACGTCGGGATCGCACGCGAGGAAGGAAGGACACCGCGGTGGCGGCATCGGCTGGCCCGGCACTGAGCCGGGAGGAGGTCGACCGCGCGCTCGCCCGCCTCGGCGCGGAGCGGGACGCGGTCGAGTCGGCGCTGCTCGCCCTCCAGGACCACCCGGGCCTGCGGCTGCTGGACGGCGCCGAGCTGTCCGGGCGCACCCTGGAGCGCTGGTCCGTCGCCGGCAAGGGCCTGCCGCTGCTCTGGGCGCTGTTCGACCGCTACTCCGAGGCGCTGGCCTCGGCCCGTGCCGTCCGGGCCCGCAAGGCCAAGCCCGGCGCGCCCGAACTGGCCGAGCTGAGCGAGCTGCTGACCGGCGACGCGGTGACCGTCCCCGGCGGGGTGGTGCCGGACGGCCCGCAGGTGCTCGGTGCGCCCGCCAAGCTGGTCGAGCGGATCAGCCTGGACGCGCTGATGGTCCGGATGAACTCCTGGTACGCCACCGTGCTGGAGGTGGTCAGCGCCGCCGACGCGGTCTGGTCGGCGCTGCCGGCCCGGATCGACCTGCTGCTGGCCGAGCTCCAGCGGGTGCGCACCCTGGCCGCCTCGCTCGGCGTGCGCACCGGCGGCCACCCGCTGGGCGACGACCTGGCCGGGATCGAGCAGGACCTCACCGCGTTGCGCACCGAGGTGCACGGGGACCCGCTGGCGCTGTGGCGCCCCGCCCGGGTGCCCGCCCAGCGCGGCACCGTCCCGGAGGGCTCGGCCTTCGCCGGCCCGGTCGGGGTGGTGGACACCGAGCGGTTCGACCGGGCCGGGCGGGCGCTGGACGGCGTCCGGCTGGAGCTGGAGGACCTGCTGCGGCTGCGCGACGAGGCCGAGGAGCGGCTCCAGGGCGTCGGCGACCTGCTCCAGCGGGCCGACGCCACCCTGGCCGAGGCCCGCCGGGCGCGCGGCGAGGTGCTGGCGAAGATAGCGTCCAGCGACGTCCCGGCGGTGCCGGGCCCCGCCTCGGCGCTGCGCGAGCGGATCGTCGCCGCGCTGGACCTGCGCCAGGCCGGGCAGTGGGGCCGGCTGGCGCCGCTGCTGGACGCGCTGGAGGACGCCGCCGCCAAGGAGCTGGGCCGGGCCCGGCAGTCGCTCACCGAGGTGACCCAGCCGCTGGCCGTCCGGGCCGAGCTGCGCGGCCGGCTGGACGCCTACAAGGCGATGGCGGCCCGGCTGCGGGTCGCCGAGGACCCGGAAGTGGTCGAACGGTACGAGAAGGCGCGCTGGCTGCTCTGGAGCGCGCCCTGCGACCTGCGGGCGGCGGCCGCCGCGGTGGCCCGGTTCCAGCAGTCGCTGCGCCCGGCCCACGCCGAGGCCGAGCCCGGAAGGGCTCAGGAGGCGACCGGCCCGGCGCCGGGCGCCTCGCAGGTGCAGGACGGACAGGCTCAGGACGGACAGGCTCAGGGGGGCTGAGGTTGATGGGCGGGACGTGCGAACGGCCGGAGTGCTCCGGCAGCGGCAGGATCGACGCCGACGGCTACTGCGACGAGTGCGGGCTCGCCCCGGCGGGCAGGACCACCGCGGCGCCCACGGCCGGGACCACCTCGGCGCCCACGACCGGAACGACCGGGGCGGTCGCGCCCGCCGGGCCCGGCTCGCCCTGCCCGCGCGACTGCTCCGGCACCATCGACCCGGACGGCTACTGCGACGAGTGCGGCCTGACCCCGCCCGCCGACGACACCGGCGTCACCCAGCCCTACGTCCCATCCGCCCGGGTCTCCGGCGGCTCCGGGCACACCGGCTCGGGGCACACCGGCTCCGCCCGTTCGCCGTCGGCCCGCACCGGCTCGGCGCGCTCGATGTCCGGCCGCTCCTGCTCGCACCGCTCGACCCGTACCGGCAGCGGCCGCTCCCTCTCGGTCCGCTCCACCCGGGGCAGCGCCTCCGCGGGCACCCGCAACCGGCTGGGCGCCGGCCTGGTCACCGTACCGACCGTCGAGGCGGCCGATCCGTCCCAGGCCGTCCTGGCCGACGCCGAGGTGCCCGAGCGCAAGCGGTTCTGCTCCAGGTGCGACGCCCCGGTGGGCCGGGAGAAGAACGGCCGCCCGGGCCGCCCCGACGGCTTCTGCACCAAGTGCGGCACGCCGTACTCGTTCACGCCCAAGCTGCGCCGCGGCGACCTGGTCGGCGGGCAGTACGAGGTGGTGGGCTGTCTGGCGCACGGCGGGCTCGGCTGGATCTACCTGGCGGTGGACCGGCGGGTCAACGACAAGTGGGTGGTGCTCAAGGGCCTGCTGGACACCGGGGACGAGGACGCGCTCGCGGTGGCCGTCGCAGAGCGGCGCTTCCTGGCCGAAGTGGACCACCCGAACATCGTCCGGATCATCAACTTCGCCGAGCACCCGGACCTGCGCACCGGCGCCACCGACGGCTACATCGTGATGGAGTACGTCGGCGGGAAGTCGCTCAAGGACATCGCCAACGAGCGCCGCACCCCGGACGGCCGGCGCGAGCCGCTGCCGGTCGAGCAGGCGATCGCGTACGCGCTGGAGGCGCTGCCGGCCCTGGGCTACCTGCACGGGCGGGGTCTGGTCTACTGCGACTTCAAGATCGACAACGTGATCCAGAGCGGCGACGCGCTCAAGATCATAGACATGGGCGCGGTCCGCCGGCTCGACGACGACGGCCCGATCTACGGCACCATCGGCTACCAGGCCCCGGAGATCGCCACCGACGGCCCCTCGGCCGCCTCCGACCTGTACACGGTGGCCCGCACCCTCGCGGTGCTCACCTTCGACTTCCAGGGCTACAGCAGCGCCTACCGCTACTCGCTGCCCGGCCCCGAGCAGGTCGAGATCTTCACCCGGTACGAGTCGTACTACCGCTTCCTGGTCCGCGCCACCGACCCGGACCCGGCCCGCCGCTTCGCCTCCGCCGAGGAGATGGCCGACCAACTCACCGGCGTGCTGCGGGAGGTGCTGGCCCTCCAGGACGACCGGCCCAGGCCCGCGCCCTCCACCCTGTTCGGCCCCGAACTGCGCGTTGTGGACACCGAGTTGGTGCTTCCCACCGAGCAGGCCGGGAAGCTCGCGGTGGCCCCGCTGGACCCGGCCGCCGCCGCCCTCGCGCTGCCCGTCCCGCGGGTCGACCCGGGCGACCCCAACGCCGGCTTCCTGGCCGTCCTGGTCACCCCCGACCCCGAGGAGACGCTCGCCGCGCTGGCCGCCGCACCCACCGTCTCGGTCGAGAGCCGGCTGCGCGAGCTGCGCGCCCTGCTAGAACTCGGCCGCCACGAGGACGCCGTGAGCCGGCTCGCCGAGCTGGAGCGGGACCAGCCGGACGACTGGCGGGTGGTCTGGTACCGCGGCCTGACCGCGCTGGCCGGCGGCGGGGACTCCCGCGCCCGGGCCGAAGGGCGCGCCGGCGCCGAGAGCGAGGCGCGAGGGAGCGAGGCGCGAGGGAGCGAGGCGCGAGGGAGCGAGGCGCGAGGGAGCGAGGCGCGAGGGAGCGAGGAGCGGGGGAGCGAGGCAGGAGCGTCGGCGCCGGGCCAGGAGCGCCCGGAGACGAGCGGGCGGGTCGCAGCCGCCGCGGAGGCCTTCGACGCGGTCTACGACGCCTTCCCCGGCGAGGCCGCGCCCAAGCTGGCCCTCGCCATCTGCGCCGAACTGCTCGGCGACGGCGGCGACGCGGCCGAGTTCTACCGGCTGGTGTGGGCCACCGACCACGCCTACCTGAGCGCCGCCTTCGGGCTGGCCCGGGTCCGGCTGGCCGAGGGGGACCGGACCGGCGCGGTCCGCGTCCTGGAGACCGTCCCGGCCACCTCCAGCCAGTACACCGCCGCCCGGATCGCCGCCGTCCGGGCCCGGCTGCGCGAGCGCCGGCCCACCGACGACCTGGCCGCCGACCTCGACGCGAGCTCCTCGCAGCTGGCCGCGCTGCGGCTGGACGACCGCCGCCGCGAGGAGCTCGCCGTCGAGGTGCTCGACGCGGCCCTCGGCTGGGTCGGCGCCGAGGCGGCCGCAGGCCGGCGGGCCACCGGACTGGTGGTCCTGGGACGTCCCGCACAGGAGCGGGAACTGCGCTTCGCCCTGGAGCAGTCCTACCGGGTACTCGCCCGGTTGGCCGACCGGGCCGAGAACAGGATCGAGATGGTGGAGCGGGCCAACCGTGCCCGCCCCAGGACGTGGGTGTAGCAGATGCCGCAGCAGACCGAGTGCCCGAGCTGTTCGGAGCCGATGGAGCCGGAGGACGCCTACTGCGGCTCCTGCGGGACGGGCCGGGACGGCCGGGCGGCCCCCGGCTCGATGCCGGCGAGCTGGGCCGCCGCACGCGGCGAGGCCGTACCGTCGCCGCGTGGGCCGGTCTGCGTGCACTGCGGGCAGCCGCAGGTCGCCCCGGACGGCTACTGCGAGGGCTGCGGCAGCGCCCAGCCGCGCCCGCGCGACCACATGGAGAAGGCCCTCGGGGGCGTCGCCGGGGTCAGCGACCGCGGCGTGCGCCACCACCGCAACGAGGACTCCTTCACCGTCGCCGCGACCTCGCTGCCCGGCGGCGAGCCGGTCGTGGTCGCCGTGGTGTGCGACGGCGTCTCCTCCTCCGACCGCCCCGACGAGGCCTCGGAGACCGCCGTCGACGCCGCCTCCGAGTCGCTGCTGACCGCCCTGGAGGCCGGCCGGGACCCGAACCAGGCGATGCGCCAGGCCATCGCCGACGCCGCGCAGGCCGTCGCCGACCTCGCCACCGACGGCGCCGGCCCCACCCGGCCCGACCTCAACGCGCCCGCCTGCACCTACGTCAGCGCGATAGCCGCCGGCGGCCGGGTCACCATCGGTTGGGTCGGCGACACCCGGGCGTACTGGATCCCGGACGACCGCGCCGCCGCGGAGCCGTTCCGGCTCACCCAGGACGACTCCTGGGCGGCCCGGATGGTCGAGGCCGGGCTGATGAGCGAGGCCGAGGCCTACTCCGACCCCCGCGCCCACGCGATCACCGGCTGGCTCGGCGCCGACGCCGAGGAGGTCGTGCCGCACACCCTCGACTTCACCCCGCACGTCCCCGGCGTGGTGCTGATCTGCACCGACGGCCTGTGGAACTACGCCGAGGCGGCCACCGACCTGGCGTACTACGTGCGCCCGGACGCCCGCACCGAGCCGCTCGCCACGGCGCAGACCCTGGTGAAGTTCGCGGTCGCGGCCGGCGGCCACGACAACATCACCGTCGCCGTGCTGCCGATCGACCCGCCGGCCGCCGCCGACGCCGACCAGACCCCGACCGCGCTGGACCTGCCGGTGATCGCTCCGCGACCGGCCCCGGCCCCGGCGGCGGACGGCGGGGACGACGAGGACCACGACCCGACCCTGCCGGACCTCCCGGTGATCGGTTCCGCCGCGGCCCCGCTGCCCCCGGTGCCGCCCGCGCCCCCGGAGGTCCCCCCGGCGCCGCCCGTCCCGCCGACCGCCCCCGCCGCTCCCGCCCCGCCCGTCGCACCGACCGTCCCGCCGCAGCCGCCGCACCCGCCGACGGCCTGACCGACCACCCGCCGGACGCCCCGGCGCCACGGCCCGCCGGCCCGCCCGGCGGGCCGCCCCACCGTCCTGAGCACGTCCACCCCTCACCCGACGGGAGCCGACCGCCCCATGGCAACACTGGCGAAGCCGAACCTGCCCAGGTTCCACGTGGAGATCTTCCAGAACGAGTACCTGGCCGACGGCGCCCGCGAGGTCAACGCCATCGTCACCGTCACCGCGACCGGCGGCGGCACCTCCGGCGGCCGGCCGCTCGGCTTCGCCGACGCCACCCCGGCGGGCACCGGGACGGCGGCGGCCGTGGTCATCCTGGTGGACTGCTCGGGCTCGATGGACTACCCCAAGACCAAGATCAACGGCGCTCGCGAGGCCACCGCCGCCGCCGTCGACGCGCTGCGCGACGGCACCGCCTTCGCCGTGGTCGCCGGCACCCACGAGGCCCGCGACATCTACCCCGGCGACGGCACCCTCGCGATCGCCTCCGCCACCACCCGCGAGCAGGCCAAGGACTCGCTGCGCCGGCTCACCGCGGCCGGCGGCACCGCGATGGGCACCTGGCTGGCCAAGGCCGACAAGCTCTTCCTGACCCGCCGCGACATCGCCATCCGACACGCCGTCCTGCTCACCGACGGCAACAACGAGCACGAGTCGGCCGAGGACCTGGCCCGCAACATCGAGCGGGTGACCGGCCACTTCACCGCCGACTGCCGCGGCGTGGGCACCGACTGGCGGATCGACGAGCTGCGCCGGATCTCCTCGGCGCTGCTCGGCACCACCGACATCGTCGCCGAGCCCTCCGGCCTGGCCGAGGACTTCCGCTCGATGATGGCCGGCGCGATGGGCAAGCAGGTCGCCGACGTCGCGCTGCGGATCTGGACCCCGGCCAACGCCACGGTCCGGTTCGTCAAGCAGGTCGCCCCCTCGGTCGAGGACCTGACCTCCCGCCGCACCGAGGCCGGCCCCCGGGCCGGCGACTACCCGACCGGCTCCTGGGGCGACGAGAGCCGCGACTACCACGTCTGCGTCGAGGTGCCGGCCGCCGCGGTCGGCAACGAGATGCTGGCCGCCCGGGTCAGCCTGGTGCTGCCCGAGCAGGTCGCCGGCGGCACCCCCGAGGTGCTCACCCAGGGCCTGGTCAAGGCGGTCTGGACGGACGACCTGGCCTCCTCCACCAGGATCAGCCCGCAGGTCGCCCACTACACCGGGCAGGCCGAGCTCGCCTCCTCCATCCAGGAGGGCCTGGAGGCCCACCGGGCCGGGGACGTCGACCGCGCGACCTCCAAGCTGGGCGCCGCCGTCCGGATCGCACACGCGACCGGGAACGAGGGCACCTACAAGCTGCTCCAGAAGGTGGTGGACGTGGTGGACCCGAAGGAGGGTACGGTTCGGTTCCGTAAGAACGTGAGCGAGGCCGACTCGATGACCCTTGAGACCCGGTCGACCAAGACGGTACGTGTGAAGAAGTGACCGCTGAAGACGTGACCGGGCCGGCACCCCGGCGCGACGCCGCACCGCGCCGGCCCGAAACGAGGGGGACCTGATGCCGATCTGCCCGAGGGGCCACGAGTCGCAGGCCGAGGACTGGTGCGACTTCTGCGGCTTCCCGATGACTCCGCCGGCCCCCACCCCGGGGGCGCACGGAGGCTACCCGGGGGCACCCGGGAGCGACCCCGCGCCCGGTGCGCACGCCGGGCACCCGGGGTACGGTGGCGCCTCCTTCGGCGCACCGCCGCCTCCGCCGCCGATGCCGCCGGGGGCCGTCCCGCCGCCCGGGGCTCCGCTGCCGCCGCCCGGCATGGTGCCCCCGCCGCAGCACGGGGCCGTTCCCCCGCAGGGCGCCGTCCCGCCGCACGGGGCCGCCCCGCCGCAGGCCGGACCGCAGGGCCTCACCGCGGGCCTGGCCGTCTGCCCGATCTGCCGCAGCCCCCAGACCGGACGGTTCTGCGAGGAGTGCGGCTACGACTACGAGCTCTCCACGCCGTCGCGCCGCCAGGTGCCCGGCGCCGGCCACACCCCGCCCGGCCCTGCCCAGCAGCCGCCGCTGAACATCCCGCCGGCCTACGGCGGCACCCCGCCGCAGGCCCCGGCCGGCCACTCCCAGGCCGGTCAGCCACCCCTCGGCCAGCCGCCGTTCGGGCAGCCGCCGCTCGGCCAGGCCCCGTTCGGGCAGCCGCCGGCGGCCCAGCAGGCCGTCGCCCCGCCCGTCCCGCAGCAGCCGCAGGCCCCGGCGCACCCGCACACCTACGGCTACCCGCCCTCCTCGCCCGGCATCGGGCAGGAGGAGCCCGTGCCCGAGGGCGCGTTCCCCGACCCGGCGGTGCGCGAGGACTCCGGCCCGGTGTACGCCCAGCCGGCCGGCCCCGGCCCGAACAACCGCGGCGGCGACTTCGGCACCTCCTTCAACCTCGCCCCGCCGCAGCCCCAGGAGCCCGCCCCGGCCGAGCCGGTGCGCACCAACTGGATCGCCGTGGTCTCGGCCGACCGGGACTACTTCACCGAGATGATGGCCCGCAGCGGGCCCGAGGCGGCCGGCCTGTTCTTCCCGCCGTACTGCCCCGAGCGCCGGATCCCGCTGACCGGCCGCGGCCAGCTGCGGATCGGGCGGCGCAGCCAGCACCGCGGCACCGTCCCGGAGATCGACCTGTCCGTCCCGCCGGAGGACCCGGGCGCCTCGCACCAGCACGCTCTGCTCGCCGAACAGGCGGACGGCAGCTGGGTCCTGGTGGACCAGGACTCGACCAACGGCACCACCATGAACGGCGGCGCGGAGCCGATCGCCCCGCACGTCGCCGTTCCGCTGAACGACGGCGACCGGATCCACATCGGCGCCTGGACCACCATCACCGTGCACCGCGGCTGAAAGGCCGTGAGCTGAAAGTCCGTCCGGTCATTTCCCGACGGTCGATCAGCGCCGGTCATCGCCAACTCCGGCCGGGCCGGGCGGAATTCGACATCCGCCCGGCCCGGCTTTGTTCGCACCGCCTTTAAAATGTCCGCAAATTCGCTCGCACAGATGTGCACAGGAGCCTTCACAACCCCTAGGCTCAGGGCACATGACTGCTGCTATATCCGCTGACGGCATCCGCCAGCGGTACGGGGATGTGCAGGCCGTCGACGGGGTGTCCCTCACCGTCGAGGCCGGCGAGTTCTACGGGATCCTGGGCCCCAACGGCGCCGGGAAGACCACCACGATGGAGATCCTGGAGGGCGTCCGGAAACCGGACGAGGGCCGGATCGAGCTGCTGGGCATGGAGCCCTGGCCGCGCAATCCGAAACTGCTGCCGCGAATCGGCGTGCAGTTCCAGGCATCCGCTTTCTTCCGCAAGTTGACGGCCCGGGAAACCATCCGCACCTTCGCGTCGTTCTACGGGGTCGGCCCCAAGCGGGCCGACGCGATGCTGGAGCGGGTCGGCCTCTCGGACAAGGCCGAGACCCTGACCGACCAGATGTCCGGCGGCCAGGCCCAGCGCCTGTCGATCGCCTGCGCACTGGCCCACGATCCGGAACTCGTCTTCCTGGACGAGCCCACCACCGGCCTGGACCCGCAGTCCCGGCGCAACCTCTGGGACCTCCTGCGGGACATCAACGCCGAGGGCCGCACCGTCGTGCTGACCACTCACTACCTGGACGAGGCCGAGGTGCTCTGCGACCGGGTCTCGATCATGGACCACGGCAGGGTCCTGCACACCGGCGCCCCGGCGGCGCTGATCCGCGAGATCGACGACACCGTCCGGATCAGCGTGGCCTCCGGCCAGCTCCCGCTCGACCGGGCCCGGGAGCTGATGACCGCGGCCGGCGCGGACATCGCCAACCTCGAGGACGACACCGTCTCGCTCTCCGTCTCCACCCGCCTTCCGGCCCCGGTGCTCAGCGTCCTCGCCGAGCAGAACGCGCTGCGCGGCCTGGAAGTGCGCGGCGCCACCCTGGAGGACGTCTTCCTCCAGCTGACCGGACGGGAGTTCCGCGCATGACCGCCACCACCCCCACCGAGCCTCAGGCCCCCGCCCGGCGCGGCGGCCCGGCCGCCGGCGAGCGGGAGCGGGTCAGCGCGTTCTGGAGCCTGTCCCGCGCCATGCTGCTCGGGATGAAGCGCGACCGCACCGCGACCTTCTTCATCCTGCTCTTCCCGCTGGTGTTCCTGGTCTTCTTCGGCACCGTGACCAAGGGCTCCGGCAGCCCCCACGCCAAGGTGGCGCAGGTCGGCGCGGTGAAGCTGTTCGACTCCATCCAGGGCGACGAGCGGGCCGGGCTGGACAAGGTCCTCACCATCACGAAGACCGACGACGAGGCCGCCACGCTGGAGAAGGTCCGCAAGGGCGACTACGACGCGCTGATCAAGCAGGGCCCGGACGGCAAGGTCGAGCTGCGCTACACCGCCGCCGACCAGGTCCGCGCCGGCGCGCTGCAGGGCATCCTCAACTCGGTGGTCCAGAACGCCAACCAGGCGGCCACCGGCCAGAAGCCGGCCTTCGTGCTGGACTCCCAGCAGGTCGAGGACAAGTCGCTCAAGCCGATCCAGTTCCTCACCCCCGGCCTGCTCGGCTGGGCCGTCGCCACCGGCGCGGTGTTCGGTGCCGCGCTGACGCTGGTCAACTGGCGCAAGTCCAAGGTGCTGCGCCGGCTGCGACTGGCCCCGATCAACGCCGGAACCGTGGTCAGCTCCCGGATCCTGGTGTCGCTGCTGACCGCCTTCCTGCAGACCGCCGTCTTCCTGGTGGTCGCGACGAGCTTCTTCGGACTGAAGCTCACCGGAAACTGGTGGCTGGTCATCCCGCTGGTGGCCTGCGCGACGCTCGCCTTCATGTCGATCGGCCTGCTGGCCGGCTCGGTCGCCAAGACCGAGGAGGCGGCCAACGGCATCTCGCAGATCATCGTGCTGCCGATGTCCTTCCTGTCCGGCTCGTTCTTCCCGCTGGACGGGGCCCCGGGCTGGCTGAAGGGCGTCTCCCAGGTCATGCCGCTGCACTACCTGGTCGACTCCGCCCAGTCGGTGCTCACCCGCGGCGGCGGCGTCATGGACGCCCTGCCGACCATGGGCGGCCTGCTGCTCTTCGCGGCGGTGCTGACCGGCATCTCCTGGAAGCTGTTCCGCTGGGAGGACTGACCCTCCCCGGCTGATGTCCGCAGACCTGTCCGCGGACCTGCCCGCGGACACCAGCCGACCGGCGTCCGCTGGTCGACGTCCACCGATCCCGACGGGGTCGTACGCCTTTGGTCCCGGTGTACGACCCCGTCGGCGTCTGCGACCATGGTCGGGTGACAGAGATCCGGCGAGGCACGCTGAGCGAGGAGACCTTCTACGACCAGGTCGGCGGTGAGCCGACCTTCCGACGGCTGGTCCACCGGTTCTACGAGGGCATCGCCCAGGACGAGCTGCTGCGGCCGATGTACCCCGAGGAGGACCTCGGGCCGGCCGAGGAGCGGATGACGCTCTTCCTGATGCAGTACTGGGGCGGCCCGCGCACCTACAGCGAGCAGCGCGGCCACCCGCGGCTGCGGATGCGGCACGTGCCGTTCAAGGTCGACAAGGCCGCGCACGACGCCTGGCTCACCCACATGCGGGCGGCCGTGGCGAGCCTGGAGCTGTCGGCCGAGCACGAGCGGCAGCTGCTCGAGTACCTGACGTACGCTGCCGCCTCGATGATCAACACCCCGGGCTGAACCGGCCCGTCCCCGTGATCCGGCCGGGGGTCACCCTGCTCCGGCGGGCGGTCACCGGATCCGGCCGGGGGTCACCGGACCGGGCTCAGCCCCAGCCCCGCGCCCGGCGCGGCCACGGTGCGCACCACCACCGAGCCCGCCGGGGCGCTCAGCCGCAGCCAGCCGCCCGCCCGGTGCACGGTCAGCGGGGCGTCGGGCCGCAGGAAGCCGATCACGTACGCGGCGTGCGGCACCCGCAGCGGCAGCTCGGGCAGCGCGGTGACCGGCCGGGACCAGATCTCGTCGGCCAGCGCGTCCAGCACCGCGCGGGTGCGGTGGTGCGCCGGTACGGCCTCGCTGCGCTCGCGGAACTCCCGCACCCCGGCCATCAGTTCCGGGTACACCTCGGCCACCGGCGGGGCGCCGACCGGCCGCCAGCCGGTGCGCGGCGGCAGCATCCCGGCCCAGGCCGGGCCGGTCACCGGCGCCGGCAGCGCGACGGCGCCCGCGTCGGCGTCCACGCCGTCCAGCAACTGGCCCGCCGAGACGGTCACGTCCACCGCCTCGTCCAGGCCGCTCAGCCGCACGGTGCGGATCGCCAGCGCACCGCTGCCGCCCAGCGGCAGCCGTCCGAAGACAGCCAGCACGCCGTCCCCCTCACCCGGGCCCACCGCCTGGATCCGGACGGCCGCCGCCCGGTCGAAGCGCAGCAGGCGCAGCAGGAAGGCGGAGAGGTCGGCGGCCTCCCCGGTGTCGGTCAGGGCGAGACGGGCGGTGATGGTCACAGTCGTTCAGCTCGAATCGTCAGATGGGGTCAGACGGTGGCGACTGCCGGCTCTTCGTCCATGAAGCGGCCGAGGAACTCCCGCTCCACCGGCGAGATCCGGCGCGGCCGGCCCTCGGCCAGGTCGTAGGGGACGACCACGGTGGACGCCCGGACGTACACGATGTCGCCGCCGTCCTCGGCGACGTCCTTGATCTCGTACGAGACGGTCAGCGAGGCGCCGCCGATCCTGGTCACCCAGGTCTCGATGGTGACCGGCTCGGGCCGGTGCACCAGCGGACGCTTGTAGTCGATCTCGTGGCGGGCCACCACCGAGCCGCCCGCGAACTCCCCGGCGCCGGCCGCGGCGGCCTGGGTGAACATGAAGTCGATCCGGGCCTCCTCCAGGTAGCGCAGGAAGACCACGTTGTTGACGTGCCCGAAGGCGTCCATGTCGGACCAGCGCAGCGGGCAGGCGTAGATGTGGCGAGCCACGGGAGTTCTCCTCGGTGTCCGGTCGCCCGCCGGCGCCGTTTCTCGGCGTCGGCCGGCGGTGGCGCAGAGCGTCACGCGACGGGCGGTGGCGACGGGCCGCGGCCCGGCAGGCCGCCCGGAGGGCAGTCTGCCGGGCCGTTGTGACGGCTGGGTGTCAGCCTCGGGTCAGCTTCTTGTAGGTGGCCCGGTGCGGGCGGGCGGCGTCGGCGCCGAGCCGCTCGATCTTGTTCTTCTCGTACGACTCGAAGTTGCCCTCGAACCAGAACCACTTGCTGTCGCCCTCGTAGGCGAGGATGTGGGTGGCCACTCGGTCCAGGAACCAGCGGTCGTGGGAGATGACCACGGCGCAGCCGGGGAACTCCAGCAGGGCGTTCTCCAGCGAGGAGAGCGTCTCGACGTCGAGGTCGTTGGTGGGCTCGTCGAGGAGCAGCAGGTTGCCGCCCTGCTTGAGGGTGAGCGCCAGGTTCAGGCGGTTGCGCTCACCGCCGGAGAGCACGCCGGCCGGCTTCTGCTGGTCCGGGCCCTTGAAGCCGAAGGCCGACACGTAGGCACGGGACGGCATCTCGACCTGGCCGACGTTGATCCAGTCCAGACCGTCGGAGACGACCTCCCAGAGGGTCTTCTTCGGGTCGATGTTGGAGCGGGTCTGGTCGACGTAGCTGATCTTGACCGTCTCGCCGACCTTGACCGTGCCGCTGTCCGGGGTCTCCAGGTCCTGGAGCATCTTGAACAGGGTGGTCTTGCCGGCGCCGTTCGGGCCGATGATGCCGACGATGCCGTTGCGCGGCAGGGTGAAGCTCAGGTCGTCGATCAGGACCTTCTCACCGAAGGCCTTGTTGAGGTTCTCGACCTCGATGACGACGTTGCCCAGGCGCGGGCCCGGCGGGATCTGGATCTCCTCGAAGTCCAGCTTCCGCATCTTGTCGGCCTCGGCCGCCATCTCCTCGTAGCGGGCCAGACGGGCCTTGGACTTCGCCTGGCGGCCCTTGGCGTTGGAGCGGACCCACTCCAGCTCCTCCTTGAGGCGCTTGGCGCGCTTGGCGTCCTTCTGCCCCTCGACCTTGAGACGCGACTGCTTGGTCTCCAGGTAGGTGGAGTAGTTGCCCTCGTACGGGTAGGCGCGGCCGCGGTCGAGCTCCAGGATCCACTCGGCGACGTTGTCCAGGAAGTACCGGTCGTGGGTGACGGCCACGACGGTGCCCTTGTACTTCTCCAGGTGCTGCTCCAGCCAGTTCACCGACTCGGCGTCCAGGTGGTTGGTGGGCTCGTCGAGCAGCAGCAGGTCGGGGGCCTCCAGCAGCAGCTTGCAGAGCGCGACGCGGCGCTTCTCACCACCGGAGAGCTTGGTGACCGGCCAGTCGCCGGGCGGGCAGCCC
The DNA here is from genome assembly GCF_053598415.1 of Kitasatospora sp. NPDC001132. Taxonomy (NCBI): domain Bacteria; kingdom Bacillati; phylum Actinomycetota; class Actinomycetes; order Kitasatosporales; family Streptomycetaceae; genus Kitasatospora; species Kitasatospora sp. NPDC001132. The sequence continues at coordinate 17,866 of NZ_JBSFKF010000005.1, read as the reverse complement.
AGGGCGTCCATGGCCTGCTCCAGCTGGGCGTCCAGGTCCCAGGCCTCGGCGTGGTCCAGCTCCTCCTGGAGCTTGCCCATCTCGTCCAGCAGGGCGTCCGAGTAGTCGGTCGCCATCAGCTCGGCGATCTCGTTGAAGCGGTCGAGCTTCCCCTTGATCTCCTTGACGCCGTCCTGGACGTTCTCCAGGACGGTCTTGGACTCGTCGAGCGGCGGCTCCTGCAGCAGCATGCCGACGGTGAAGCCGGGCGAGAGGAAGGCGTCGCCGTTGGAGGGCTGGTCCAGGCCTGCCATCATCTTGAGCACGGTGGACTTACCGGCACCGTTGGGGCCCACGACGCCGATCTTCGCTCCGGGGAGGAAGCTGAGCGTCACGTCGTCAAGGATGACCTTGTCTCCGTGAGCCTTGCGCACCTTGCGCATCGTGTAGATGTATTCCGCCACGTGAGATCGCTCCGGCGTCGTCGGGAGTATTCGGCTTGCAGCCTTCCATTGTGCCGCACCCGGCCCGGAGGCCCGAATCGCCCGGGTGACCCCTTGGGGGTATCCGGAGCCCTCTCCCCGCCCGCTCCGGCCCCGCCGCTCCCGCCCCACCGGCAACACCCCGGCCGGCCGGGCCCTCAAGGCACGCCGGCCGGGCCCCGAACGCGGGACGGCCCGGCTCCCCGCAGCGGGTGCGGGGAGCCGGGCCGGTCGCCGCTCTCAGGGCGTCGGGAGGTCAGTGCCCCCCGGCCCACTCGGGCGGTTCGGTCGGTTCGGTCGGTTCAGTCGGTTCGACCGGTCCGACCGGTTCAGGCGGTGGTGCGACCGTGGCGGCCGCGGCGGCGCAGGACGAAGACGGCGGCGCCACCGGCCACGACCAGGCCACCGGCGACGGCGGCGAGGATCGGGGTGGAGTCATTGGCGCCGGTCTGGGCCAGGCCACCGGTGCCCGGGGCGGCGCTGGTGGTCGCCGGGGCCGGCTGGCCGGCGCCGTTGCTCGGGGTGCCCGACGGGGTCGCGGCGGGGGTGCCCGACGGGGTCGCGGCCGGGGTGGTCGGGGCCGGGGTCGGGGTCACGCCGACCTTGCAGTCCAGGACGCCCGTGAACTGCTTGGTGTAGCCGTTCGGGCCGGTCACGGTGAAGTCGTAGTTCGCCTTCTCCTCGACCTTGACGAGAACGGTCTCGGTCTTGCCCGGCTGGACGGCGACCTGCTGCTTGCCGACCGTGACGGTGGCGGCCTCGTCACCGCTGTTGGTGACGGACACCCGCACGCCGCCGGCGGCGCACTCCTCCTTGGCGGAGCTGTCGATCAGCGCGCCCTTGCCCTGCTTCCAGGTGGCCTTGGCGCCGGCCGCGACGTTCACCTTGGTGGAGCTGGCCAGGATCATGGTCTGGCTGTGGCGGCCCTGCTTGTCCACCTTGCTCATGAAGACCCGGCCGCTGAGCACGTTGGCCTCGGCGGTGGCGCTGATGGCGGCCTTGCCGTCCGGGGTGCCGGCCGGCACGTCCAGGAACAGCGGGGTGTCCTTGCCGATCGGGCCGGCCAGGCTGCCGTTGACCGGCTTGTTGTCCTTGTCCAGCAGCTTGACCTTGTCCGCGGCGTCGCCGGTGACGCTCAGCTTGACCTCGTTCGCGCTGGAGTTCAGCAGGAACGGGCCGAGCTTGCCGCCCGACTTCCCGGAGGCCGAGTCCGGGGAGATCGTCAGCGAGGGCTTCGGCTCGGCTGCGACGCCCTTGTTGGCGTCGCCGACCAGGTAGTCGCGCAGCTTCTTGGCCTTCTCGTTGCGCGGGACGGCGTTCTTGTTGTCCGAGAACTTCCAGATCGCGGCCTGGGTGCCGGCGGCGGCGTCCGCTTCGCTCAGGCTGTCGACCTGGATGGCCGTGGCCAGGGACGCCAGGCCCGCCTGCGGGTACGAGTTGTCCAGGATCCAGCGGATCTTGGGCGCGTTGGCGTTGCCGTTGAGGGAGCTCGACGCCCAGTCCGCCTCGTGGTACCTGGCGCCGCTGTCCAGGTAGACCGGGTTGTCGAAGTCGATGCAGTACGTCCGGAGCTTCTCGCCGGCGTCCGTCTTGAGGGTGAACAGACCACCGTCGACGGTCCTGTTCCCGACATCGATCTTCTCGCCGAGCATCTCGTTCAGGACTTCGGCGGTCACGCCCGAGGTCGGAGCACCGGCGCCGGCAGCGGCCGCCGCACCGGCCGCGAACAGGCCTCCGCCCAACGCCAAGCTGGTCGTGAGCATGACAGTGGTTATCCGGGACAGACTCCGCCCCTGCCTCTGGAACATCTGGGATCCCTCCGGGCCGGGCCGCACCGAGTGGGCGGCCCGCCGACTTGCCGTCCCGCGCGTGCCCCCTGTGGCACCGCTGCGGGTATGAACCAGACGAATCCTATTGAGCCCCGGAGGCCCCGAAACCCCCATGCGAAATCAGGACGATTCCGTATCTGGATCGTTATCAATCCCCTCAGGTCCCACACAAGCTGACGGCCACCCAGAAACTCGCGTGCGGTTTTCTGTTATCCCGTCGGATTGCGCCCGCGGGTACAACGACCGTCTCGATCAACATATTTGTCGACAGGAAGGTCACCGACCCGTCGGATCAGAGCACCCCTCCGGCGTCACCTCCCCGCTCCCTCCCGGGCGCCTCGCCCGGCTCCCCCGCGGCCGGCCGCCCGCCCGCCGGCAGCGCCCGTACGGCGGCTGCCGCCACCGGCACCGGGGCCGGGGCTGGCGCCGCCCGGTACGGCGCCCCGGAACCCCTGCGCGCCTCCACCGCGCTGACGATCCACTCCGGCACCACCTCGCCACCGGCCTCCGCGCCGCCCGGCCCGGGACCGGCCGGCTGCCCGCGCACCCCCGCCGCCCACCGGAACGCCGTGGTACCACGGGTGAGATCGTGCCCGACCGATCGCGCGTCGATCTCGACCCGGCTCCGCTTCACCTCCCCCTCCGTCCACTCGCGCACCCGCAGCCGACCGCTCACCAGCACCGGATCACCCTTGGCCAGCGAGCCGATCAGATTGACCGCCAGCGCCCGCCAGGCCGTCACCGTCACCCACTGCGTCTCGCCGTCCACCCAGCACTCGCGCTGCCGGTCGTACCTCCGCTCGGTGCAGGCGAGCCGGAAGTTGGCCATCGGCACCCCGCCGCTGGTTTCGCCGTAGCTCACCTCCGTCGCCACATTGCCGATCACCGTCACCTGCGTCTCGCTCACGGCACACCCTCCGCTCTCGCCGATGCACCGTACGGAATCGACCGGTGCGCCTTGAGCTTGCACTTCCGGGGAAATCCCGGCCACCGACTTCCGAAATCCTGTGGATAACTCGCCACTACGGAACTGCCGTCACTCGCAGGGGTGAATTTCAGCCCTCCGCGGCCGCTTCACCGCCGCTTCTTCGCGGCCATGACAACAAACCCGCTGCTCTCCGCCTCGCCGACGCGCCGCCGAACCCGCCCGGGAACACGCGGCGGAACGCGCCCCGCCGGCCGTCCGCGCACGTCATCCGACCGGGGCGAGCGGATTAAGGCCCCCCACCCGCACCGTCGGCGGCACATTCTCCGTGCCGAATCCATAACGGGTGAGGAGGCAGCCCCGTAACGACTGCACAACGTCCGGCGCGGAACACTCCCAGACCGCTGCACTCACGGCCTTCACCTGCGATTATCGGACCGCTCCACCGAACCGACACACCAACGGCGGTGTCGTCACGCCCGGCCGGGGAACCGGTCACCCTTATCCTGTCCCCGACAGGGCGAGGGCCCACCACCCCACCCCTCCCTCAGGTACGGGGCCGGACAGCGCGCGCCCCGGCGCTCGCCAGCCCGATCCCGGCCACGGTCGCGCCCGCCAGGGCACCGCCCGTCCCGCCCCCATAGCTCAGCGGATAGAGCACCCGCCTTCTAAGCGGTAGGTCGCAGGTTCGAATCCTGCTGGGGGCACCACTCGGCAATTCTGCAGGCCAACGAGTCGGCGAACACTTTCCGTATCCGTTCCGGGCCACCGCGTAATCCCCCGCGGCGAACAAGCCGCCCACGCATCGCGCAGAACTCGTGACCATGCGTGTGCATGTCGGCGAGCGCCGCGAATACGGGGCCGAAAACGGGGCCAACCGGAACTACCGGAATTCCCGGCGAATCCCCCGCACGGAACGGAACGGAACAGCCCACCCCGCTCCGCCCACCGGGTCCGGCCTACTCCGCCAGCCCGGCCAGATAGGCGTCCAGCAGCTCCGTCTGCCGCTGCGCCGGGAACTCCTCCGGGGCGAACAGCGCCTGCACCACCAGGCCCAGCACGAAGGCCTGCGCCCCCGCCGCGAGCGCCGCCGGATCGGCCTGCGCCGGAAGCTCCCCCAGCCGCTGGGCGTCCGCGACGTGCGCCGTGAGCGCGGTGCGCGAGCGCGCGTAGCGGCCCGCGTGGGCGGCCGCCAGTTCCGGATCGGCCAGGGCGTGGTCCCAGGAGCCGACCCAGATCCGGTTGTCGGCCGCGGCCTCGTCGTCCAGCGGCAGGACGTCCAGCAGCGACGCCCGCACCCGGGCCAGCCCGGACGGCGGCGGGCCGCCGTCCGCCGGCTCGGTGCGCCGCGGCCGGGCCAGCGAGCGTCGGTCCAGCTCCTCCAGCGCGTGGCTCAGCAGCGCCCGCTTGTTCGGGAAGTAGTGCGTCAACATCCCGGTGGAGGCGCCCAGTTCGGCGGCCACCGCGCGCAGCGTCAGCCCCTCGAAGCCCCGACTGGAGAGCACGCGCCACACCCCCTCGGACACTTCGGAACGTCGGGCGTCGTGGTCTCCGCGGGCCGGTGTCATGGGGGCTATCGTACATACCAAACGTTTGTTATGAATGATTCAGCCAACCTCGGCACCACTCTGAAAGGCCGCCCGTGTTTGCCGTACCGCTCACCGAGAACGCCGAACTGCGCCCGCTGGAGCCCTGGCAGGCCCCCGAGTTCCTGACCCACCTGGACCGCGCCCGCGCCCACACCGACCCGTGGATCCCCTGGGCCACCTTCTCGGTCGACCTGGACTCCGCCCGCGCCACCCTCCAGCGCTACGCCGACGGCCTGAACGCCGACCAGAAGCGGATCTACGGCATCTGGCTGGACGGCACGCTGGTCGGCGGCGTGATGTTCGTGAACTTCGACGCCCGGTCCGGCGTCTGCGAGATCGGCGCCTGGACCGAGCCGGCCGGCGAGGGCCACGGGCTGGTCACCGCGGCCGTCAGGCAGCTGCTCGACTACGCCTTCGTCACCCGCGGCATGCACCGCGCCGAGTGGTGGTGCTCCTCCGTCAACGCCCGCAGCCGGGCGGTCGCCGAGCGGGTCGGCATGACCCGCGACGGCGTCCTGCGCGAGTGGTTCCCGTACAACGGGGTCCGCTACGACAAGGAGATCTGGTCCATCCTGGCCTCGGAGTGGACCGGCCGGGCTTGAGGAGCCGCCCGGGCCCGGAGGGCCTACCGGGCCCGGGAAACGGCTGGGTCTGAGAAACGGCCGGGCCCGAGGAACCGGCCGGGCCCGAGGGCCCGAAGACCCGGCCGGCCCGCAACCGCGACAGCGCGGGGCCCGGTGGACTCCCGCGTCCACCGGGCCCCGCCGCCTCGGCCGCCGCCCCCGTCAGGCGGCCGGGGCCTCCTCCGTCGACCGCAGCCGCAGCGCGCACACCAGCGCCAGCACCCCGCCCGCCGACAGGAACACCTCGTCCACCGCGTCCGTGAAGCTGCGCACCGCTTGCTCCCGCGCCGCACCGGCCAGCGCGCCGACCGCACCGAGCGAGCGCCCCGGCTCCCCCGCCGCGAAGACCCGGGACAGCACGGTGCCGAACAGCGCCGCGCCGAGCGCGCTGCCGAGGCTCTGGAAGAACCGGATGCCGGTGGTCGCCACCCCCAGCCGGTTCCGGGGCGCGGGCGCGGCCTCCTGCACCACCGTGATCAGCTGGCCGATCAGCTGCCCCAGCCCGCAGCCCAGCAGGGCGAGTTCGGCCAGCACCGCCCACAGCCCGGTGTCCGGTCCGCTGAGGCCGAGCAGGGCGAGGGCGAGCGCCGAGCAGCCCGCGCCGACCACCGGGAACGTCCGGGTCGAGTGGCCGCGCCCGCTCAGCCGGCCGGCCACGATCCCGGACGCCGTCATCCCGGCCGCCATCGGGATCAGGTAGAGGCTGGCCGAGGTCGGGGCGACGCCCCGGGCGACCTGCAGGTAGAGCATCACGTAGACGATCGAGCCGATCATGCCCATCCCGACCAGGCCCTGGATCGCGAAGCCCAGCCGCACCGCGCGGATCCGGAACAGCGACAGCGGCAGCACCGGCTCGGCGGCGGTGGCCTGGCGCCACAGGAAGAGGCCGAACGCGCCCAGGGTCGCGGCCGCCAGCCCGAGGATCACCGGGGACGTCCAGGCGTACTCCGTGCCGCCCCACTCGGTGACCAGCAGCAGGCCGACCGAGAAGGCCGCCGCGCCTTCGCCCTGATCGAACACGGCCTCGGCGACTACGGCTCCGGCGCCGCCTGAGAGAGTTGGCGCACCACGACCGACCGGAGGTGCGCATGGACCAGCCGCTGCTCACGCGGGACCGCTCCGCCCTGCCCGCGCAGGCCGAGGGCGTCAACGCGTACGTCGGCGAGGACGGCGTCGCGGTGCTGGAGTTCGCCCGCCCGCACCGCCGCAACGCGGTGACCCTGGCGATCTGGCAGGCGCTGCCCAAGGTGCTCGAGCAGCTGGCCGGCCACGAGGGCGTGCGCGTCCTGCTGCTCACCGGCGCCGGCAACACCTTCAGCGCGGGCGCGGACATCGCCGAACTCTCCGAGGTGTACGGCGATCCGGACCGCGCGGAGGCCTACCACGCGACCAACGTCGCCGCCGAGGAGGCGCTGGCGGCCTTCCCGCACCCGACCCTCGCCGTGGTGCACGGCGCCTGCGTCGGCGGCGGCTGCCAACTGGCCGTCGCCTGCGACCTGCGCTTCGTCGCCGAGGACGCCCGCCTCGGGATCACCCCGGCCAAGCTCGGTGTGGTCTACTCGGCGGTGCCGACCGTACGGCTGTCCCGGCTGATCGGCCCGGCCCGAGCCAAATACCTGCTGTTCTCGGGCGAGTTGGTGACCGGCCGGGACGCCCTGCCGCTGGGCCTGGCCGAACGCGTCCTGCCGGACGCCGAACTGGATGCCGCCGCCCTGGACTTCGCCCGGCTGCTGACCCACCGCTCGACCCACACCATCGGCGCGGCCAAGGCCGTCCTGGACGCCCCGCCCGAGCGGGCCGACGAGGTCCTGGCCCCCTGGTTGCTCCGCTCCCGGGAGGGCTCGGACGTCCGCGAGGGCCTGGCCGCCTTCCTGGAGGGCCGCCCCGCCCGCTTCTGAGTCCCGCCGTTCCTGAGCCCCGCCCGCTCCTGAGTCCCGCCCGCTCCTGAGGGCTCGGGCCGCACCCCGCAACCCATACGATCATCCGACCGAGACCCGCCCGCCCCCCACACGCCCCCGGAGCACCACCCCGATGACGACCGAGGCCGAGACCGCGCCCGCCCCCACCAGCCGGACGGTCTGGGCCCGCCGGATCACCGACGGCCTGGAGCCGAAGAACGTGATCCTCGTGCTGCTCCCGCTGCTGGGCGGCCTGCGCTACGGCTGGCCGGGCATCGGCTGGGCGCTGTTCGCCGTCCTGTTCGCCGCCGTCGTCCCGACCCTGATCATCCGGTACGGCATGCGCAGGGGCACCGTGACGGACCGCCACGTCGGCCGGCGGCAGCGCCGGCTGACCGTCTTCCCGCTCATCATGGCCTCGGTGCTGCTCAGCTTCGCGGTGATGATCGCACTGGACGCCCCGACCGACCTGACCGCGCTGGTGCTGGCGATGTTCGCCTCGCTGGTCCCGATCCTGGTGATCACCGCCTGGTGGAAGGTCTCCGTGCACACCGCCGTGGCCACCGGCGCGGTGGTCTGCCTCGCCGTCGCGCTCGGCCCGCTCTGGCTGCTGCTCGGCCCGCTGGTCCCGGTGATCGGCTGGTCCCGGGTGGTGCTGCGGGACCACACCACCGCGCAGACCGTCGTCGGCGCGGTGGTGGGCGCGGTCACCGCCGGGCTCACCTTCTGGCTGGCCCGCTGAGTCAGCGGATCGGCATCCCCGAGATCGCCCGGGCGATCACCAGCCGCTGGATCTCGCTGGTCCCCTCGAAGATCGAGTAGATCGCGCTGTCCCGGTGCATCCGTTCCACCGGGTACTCGCGGGTGAAGCCGTTGCCGCCGAGGATCTGCATCGCCTGCGCGGTCACGTACTTGGCGGTCTCGCCCGCGTACAGCTTGGACATCGAGCCCTCGGCCGCGGTGAACGGCTGGTTGTTGACGGCCATCCAGGAGGCCCGCCAGACCAGCAGCCGGGCCGCGTCGATCCGGGTCCGCATGTCGGCGAGCTGGAAGGCCACGCCCTGGTTGTCGATGATCGGCCGGCCGAACTGCTCCCGGGTCTTCGCGTAGTCCAGCGCCACCTCGTACGCGGCCCGGGCGATGCCGATCGCCTGCGCTCCGACGGCCGGGCGGGAGGCCTCGAAGGTGGCCATCGCCGCGTTGCCCCTGCCGCCCGGGCGCTTGACGCCCTCGCGGGCCCGGGCGAGGCGCTCGTCCAGCTTCTCCTTGCCGCCGAGCAGGCAGCTGCCGGGCACCCGGACGCCGTCCAGCACCACCTCGGCGGTGTGCGAGGCGCGGATGCCGTGCTTCTTGAACTTCTGGCCCTGGCTCAGCCCCGGGGTGCCCGGCGGGACGACGAAGGAGGCCTGGCCCTTCGCGCCGAGCTCCGGGTCGACGGTGGCGACCACCACGTGGACGGCGGCGATCCCGCCGTTGGTGGCCCAGGTCTTGGCGCCGTCGAGCACCCACTCGTCCTTGGCCTCGTCGTACACCGCCCGGGTGCGCAGCGCCGAGACGTCGGAGCCGGCGTCCGGCTCGGAGGAGCAGAAGGCGGCGACCTTGACGTCCTCGGGGGTGCCGAACATCTGCGGGGTCCAGGTGCCGATCTGCTCGTCGGTGCCGTTGGCCAGGACCGCGACGGCGGCGAGGGTGGTGCCGACGATGGACAGCCCGATGCCCGCGTCGCCCCAGAACAGCTCCTCCATGGCGATCGGGATGCCGACGCCGGAGGGGTCGAAGTACTGCTGGGCGTAGAAGTCCAGCGAGTAGATGCCCAGCTTGGCGGCCTCCTGGATGACCGGCCAGGGGGTCTCCTCGCGCTCGTCCCACTCGGCCGCGGCCGGGCGCATCACGTCGGCGGCGAAGCCGTGCAGCCAGTCGCGTACGGCGAGCTGGTCCGCGCCCGGATCCAGCGAGAACGTGCTGCTCATGGTGCTTGCCTCCGAAGACGTGTGCGGCCGGCCGGGGTGTTACCTCGGGTAACATCGTCGGAGTCTGCTACTGATTGGTAACCGGTGTCAACGCCCAGGCAGACCCCGCCGAAACCCGACCCGAGGAGCAGCGCATGTCCCGAGAGCCCCGCCGCGAGCAGCTGCTCAACGCCGCCGACCGGGTCATCCAGCGCGAGGGGCCGGGCGCCAGCATGAACGCCATCGCCGCCGAGGCCGGCATCACCAAACCGATCCTCTACCGCCACTTCGGCGACCGGAACGGCCTGATCAGAGCCCTGACCGAACGCCACACCGGCGGCCTGCTGGCCGCCGTCCGGGCCGCCCTCGCCGAACCGCTGGAGCGCCGCGACCGGGTCGAGCACGTCCTGGACACCTACCTCGCCGGGATCGAGGCCCGCCCCCAGGTCTACCGGCTGCTCACCCACCCCGAGCCGGGCGACCCGAGCGGCGCCGGCAACGCGCTCGCCCCCGCGCTCCGGCAGATCGCCGAGGAGATCACCCGGGCCGTGCAGAGCCAGGTCGACCTCGGCGCCGACCGCGACCTGCTCGCCGAGGCCTGGGGCCGGGGCATCACCGGCATGGTGCTGGCCGCCGGGGACTGGTGGCTGGAGAGCAAGCCCTGCTCGCGCACCCGGATGGTACAGGCGCTGGCCGACCTGCTCTGGGGCCGGCTGGCCGCCGCCGCGGACCTGCCGACCGCCGTCCTGCCGCCCGCGCCGGAACCGTCCGCCGACTGAACCGTCCGCCGGCTGAACCGCCGGCCGGCCGACACGTCCGCCGACCGTTACGCCCGCCGGCCGGAGCACCTGCGAAGCACCGTCCGCCGACTGAACTCTTGTGCGGCACACGACAGTCCGGGCATCATCGGGCCCCACCCCCACCCCCGCCGTGCGAGGTCCCCGATGCGCCTGCGCCGCACCGCCGTCGCCCTGCTGCTCGCCGCCACCGCCGCCCTCACCGCCGTCCCGGCCTCGGCCCACGACGGGCCGCCGGACCGATTCCCCACCGGCACCGTCACCGCCGCCGACGGCCGCACCTCCCTCACCGACGCCCAGGGCCGCCGCCTGCGGCTGCGCGGCTTCAACCTCGACAAGTACGCCGAGGCCACCGCGGCCGACCTCGATTCCGTCGCCGCCCAGGGCTTCACCCTGGTCCGGCTGCCGGTCTCCTGGACCAGGCTGGAACCCCGGCGCGGCCACCTCGACGCCACCGAGCTGCGCCGCCTCCAGCGGCTCCTCGACCGGGCCGACCGACTCGGCCTGCTGGTCCTGATCGACTTCCACCAGGACGTCTACGGGCCGAAGTTCGTCGGCGGCAACAACGGCGTCCCCGCCTGGGCCACCCGGGACGACGGCCTGCCCTTCACCCCGGACCCGGACGACTGGTTCGCCGGCTACTTCCAGCCCGCCGTCCAGGCCGCCTTCCGGCACCTCTACGACGACCCCGACCTGCGCGCCTGGCAGTCCGACTTCTACACCCGACTCGCCCGCGAACTGCGCGGCCACCGCTCGCTGTTGGGCTACGACCTGTTCAACGAGCCGTTCGGCCCGGTGGACGGCGACCCGAGCGACCCGGCCGTGCTGGCCGCCTCCGCCGCCGCCCTGGAGCGGGGCCGGCTCGCCGACATGTACCGCCGCCTGATCGCCGCCGTGCGCCGGTCCGACTCCCGCGCCTGGCTGTTCGTGGAACCCACCGTGCTGGTCGGCCAGGGCGTGCCCACCCGGCTGCCCGGCTTCGCCGACCCGCGCTCCGGCGCACCCCGGCTCGGCTACGCGCCGCACTTCTACGACACCGCGGTCGAGGGCGGCGCCGACTGGGATCCGGCCGGCGGCTTCGTCGAGCGGTACACCGCCGCGATCACCGACTACCCGGCCGCCCACCACCTGCCCGTCCTGGTCGGCGAGTGGGGCCCGCCGAACTCCCGCACCCCGGGCAACGCCGAGCTGGTCCGCCGTCAGGTCACCGCGATGGACGGCTTCGCCGAGGGCTGGACGATGTGGTACTGGTGCCGGGGCGCCGGCGGCTACTGCGCGCTCGACCCGGCCGGGCGCCCCGCCCCCGGCGACGAGCCCGCCTTCGGCCCGTACCCGGTGGCCGTCGCGGGCACGGACGTCCGGACGGCCGCCACCGGCGTGAGCTGGCGCGCCGACGGCACCGGGCGCGGCAGCGAACTCCTGCTCCCCCCGGCCGCGTTCCCGCACGGGGCCGCGGTCGCCGTCGCCCCGGCCGGCGCCCGGGTCGAGGTCGAGCAGCCGACGGGCGGGCACGCGGGAACCGTACGCATCCGGCTCCCGCACGCCCGCCCGGGCACGACCGTGACGGTCACGCTCACCGCGCGGTGAGCCGCCCGGCGAGCAACCCGGCGAGCGTCGTGGCCGGGCCGCTCACGCCAGCCCCCGGCGGGCCAGCAGCGGCCCGGTCTCCGGCGCCCGCCCGACCACCGCGCGGAAGGACTCCAGCGGGTCCCGGCTGAACCCGCGCGACAGCAGCTCGCGGCGGAACAGCTCGCCGCTCTCCCGCACCGGGCGGCCGTTGGTCTCGAACCACTGCACGGTGTCCGCGTCCAGCACCTCCGACCAGATGTACGCGTAGTACGCCGCGCTGTAGCCGCTGGCGAAGATGTGCTGGAAGTACGCCGTCCGGTAGCGCGGCGGGATCGCGTCCACCGCGATCCCGGCCGCGGCGAGCGCCCGCGCCTCGAACTCCTCGGCGTCCTCGATCTCCGTGCCCCGCGGCACGGTGTGCCACGCCCAGTCCAGCAGCGTGGCCGCCAGGTACTCCACCGTCCGGAAGCCCTGACCGAAGCCCTCGGCCGCCTTCATCCGCTCGACCAGCTCGGCCGGCAGCGCCTCCCCGGTCGCGTGGTGGCGGGCGTAGTTCGCCAGCACCTCCGGTCGGACCATCCACATCTCGTTGACCTGCGAGGGGAACTCGACGAAGTCCCGGGGCACCGAGGTGCCCCAGAACAGCGGGTAGCGCACGTCCGAGAACAGCCCGTGCAGCGCGTGCCCGAACTCGTGGAACAGCGTGCGCACCTCGTCCCAGTCCATCAGCGCCGGCTCGCCGGGCGCCGGGCGCGGGATGTTCAGGTTGTTCAGCACCACCGGCCGCCGCCCGGTCAGCCCGGACTGGGCGACCAGCTCGGACATCCACGCGCCGCCGCGCTTGGACGCCCGGGCGTGGAAGTCGCCGATGAACAGGCCCAGCGGGCTTCCGTCCTCCTCGAACACCTCGAAGACCCTGGCGTCCGGGTGGTGCGCCACCAGGTCCGGCCGCTCGGTGAAGCTCACCCCGTACGCCAGGTTCGCGGCGAAGAACACGCCGTCCCGCAGCACCCGCTCCAGCTCGAAGTACGGGCGCAGCACCGCCGCGTCCACCTGGTAGGAGCTCTGCCGGACCTTCTCCGAGTAGTACGCCCAGTCGTGCGCGGCGATCTCCCCGATCCCGTCCGCGGCGGCCTCCCTGGCCAGCTCCCCGGCCTCCCGGCGGGCCATCGCCACGGCCGGGCCGACCAGTCGGGACAGCAGCCCGGAGACCGCCTCGACGGTGCCGGCCGTCTCGTCCGCCACCACGTACGAGGCGTGGCTCGGGTGCCCCAGCAGCGCGGCCCGCTCGGCGCGCAACGCGGCCATCCGGATCGCCAGCGGGCCGTTGACGTCGAGGCCCCGGGCGAGCGAGGCGGCCAGCAGCCGCTCGCGCACCGAGCGGTCGGTGAGCTGGGCCAACTCGGCCTGGCCGGAGGTGTTCCGCACGCTCAGCACGTACTTCCCGGGGTGGCCGAGCACCCGGGCGTTCTCCGCGGCGCCGGCGATCGCGCCCTCCGACAGCCCGGCCAGCTCCTCGGCGGAGTCCAGCACCAGCGCGGCGGAGCGGGTGACGGCGTTCACGTTCTGCTGGAACGTGGTGCCGAGCGCGGCGAGTTCGGCGTTCAGCTCGCGCAGCCGGGCCTGCTCGGCCGCGCCCAGGCGGGCACCGGACCGCACGAAGGCGGTGTACCGGCGCTCCAGCAGGCGCAGCGACTCCGGGTCGAGGCCGAGCCCGGCGCGCTCCTCGTACAGCGCCTCGATCCGGGCGAACAGCGCGAGGTCCAGGTGGATCGCGTCGTGGTGGGCGGCGAGCAGCGGGCTCACCTTCGCCTCCACCTCGTCCAGCACGTCGGTGGTGTCCGAGGAGGACTGGTTGAGGAACACCGCGTCGACCCGGCGCAGCAGCTCCCCGGAGCGTTCCAGGGCCACCAGGGTGTTCTCGAAGGTCGGCAGGCTCCGGTCGGCGGTGATCGCCGCGCTCTCGGCCAGCTGCTCGGCCATGCCCCGCTCGTACGCGGGCAGGTAGTGCTCCTCGCGGATCTCGGCGAACGGCGGGAGTTCGTAGACCAGCGGGCTGGCCTGGAAGAACGGGTTCTCGGTCATTTCGCGACCATACGCCGTGTCACCCGCCCCGCTCATACGCTTTACCGCCCGCCGCGGACCGCCGCCCGTGGGCCCTGCCGCACCCGCCCGCCGACCCCGGCCGCACCCGCCTGCCGCCCGTTGTCGGACCCACCCGTTAACGTCGACGGCGCGGACCCGTCGGTCGCGGGCCGCGGCGCGCCCCGCCCGCGGGCTCGCACCCCGTCCCGTCCCCGTCCCCGCACGCCCGACCGCGCGCCGGAGAGGAGCAGCCCCCGTGGCACCCAGGACCGCCCTCGCGCCCGACCCCCACGGCCCCGGCGGCCGGCTCCAGCCGTTGGACGACGCGGGCGCCCCGCTCGGCCCGCCGGAGGCCGTGCGCGACCTCGCCGCCGCCGTCGCCGCCCGGGAGGCCGCCGAGCGTCCGCGCTGGGTCTGGGCCGCGGCCGACTCGGCGTACACCCCGCTGCTGCCGCACCTGCCCGACCGGCTCGCCCGCTGCCACGACCTCCGACTGGTCGAGGCGCTGCTGCTGGCGCACGAGGGCCGCTTCGGCGCGCCCCGCTCGCTCGGCGCGGCCTGGGCCCGGCTGCGCGGCCTGCCCGTCCCCGACGACCTGCCCGAGCCCGGCCTGGCCGACGCGGACGACGGCCAGGACACCCTGTTCGCCCCCGACCGGCTGCAACTGCCGCCCGGCGCCGACCCCCTGGCGGCCGTGGTCGCCGTCCACGCCGAACAGCAGCGCCGGATCACCGCCCTCACCGACCCGGCCGCCCGGCAGCGGTTCCGGCTGCTGGTCGCCGCCGAGTCGGCCGGCGCCCTGGTGGCCGCCGAGATGGCCCACGACGGACTGCCCTGGCGGGCCGACGTCCACGACCGGCTGCTGACCGAGCTGCTCGGCCCCCGTCCGACCGTCTCCGGCACCCAGCCCAGGCTCCTCGCCGAACTCGCCGTCGAGCTCCACCGGGCCCTCGGCGTCAAGCCGTTCAACCCCGACTCGCACGCCCAGGTGCTGCGCGCCTTCGCCGAGGCGGGCCTCCAGCTCGGCTCCACCCGCTCCTGGGAGCTCAAGGGCATCGACCACCCGGCCGCGCGGCTGATGGTCCGCTACAAGGAGCTGTCCCGGATCCACGTCGCCCACGGCTGGGCCTGGCAGGACGCCTGGGCCCGCGGCGGCAGGTTCCGGCCCGAGTACGTGGTCGGCGGCGTGGTCTCCGGCCGCTGGGCCAGCCGCGGCGGCGGCGCCCTGCAGATCCCGCGCATCCTGCGCGGCGCCGTGGTCGCCGACCCGGGCTGGCACCTGGTCGTCGCCGACGCCGCCCAGCTGGAGCCACGGGTGCTGGCCGCGCTGTCCCAGGACGCCGGGCTGGCCCGCACCGCCGCCGGCGGCGACCTGTACGAGGCACTCGCCGCCCACGCCTTCCAGGGCGACCGCGAGAAGGCCAAGCTCGGCCTGCTCGGCGCCATGTACGGGCAGACCAGCGGCGACATCGGCCCGCTGCTGAACACCCTGCACCGCCGCTACCCGGCCGCGATGGGCTACGTCGAGGCCGCCGCCCGCACCGGAGAGGACGGCGGCGTGGTCGCCTCCCGGCTCGGCCGGGTCTGCCCGCCGGCCTCCGCGGACTTCCTCGACCTCACAGAGGGCGAGACGGCGGGCGTGGCCGGCGGCCGCACCGCCCGCGCCCGTGGGCGCTTCACCCGCAACTTCGTCATCCAGGCCAGTGCCGCCGACTGGGCGCTCGCCCTGCTCGCGGCGCTGCGCCGCCGGCTGAACGGACTGCCGGTGCCCAGCCCGGCGGACCGCCCGCACCTGGTGTTCTTCCAGCACGACGAGGTGATCGTGCACACCCCGGCCAACCTCGCCGACGAAGTGGCCTCCGCCATCGCCGAGGCGGCCGAGGAGGCCCGCCGGCTGGTGTTCGGCGACACCCCGGTGCGTTTCCCGCTCAGCACGGCGGTGGTGGACTGCTACGCCGACGCCAAGTGACCAGGGCTTCCCCCCGGGGGCGTCCCGCGGGGGCTCCCTTCGGCGCCGCCCGGAGCTCAGAGCTTCCGGAACCCGCGCGCGTCCTCGGCCGCCGCGACCACCTCGGCCAGCCCGGCCCCGGTCGAGGCGGTGACGGCGGCGGCCACCGCGCCCTCCACGAACGGCGCGTCGGCCAGCTTCACGCCCGGGCGCGGCTCGTCCTCCAGCACCGTCACGGCGGTGAGCACCGAGCTGCCGAGGTCCGGCAGCACGACCACGCCCGCCCCGGCGTCGGCCCGCGCGATCGCCGCCGCGATCAGGTCGTAGCTGGTGCCGAGCCCGCCGTCCTCGGTGCCGCCCGCGACGACCACCCGCACGCCGTCCGAGGCGAGTTCGCCGAGCAGCTCGCGCAGCCCCTCCGCGAGCCGGGCGCTGTGCGAGACCAGAACAATGCCCACGTTCTCACTCATGCGGCCGACCCTACGGCCGGAACCCGCTGCTCCGGGAGAGTGATCGGAATCCCGCGTGTCGCACCCCGTGCCCACCACCCCCGTCTGGCGTAGCGTCGGGGCGACGGCGTCGACGGCCGTGGCGTCCCCGCCCAGGTCACCCAGGTCACCAAGGGAGCGAAGAACGTTGAAGAAGCTGATCAACACCCCGGAGGGCGTCCTGGAGGACGCGCTGGCCGGAATCGCCGCCGCCCATCCGGAGCTGGCGGTGGACATCCCCAACCGGGTGATCACCAGGGCCGCCCGCCCGGCCGCCGCCAAGGTCGCGCTGATCTCCGGCGGCGGCTCCGGCCACGAGCCGCTGCACGGCGGCTTCGTCGGCCCCGGCATGCTCGACGCCGCCTGCCCCGGCGAGGTGTTCACCTCGCCCGTGCCGGACCAGATGCTGGCCGCCGCCAAGGCCGTGGAGACCGGCGCCGGCGTGGTCTTCATCGTGAAGAACTACACCGGCGACGTGATGAACTTCGAGCTCGCCGCCGAACTCGCCGCCGAGGAGGGGCTGGAGGTCCGCACCGTCCTGGTCAACGACGACGTCGCGGTCGAGGACTCCACTTGGACGGCCGGGCGCCGGGGCACCGGCGCGACCCTCCTGGTCGAGAAGACCGCCGGCGCGCTGGCCGAGCGCGGCGCCCCGCTGGACGAGGTGGCCGCCCTGGGCGAGCGGGTCAACGCCGCCTCCCGCTCCTTCGCGATCGCGCTCACCGCGGCCACCGTGCCGGCGGCCGGCAAGCCCGGCTTCGACCTGCCCGAGGACGAGATCGAGGTCGGCGTCGGCATCCACGGCGAGCCCGGCCGCCGGCGCGAGAAGCTCCGCCCGGCCCGCGAACTCGCCGCCGAGGTGGTCGAGACCATCCTGACCGACCACCACCTGACCCCTGGCGACGAGGTGATCGCCCTGCTCAACGGCCTCGGCGGGACCCCGCTGCTGGAGCTGTACGTGGTCTACGGCGAGGTCGCCGCCAGGCTCGCCGAGCGCGGCATCACGGTGGCCCGCAGCCTGGTCGGCAACTACGTCACCAGCCTGGACATGGCCGGCTTCTCGCTCACCCTCACCAAGGCCGACGCCCAGCTGCTCGAACTCTGGGACGCCCCGGTCGACACCCCCGCCCTCAAGCGGGCGTAGGGCGTGTCCGATCGATTCGCCCCAGCCCCGAGCCACACCGAAGGAGACCCCATGGACTTCGACACCGCCCTGGCCGAGGCCTGGATCCGCGCGATCGCCGCGGCCGTCGAGAAGGAGCGCTCCCGGCTCACCGAGCTGGACTCGGCGATCGGCGACGGCGACCACGGCAGCAACCTCCAGCGCGGCTTCGCCGCCGCCCTGACCGCCCTGGACGGCCTCCGGCCGGCCGGCCCGGGCGCCGTCCTCACCAAGACCGGCACCACGCTCATCTCCAAGGTCGGCGGCGCCTCCGGCCCGCTCTACGGCAAGGCCTTCCGTGCGATGGGCGCCGCCCTGCCCGAGCCGGCCGGCCCGGCCGCGGTCGCCGAGGCCCTGTCGGCCGGCCTGGACGCCGTCCGCCTCCTCGGCAAGGCCGAACCGGGCGACAAGACCATCGTGGACGCCTGGACCCCGGCCGTCGCCGCCTTCCGCGCCGCGGCCGGCGCCGGCCACCCCCCCCCGGGGGCGGGGGCCCCCCCCCCCGCCCCACCCGGGCGCCCCCCCCCCCACCCCCACCCGGCC
>NZ_JBSFKF010000004.1:24727-375302 GCF_053598415.1 Kitasatospora sp. NPDC001132 | reverse complement strand
GCGGGTGCTGCAGATGATCCCGGTGTTCTTCGGCACCACGCTGCTGATCTTCCTGATGGTCTACACGCTGCCGGGCGACCCGGTCGCGGCGCTGTTCGGCGAGAAGGCCGCCGACCCGGCCGTGGTCGCCAGCATCAAGCACACGTACTACCTGGACCAGCCGATCTGGAAGCAGTACCTGCACTACATGGGGAACCTCTTCCAGGGGGACTTCGGCACCAGCTTCACCGGCCGTCCGGTCACCGACATCATGGCGGACGCCTTCCCCGTCACCATCCGGCTCGCCCTGATGGCGTTCGTCTTCGAGATGGTCCTGGGCCTCGCCCTGGGCCTGGTCTCCGGACTGCGGCGCGGCAGCATCCCGGACACCCTGGTGCTGATCCTGACCCTGGTGGTCATCTCGATCCCGGTCTTCGTGCTGGCCTACATCGCCCAGACGGTGTTCGCCACCAACCTGGGCTGGGTCACGCCGACGGTGCAGGACAGCTACGACCTGACCCAGCTGATCCTGCCGGCGATCGTGCTGGGCTCGCTCTCGCTCGCGTACGTCGCCCGGCTCACCCGGACGTCGATCGGCGAGAACCTGCGGGCCGACTACATGCGCACCGCGGTCGCCAAGGGCCTGCCCCGACGCACCATCACCTCCCGCCACCTGCTGCGCAACTCGCTGATCCCGGTGGTCACCTTCCTCGGCACCGACCTCGGCGCGCTGATGGGCGGGGCCATCGTCACCGAGGGCATCTTCAACGTGCAGGGCATCGGCAACGTCCTGTACCGGGCGATCAACCAGAAGGAGGGCCCCACCGTGGTCGGCATCGTGACCGTCCTGGTGATCGTCTACCTGGTCGCCAGCCTGCTCGTCGACCTGCTCTACGCGGTCCTGGACCCGAGGATCCGCTATGCCTGAGCCCGACATCCACGACGAGGAGTCGTACGAACCGCACCCCAAGCCGGGGGTCGTGCGCCTCGACTACGCGGGCGAGCAGGGCATGGCCGTCGAGCAGGAGACTTTAGTCGAACCCGACGTGGAGAAGCGCGAGGCGGCCCGCAGCCTGTGGGGCGACGCCTGGCGGGACCTGCGCCGGCGGCCGATCTTCCTGCTCTCGGCGCTGCTGATCCTGCTGCTGGTGATCATGGCGATCTTCCCCGGGGCGTTCACCGACGCGGACCCGCGCGCGGCCGACCTGGTGAACAACTACCTCAGGCGGCCGGACTGGAGCGACGTCTTCGGGGCCGGCTGGTTCGGCTACGACGCGCAGGGCCGCTCCATCTACGCCCGGGTGGTGTACGGCGCCCGGGCCTCGATCACCGTCGGCATCTTCGTGACCGCCGCCGTCACCCTGCTCGGCGGGCTGACCGGGATGGCGGCCGGCTACTTCGGCGGTTGGATCGACGCGCTGCTCTCCCGGATCACCGACATCTTCTTCGGCATCCCGCTGCTGCTCGGCGCGCTGGTGCTGCTGAACGCCTTCGCCACCCGCACGGTGTGGACCGTGGTCGTCGCGCTGGGCGTGCTCGGCTGGACCCAGATCGCCCGCGTCATGCGCGGAGCGGTGCTGACCGTCAAGCAGTCCGACTACGTGGTGGCCGGCCGGGCGCTCGGGGCCGGGACGGGCCGGTTGATGTTCCGGCACATCCTGCCGAACGCGATCGCCCCGGTGATCGTGGTGGCGACCATCGCCCTCGGCGGCTACATCGCCACCGAGGCGACGCTGAGCTTCCTCGGCATCGGTCTGCAGGACCCGACCATCTCCTGGGGCATCGACATCGCCTCCGCCCAGAAGGTGATCCGGACCGCGCCGTACGTGCTGTTCTTCCCGGCCACGGCGCTCTCGGTCACCGTGCTGGCCTTCATCATGCTGGGCGACGCGGTGCGCGACGCCCTCGATCCGAAGCTTCGCTGAGCGAGGGGAACGCATCGTGAGTACAGCGGTGGACACCGCCGGGCGCGAGCAGGAGGCGCCGTACCAGGGGCCGCTGCTCGACGTCCGCGACCTGCACGTCGAGTTCGTCACCCGGGACGGCGTCGCCCGGGCGGTGAACGGGGTGAGCTACTCCGTCGCGGCGGGGGAGACGCTGGCGGTGCTGGGGGAGTCCGGTTCGGGCAAGTCGGTGACGGCGCAGGCGATCATGGGCATCCTGGACATGCCGCCCGCCCGGATCCCGCGCGGCGAGATCCTCTACCGGGGCCGGGACATGCTCAAACTGGGCAAGGAGGAACGGCGGCGGATCCGCGGCCAGAAGATCGCGATGATCTTCCAGGACGCGCTGTCCGCGCTGAACCCGGTGCTCAGCGTGGGCTACCAGCTCGGCGAGATGTTCGGCTCGCACCGGAACGTCTCCCGCAAGGAGGCCAAGGAGAAGGCCGTCGAGCTGATGGAGCGGGTGCGCATCCCCGCCGCCCGGGAGCGGGTGGACGACTACCCGCACCAGTTCTCCGGCGGCATGCGGCAGCGGATCATGATCGCGATGGCGCTGGCCCTGGAGCCGGACCTGATCATCGCGGACGAGCCCACCACGGCCCTGGACGTGACGGTCCAGGCGCAGGTGATGGACCTGCTGGCGGAGCTGCAGGCCGAGTTCAACATGGGGCTGATCCTGATCACCCACGACCTGGGCGTGGTCGCGGACGTCGCGGACAAGATCGCCGTGATGTACGCGGGGCGGATCGTGGAGACCGCCCCGGTGCACGAGCTGTACGCGCGGCCCGCGCACCCGTACACCAGGGGACTGCTGGACTCGATCCCCCGGCTGGACCAGAAGGGCCAGGAGCTCTACGCCATCAAGGGTCTGCCGCCCAACCTGCTGCGCATCCCCAAGGGCTGTGCCTTCAACCCGCGGTGCCCGCGCGCCCAGGACGTCTGCCGGGTCGAGGTGCCGGAGCTGTTCCCGGTCACCGAGGAGGACGGGACGCCGCTGGAGGGGCGCGGCAGCGCCTGCTTCTTCTGGAAGGAGACCCTCCATGACCACGACCGCTGACGGGGCCGGCGCACTGGGGGCGGCGCTGCCGGAGGAGGTCGTCTTCGCGCAGGAGGTGCCGCGCGGCGAGCCGATCCTCGAAGTCCGGGACCTGGTCAAGCACTTCCCGCTCACCCAGGGCGTCCTGTTCAGGAAGCAGGTCGGCGCGGTGAAGGCGGTCGACGGGGTCAGCTTCGACCTGATGCAGGGCGAGACGCTCGGGGTCGTCGGCGAGTCCGGCTGCGGGAAGTCCACGCTGGCCAAGGTGCTGATGAACCTGGAGCCGGCCACCTCGGGATCGGTCCGCTACAAGGGGGAGGAGATCTCCCGGCTGTCCGGGGCGGGGCTGAGGGCCGTCCGGCGGAACATCCAGATGGTGTTCCAGGACCCGTACACCTCGCTCAACCCGCGCATGACGGTCGGCGACATCATCGGCGAGCCGTTCGAGATCCACCCCGAGGTGGCGCCCAGGGGCGACCGCCGCAAGGCCGTCCAGGACCTGCTGGACGTGGTCGGGCTCAACCCCGAGTACATCAACCGCTATCCGCACCAGTTCTCCGGCGGCCAGCGCCAACGCATCGGCATCGCCCGGGGGTTGGCGCTCAAGCCGGAGATCATCATCTGCGACGAGCCGGTCTCGGCGCTGGACGTCTCGGTGCAGGCGCAGGTGATCAACCTGCTGGAGCAGCTGCAGGGCGAGTTCAACCTGTCGTACATGTTCATCGCGCACGACCTCTCCATCGTCCGGCACATCTCCGACCGGGTCGGGGTGATGTACCTCGGGAAGGTGGTCGAGATCGGCAGCGACGCGGAGATCTACGACCACGCGACGCACCCGTACACCCAGGCGCTGCTCTCGGCGGTACCGGTGCCGGACCCGAGGGCGCGGGAGACGCGCGACCGGATCGTGCTCACCGGCGACGTGCCCTCGCCGGCCAACCCGCCGTCCGGCTGCCGGTTCCGGACCCGCTGCTGGAAGGCGCAGCAGCGGTGCGAGGTCGAGGAGCCGCCGCTGGCCGCGCCGTCCTGGCTGGACGGGGCGGCGCGGCACGACTCGGCGTGCCACTTCGCGGCGGAGCGGGGGGCCGGGCAGGCGGAGGCGGGGGCGGACGGGCAGGGCTCCGGCTGACCCGGGTCCGATGCCAGGGCGCGTCCCCGCCGGTGGGGGCGCGCCCTTTCCCGTGACGGAAAAGAGATCTGCCGCGGGCTCGCCAAGTGCGGCCCGTTCCTTGATAGTTGCTCTGCGCCCGGCGGTGGACGCGGGGACGCCGAGGAGGGCTGCGCTGATGGACGCGGTGGAGGTGATCGGCGGCGGTCGGGGGAGTCTGGAGCCCGGGACGCCGCTGCTGGAGGTCGACGACCTGCACGTGGAGTTCCACACCCGGGACGGCGTCGCCAAGGCCGTCAACGGGGTGAGCTACTCCGTCGCGGCGGGGGAGACGCTGGCGGTGCTGGGGGAGTCCGGTTCGGGCAAGTCGGTGACGGCGCAGGCGATCATGGGCATCCTGGACATGCCGCCGGGGCGGATCGCCTCGGGGCGGATCCTGTTCCGCGGCGAGGACCTGCTGACCATGGGCGGCGATGCCCGACGGTCCATCCGGGGCCGGCACATCGCGATGATCTTCCAGGACGCGCTGTCCGCGCTGAACCCGGTGCTCAGCGTGGGCTACCAGCTGGGCGAGATGTTCCGCTCGCACCGGGGCGTCTCCCGCAGGGAGGCCCGGGAGAAGGCCGTCGAGCTGATGGAGCGGGTCCGCATCCCGGCCGCGAAGCAGCGCGTCGGGGACTTCCCGCACCAGTTCTCCGGCGGCATGCGGCAGCGGATCATGATCGCGATGGCGTTGGCCCTGGAGCCGGACCTGATCATCGCGGACGAGCCCACCACGGCCCTGGACGTGACGGTGCAGGCGCAGGTGATGGACCTGCTGGCGGAGCTGCAGGCCGAGTTCAACATGGGGCTGATCCTGATCACCCACGACCTGGGCGTGGTCGCGGACGTCGCGGACAAGATCGCCGTGATGTACGCGGGGAGGATCGTGGAGACCGCCCCGGTGCACGAGCTGTACGCGCGGCCCGCACACCCGTACACCAGGGGACTGCTGGACTCGATCCCCCGGCTGGACCAGAAGGGCCAGGACCTGCACGCCATCAAGGGTCTGCCGCCGAGCCTGCTGAGCCTCCCGGAGGGCTGCGCGTTCAACCCGCGCTGCAACCGCGCCCAGGACCGCTGCCGTACCGAACTCCCGCCGCTGACACCGGTCACCGGCGAGCACGGGACGGAATTGGCGGGCCGGCGCAGCGCCTGCCACTACTGGCGCGAGACGCTGCACGGCTGAGGACCGCCCCGGGCCCGCCCCGCGCCGGCGGGCGGCTACTTCACGAAGCCGACGTTCTCCCAGACGACGTCGGACAGGCCCGGCGCGCCGATGTTGGCGAGGTCGGCGCGGGCCCCGAACAGCTGCGGGCGCTGGTAGAGCGGCAGGACGCCGGCCACCTTCCAGAGCTCGCCGTCGGCCTGGTTGATCGCCTCGGAGGCGGTGGCGGCGTCGCTCGCGGCGGCGGCCCGGTCGAGCGCGGCGTCCACCGCCGGGCTGCCCGCGCCGACGTGGTTGGTGCCGCCGCTCTGGACGAAGTTGGCGCGGTTGCCGCTGGCCGGGAAGGGGGTGCCGATCAGCGAGTAGGCGGCGATGTCGAAGTCGTTGCGGTTGACGTACTTCTCGAAGAACTCGTTGGCGGGGGCGGTCACCGTGGTGACCTTGATGCCGACGTCCTTGAGCATCCTGGTGGTGTTGGCGGCCTCGGCCTGGGCCGGGGTGACGCCGGCCGGGACGACCATCCGCAGGTTCAGCTCCCGGCCGTCCTTCTTCCGTACGTCGCCGTCCAGCTTCCAGCCCGCCGAGTCCAGCTTGCGGGCGGCCTCGGCGGGGTCGTAGCGGGCCAGGCCGAGGGAGTTGTCGCGGTAGCCGTTCTGGTTGGTGACCAGCAGGTGGTTGTTGAGGGGGACGGCCGGCCAGTCCAGGCCGCTGAGGTCGGAGCGGATCACCACGTCCCGGTTGATCGCCTGGAAGACGGCCTGGCGGACGGTCGCGTCGCTGAGCGCGGGGGTGCGGGCGTTCAGGGTGAGCTGGCGGAAGTCGGGCCCGCCGGCGCGGCGCACCACGGCGCCCCTGGTGTTCTTGACGGCCTGGTAACCGGCCACGTCCGGTCCGATGTTGACGAGGTCGATCCCGCCCTTGGCGAAGGCGGCGGCCATCGCGTCGGGCAGCATCGCGTGGAAGACGATCCGGTCCAGCATGGGCTTGTCGCCCCACCAGGCGGGATCGGCGACCAGGGTGACGGTCTGGGCGGCGCGGTCCAGCTGCTCGACCTTGAACGGGCCGGCGGTGACCGGGAACCCGTCCAGGTAGGAGGTGTTGAAGAGCTCCGGGGTGGAGATCCGGCTCGCGGGCAGCAGCGGGGCGTTGCCGGCGCTGTTGAACATCGACTGCCACTCGGAGAACGGGCGGTCGAAGGTCATCACGGCCTGGTAGTCGTCCTTGCCGCGCTCGACCGCGGAGACCAGCTCGAAACCGGTGCTGCTGGAGGACTTGTAGGCCGGGTCCTTCCCGTTCAGGGCTCGCCAGTTGGCCTCGATGTCGCGCCAGGTGATCGGGGTGCCGTCGGACCAGTGGGCCTTCGGGTTGAGCGTCCAGGTGACCACCTGCCGGCCGTCCCTGAACTCGGCGTGCGCCTCCTGCAGGTAGGCGGGGTTGGGGGTCTGGGTGCCGGCCGCGTCCGAGCGGAAGAAGGTCGGCAGCAGCGGCTTGCTGACCATGACGGTCGAGGAGTCGCTGCCGTCGGCGTGGATCGGCGACCACTGGCGGGAGAACTGGGCGGCCGCCAGGTTGAGGGTGCCGCCCTGGCGCAGCTGGGCCCGGTCGTGGGGGTTGATGTCGATCGAGGTCAGCTTGGGCGAGGCGAGGGCGGACGGCAGGGCGTCGGCGGCGGTGCCGTCCTGGCCGGAGGTGCAGGAGCAGAGTGCCAGCGAGAGCGTGAGGGCGGTGAGACCGGCGAGCAGGGCCGTCCCGTGGTGCTGGAGGCGGCGGCGCATCGGCGTGCTCCCCGGGGTGGATGTGGCGGATGGTGTGGCGTCACATCTTGCTGACCGGGAGGGGGCGTTGTCGAGGGGCGGGCCCGGAT
This sequence comes from Kitasatospora sp. NPDC001132, assembly GCF_053598415.1. Lineage (NCBI taxonomy): Bacteria > Bacillati > Actinomycetota > Actinomycetes > Kitasatosporales > Streptomycetaceae > Kitasatospora > Kitasatospora sp. NPDC001132. The sequence continues at coordinate 368,165 of NZ_JBSFKF010000004.1, read as the reverse complement.
GGGGCCCGCCCCTCGGGGCGCGGGTTCGTCGGACGCCACGGCGTCCGGCCGCGACGGGTTCCGACAGCGAACGTGTCAGACCGCGAAGGTGTCAGACGGCGAAGGTGTCAGACCGCGAACTTGAAGGTGCGGTCCTTGTCGCCGGTCTTGTCGAACACCGAGGTGATGCCGTCCGCGACGTCCTGCGGGGTGATCGCGGCGAGCTGGCCGTTCTTCTTGACCTTCACCTTGTCGAACGCGGTGCCCAGCTGGGCGGTGAGCGCGTCGAGGTCCCACTTGGGCACGATCTTGCCGGAGGCGTCCGGGACGAGGGTGAGCGCCTTGGCGGCGGTCTTCGGGCCGAAGTCCCAGGTCTTTGCGCCGGCCGTGACGTGCACCTTGCCGGCGGCCACCTGCTTGCCGAGGCTGTCGGCGGCGGCCTGGAGGGCCTGGGTGGAGATCTTCGGCTGGGCGGCCGTGACGGCCAGGGCGATCGGCTGGTCGGGCTTGCCGTCGGCGCGGCCGCGGTAGGCCTCCTCGATCGCGTCCAGGGCGCTCGCCGAGTCCACCGCCTGGCCGGCCCGGCCGGGCACGACGATCGGCTCGCCGTTGACGTCGCCGAACTTGACGTAGCCCTCCTGGAGGCCCTGGCCGGAGCCGGCCGCGAGGGAGTCGAGGGCGGCCTTGAGCTTGGCCCGGTCGACCTTGACCTCCGGGGCGACGGTCTTGGTGCCGCCCTTGAGCGACTTGATGACGTCGACCGGGTTGTAGCTGTGCTGGGCCAGGCCGTCCACGGTGGCGGTGGTGTCGAAGCTCAGCCCGGCGACCGCCGGGTCGAGGTCCACGGTCTGGTCGCCGATCTTCAGCTTGAGCGGCTGCTGGCCGGCCTTGCCGACGGACTCGTCCAGCTGGTGGATCGCCTGGTCACGGCTGCTGCCGCCGATCTCGGCGCCGAGCACCACGGTGCCCTTGGGGACGTCCGACTGGTTGAGCATCAGGCCGGTGCCGTAGGCGGCGGCGCCGAGGAAGAGCACCGCGGTGACGCCGTAGACGCCCAGCTTGACCAGCTTCTTGCCGGCTCCGCCGCGCTTGGCCTTGGCGGGGGCGGCGGGCTCGGCCTTCGCGGGGGCGGGGGCCGGAGCGGGCGCCGGGGTGGGGGCCGGAGCAGGGGCCGGGGCGGCCTTGTCGCCCTTGGCACCCTTGGGGCCCTTGTCGGCCTTGGGGGTCTTGCCCCCCTTGGCGTTCGTGGCGCCCTCGGGCCTCGGGCCGGGGGCCGGGGTCGGCAGCGGGGTGAGCGCGGTGGCCTCCTGGTCGCCGCCGGGCTGCGGGGCGGCACCGGGCGCGCCCGGGAAGAGGGCGCCGGGGCCCGCCGGGGTGGCCGCGTCCTGGCCGGGAGCGGCCGGGCGCTGGGTGGCGAACGGGTCGGTGCCGGTCGGGGCCGAGGCGAACAGGCCCGGCTGCGGACCGCCGTCGGCGCCGAGCGGGGCGCCGTTCAGGGGCAGACCGGGTATCGGGGCGGGCGGCGGGGTGTTGTCGCGGATCGGCGCGAAGCCTTCGACCGAGGTGTCCTCGGGGCTCGGCTCGGCGCCCGGCCCGGCCTGCGGGTGCGGCGCGGCGGCCGGGTGGCCGTTCGCCCGGAAGCCGTTCTGCGGCCCGGACTGCGGCCGGCCACCGGCCTGCTGCCCGCCCCGCTTCCCGCGGTTGCGCTGGGGCAGGCCGTTCTGCGCGTCGGCGTCGGGGACGGAGGTGCCGAACGGGTCGGCGACCGGGGCGAACGGGTCGGCGACCGGAGCGAAGGGGGCGGCGGGCTCGTACACGCCGGGCTCCTCCACCGGGGCCTCGGCGTGGAACGGCGCGGCGGGCCCGGCCGCGGCCTGCTGCTTGCCCTGGGCGGGCACCGGGCGGCCGTTCGGGGCGCCGCCCCCACGGGCCGGCGGACGGGCACCTTGCGGGCGCGGTTCGGCGGTGGCGGGCGCGGCCGGGGCCTGCGTCGCGGCCGCGGCACCGGCCGGCACGGCGGCCGAGGCGGGCTCCGCGACCGGGGCCTTCTTCTGCCGCGGCCGGAACCAGGCGCCGGTGGACTCCGACTCGGAGGTGGCCGGCGGGATCGGCGGGATCTGCCACTCCGGCGGCAGGTTCGGCGGGGAGGCCTGGCGGCCGCCGTCCTCCATCACGCCGAGCACGGGCGAGGCCGGCGCGGAGCGGTGCCGCGGGGCGTCCGGGGCGGCGGCCGGGGCGTCATCGCCCGGACCGTCCTCGTTCTTGACGGTGCTGCGGACGACGACCGGCGGGATCGGGCGCGAGCCGGGGATGTTGATCCGGACCCGGGTGGTCAGGGTGGTCTCGGTCTTCGGACCGTCGTCCTCGCCGCCCGACGCGGCGCCCGGTCCCGCGTCGGCCCGGTCGCCGCCGGGGAGCCCCGCCGGTGTGCCGTAGGGCGGCGTGCCCGACGGGTAGGCGTCCGGACCCGTGCGCCGGGGCGTCGGGTGGGCGTTGTCAGATTCGCGGCTGCTCAATGCTGCTCTGCTCCGGGTTCGCGGGCGGGCCGTGCGGCGCGACCGCGGTCGTGGTCGCCGGGCCTTGACTGGGGCGGGCGGCGGTCGGGTACGGCGTTCTGCGGGACCACCATACTGGGAAGAACAGAGCGGCGAACGGCTTCGGACAGATCCTGATACGTCCGGTTCCTCCGGTATGAGAGTAAGGCCGTTCGCTCCTGACTGCGCGTCGTACGCGGTACGGTACGCCGTGCACGACCGGCGTCAGCGCGGGGGGCCGGGCACTCCGGGGAACCAGCTGGAGCGGGTGGGCAGGGTGGCGCAGATCACGCCCAGCACCGAGCCGGCGAACAGCCAGGCCAGCGAGGTGGCGTTGGACCACAGCACGTTGTCGCCCTCGGGCCGGGGCACGATCAGCAGCAGCATCGCCAGGAACCAGCCTGCCGCGGGCGCGCCCGCGCCGAGCCGGGTGCCGGTGACCCGCAGGCCGGCGTAGAAGGTCGCGGCGGTCGCGGCGAGCGCCAGCAGGACCCCCACCGGTGGCCACAGGGCCTGCACAAAGGATCCGCAGACCGACACCGCGACGCCCAGCAGGAAGAACAGGACATAGGCCGCGATCCGGGCGATGCGCGGGGGCTGGGGCTCGGCCAGCCGCTCCTCGCGGGTGCCGAGGACGACGGCGGCGAGCGGGCGGCGGGCCGGCCCGGCGGCGGGCTTGTTCATCGGGTGCCCTCCTCGGCGTGCGCGGCGTCGGGCCCGAGGCCGGCGAACAGGTCGTCCTCCGGCTCGCCCGGCCCTGCCTGGCCGTGCATCAACTGGTAGTACTCGGTGGCGAACAGCGGCTGGGCGAGGTCGTTGGAGAGCGCGAAGAACGCGCCGTCCACGGTGATCTGGGTGGCGTGGGCGGCCAGCGCGGCGGCCTTGTGCCGCGCGTACGCGGAACCGTCCAGCACGGTGGTGACCAACTCGTCGTCGACCACGCCGGGGATGTCGGCGGGCTGCGCGACGCCCGGGAAGGAGGCCTTGGCGGCGGCCTCGGCGAGCCCGGCCTCGATCACCGAGCGGGGCATCCGGTTCCAGTACACCTTGGCGATCCGCCAGGCCGGGCCCAGCTCCGGCCGGTGCGCCGGGTCGGCGGCCAGCTCGTACGCGCGCGTCGCGACCCGGTGCGCCTGGATGTGGTCCGGGTGCCCGTAGCCGCCGTCCGGGTCGTACGTGACCAGCACCTGCGGGCGCTCCTCGCGGATCACCGCGACCAGGTGGCCGGCCGCCTCCTCGACGTCCGCCCGCCAGAAGCAGCCGGGCGCGTCGTTCTCGGGCACGCCCATCATCCCGGAGTCGCGGTAGCGCCCCGGGCCGCCGAGGAAGCGGAAGTCGGTCACGCCGAGGGCGCGCATCGCCTCGGTCAGCTCGCCGATCCGGTAGGCGCCGAGGGTGTTCTCCCGATCGGCCGTCAGGTGGGCCAGCTCCGGGGGGATCACCTCGCCGCCCTCGCCGAGGGTGCAGGTCACCAGCGTGACCCGGGCGCCCTCGGCGGCGTACCGGGCCATGGTGGCGCCGTTGCCGATCGACTCGTCGTCGGGGTGCGCGTGCACCAGGAGGAGGCGGCGGCCGGTAGTCGCGGTCATGGGAGGAAGCCTACGACCGCCGCGACGGGGTCAGAGCTTCAGGCCATTGATCATCCCGGCGAGGTTGCTGGTGACCTGGCTGATCGACGGGGCGATCGAGCTGGAGGCAAGGTAGAAGCCGAGCAGCGCGCAGACGATCGCGTGCGCCAGCTTCAGGCCGGACCGGCGGATCAGGATCACCACGATGACCAGCATCAGCACGGCGGCGGAGATGTTCATGGCCATGTCGGCTCACACCCCTTCTCGGGCACGCCGCCCCCGGGGAGGGCGGCGAGGGACGGTGCGGGACTGGGGGCTGCGGGCGACCGCGGGCCGGGACGGGCCCGACGATCACTCGCCGGACAAGTCATACCCGATGAGTGAGGGGGACATTACCCTCGGTGAGTCCACGCGCGCCGGGGCATCGTGGCATCCGAGGGGCGCATAGGCCGGTCGGAGGCGGTTTGGACCCCTTTGGGGTGTACTTGGTGACGATGCTCCGAACGAGTGATCAGCACACGTCCGGACGCGGTGGCTCGGCGTCATAAGGTCTGGTGCCATGACCTCCCACACCTCTGCCGACACCTTCCCCCGGCAGTACGCGCGGACCCTGCGCTACACCGTCGGCGCGCCCCGCTCCTTCTCCGTCGCGCCGGACGGCTCGCGGGTCGTCTTCCTCCGTTCGCCCTCCGGCCGCGACCGGGCCAACCTGCTCTGGACCCTCGACACCGCCACCGGCGAGGAGCGGATCGCCGCCGACCCGGCCGCGCTGCTCGGCGGCGGCGAGGAGGACCTCTCGCCGGCCGAGAAGGCCCGCCGCGAGCGCAGCCGCGAGGGCTCGGCCGGCATCGTCGGCTACGCCCTGGACGCGGCCGGCACCCTGGCCGCCTTCGCCCTCTCCGGCCGCCTGTTCACCGCCGACCTGGCCACCGGCGCCACCACCGAACTGCCCGCGGAGGGGCCGCTGTTGGACCCGCGGCCGTCCCCGGACGGCACCCACGTCGCGTACGCCAACACCGCCGGCGAGCTGCGGCTGACCCGCGCCGACGGCAGCGGCGACCGGGTGCTCGCCGAACCGGACGGCCCGAACGTCACCTGGGGCCAGGCCGAGTTCATCGCGCAGGAGGAGATGGACCGCAACCGCGGCTTCTGGTGGTCTCCGGAGAGCGACCGGCTGCTCGTCGAGCGCGCCGACGAGAGCCCGGTGCGTCGCTGGTGGATCGCCGACCCGGCGAACCCGGACCGCGAGCCCGCCGAGGTCGCCTACCCGGCGGCCGGCAGCGCCAATGCCGAGGTCGGACTCTGGCTGCTCGACCTGCACGGCGGGCGCACCGAGGTGGTCTGGGACCGCGCCGCGTTCCCCTACCTGGGCCGGGTGCACTGGTCGAAGGGCGGCGTTCCGCTGCTCCAGGTCCAGTCCCGCGACCAGCGCCACCAGCGGATCCTCGGCCTGGACGTCGCCACCGGCACCACCGAGGTGCTGCACGAGGAGAAGGACGGCGCCTGGCTGGAGCTGTTCGCGGGCGCGCCGGCCTGGACCCCGGACGGCAAGCTGGTCCGGATCTCCGACGAGGGAGGAGTGCGGGCGCTGGTGATCGGCGACCGCACCGTGACCGGCGCCGACCTGCACGTCCGCTCGGTCGTCGCGGTCACCGAGGAGGAGGTGTTCTTCAGCGCCTCCGGCGGCGTCGGCGAGACCGACCCCGAGCCGGGCTGGATCGCCGTCGGCCGGATCAGCCACGACGGCAAGCGGCTGGGCTGGGAGTCCGCCAACGGGCGGCCGTTCACCTCCGTCACCAGCGCGGTGCACGGCGGCGGCATCACCGTCCGGGCCACCGCCGAGCCCGACCTGCCCGGCACGCTCGTCAAGGTCGCCCGGGACCTGCCCGAGGGCGTGGCGGTCGACGACGTCGCCACCATCGCCTCCCACGCCGAGACCCCGGTCATCACCGCCCGTCCGGTCTTCCGCTTCGCCGGCGAGCGCCGCATCCCCGCCGCCGTCTTCCTGCCCACCGGCTACGACCGCGAGCGGGACGGCCTGCTGCCCGTCCTGATGGACCCGTACGGCGGCCCCGGCGGCCAGCGCGTCTACCAGGCGCACAACCCGCACCTCCAATCGCAGTGGTTCGCCGACCAGGGGTTCGCGGTGGTCGTCGCCGACGGCCGCGGCACCCCCGGGCGCGGGCCGGCCTGGGAGAAGTCGATCGCCTTCGACTTCGCCGGGGCCACCCTGGACGACCAGGCGGACGCGCTGCGGGCGCTCGCCGGGGAGTTCCCGCTCGACCTCGACCGGGTCGCCATCCGCGGCTGGTCGTACGGCGGCTACCTCGCCGCGCTCGCCGTGCTGCGCCGCCCGGACGTCTTCCACGCGGCGGTGGCCGGGGCGCCGGTGACCGACTGGGAGCTGTACGACACCCACTACACCGAGCGCTACCTGGGCGACCCGGCCGAGCGGCCCGAGGTGTACGCCGCCAACTCGCTGAGCGGGTACGCGGCCGGCCTGGAGCGCCCGCTGATGATCATCCACGGGCTGGCGGACGACAACGTGGTGGCCGCGCACACCCTGCGGCTGTCCTCGGCGCTGCTCGCCGCCGGGCGCCCGCACACCGTGCTGCCGCTGTCCGGCGTCACCCACATGACCCCGCAGGAGGAGGTCGCGGAGAACCTGCTGCTGCTCCAGGTCGACTTCGTGAAGCGCTCGCTGGGCCTGTGACACCCCACTGACCAGCGCCTTCCGCGGCCGGTGCCCCTGACGGGGGTACCGGCCGCCGGCATGACATCCGTCATGCCGAAGGCACGACGGCGGACACTGCCGCCGCCACCCGCCCGCGCGGGACTCTGAGGTGGTGCGAACAGCACCGGACGCGAAAACCACCAGGGGAGAGGAGCGGGGCGATGGGTACCGAGGTGGCCGCCTTCCGCGGCGTCGGCAAGAGCTACGGGCGGGTGCGCGCCGTGGACGGACTGGACCTCGTGCTGAGGCCGGGCGAGACCGTCGCCCTGCTCGGGCCGAACGGCGCAGGGAAGTCCACCAGTCTGGACCTGCTGCTCGGCCTGCGCGAGCCCGACCGGGGCAGCGTGACCCTGTTCGGCGGCACCCCGAGAGCGGCGATCGAGGCCGGCCGGGTCGGCGCGATGCTGCAGAGCGGCGGGCTGATGTCCGACGTCAAGGTGCGTGAGCTGGTCCGGCTCGCCTGCGACGTGCACCCGCGCGGTCGGTCGGTCACGGGGGTGCTGACCGACGCCGGGATCACGGAGCTGGCGGAACGGCGGGTCGACAAGCTGTCCGGCGGCCAGGAGCAGCGGGTCCGCTTCGCCCTGGCCATCGCCGGCGACAGCGACCTGATCGTGCTGGACGAGCCCACCACCGGGATGGACGTCACCGTGCGGCAGTCGTTCTGGGCGAGCATGCGCGCCCAGGCCGACGCCGGGCGCACGGTGCTGTTCGCCACCCACTACCTGGAGGAGGCCGACTCGATCGCCGACCGCGTCCTGGTGCTCCACCGGGGCCGGCTGATCGCCGACGGCAGCTCGGCGGAGATCAAGGCCAGGGCCGGCGCCCGCCGGATCGCCTTCGAACTCCACGACACTGACGGCGGGTTCGAGGAGTCCGTGCTGCGCACCCTGCCGGGCGTGCAGTCGCTGGACGTCACCGCGAGGGTGCCCGGGGTGCGGACGGTGCGGATCCGCACCGCGGACGCCGACGCCACCATGGCCGGGGCCTACCGGGCGGGCCTGTACCCGCGCGGGCTGGAGGTCACCGGCGTGGGCCTGGAACAGGCCTTCCTGACCATCACCGGAGAACTGGACCGCGAGGACGGCGCCCTGGCCGCCGACACCGGGAGCACCGAGAAGGAGAGCGTGCGATGACCACCCTGATCAGGCTGGAGATCCTGCGGACCCTCCGCAACCGGCGCTACCTGCTCTTCACCATCGCCTACCCGGCGCTGATGTACTTCTTCTTCATCAACGCCTACGGCTCCACCCGGCTGGCCGGCGGCCTGCCGGTGAAGACGTACTTCATGGTCTCGATGGCCACCTTCGGCGCGGTCGGCGCGGTGCTGAGCGGCAACGCGCAGCGGATCTCGCTGGAGCGCAAGAGCGGCTGGGTGCGCCAGCTGCGGCTGACCGCGCTGCCCGGCCGGGCGTACACCGTCGGCAAGATCGCGGCGACCGCGGTCACCACACTGCCGGCGATCCTGGTGGTCTTCGCGGTCGGCGCGAGCCAGGGCGTCTCCCTGGGCGCGGCGCAGTGGATCGCGCTGGCGGCCGCGCTCTGGCTGGGCAGCTTCGTCTTCGCCGCGCTCGGGGTGGCACTCGGGTACGCGGCGGCGCCGGACGCGGTGCAGCCGATCGTGATGATCACCTACATGGCGATGGCGCTGCTCGGCGGCACCTGGTTCCCGGTGAGCGGCTCGCTGGAGAAGTTCGCCCGGTTCAACCCGGTGTTCCTGTACAACAAGCTGGCCGCCTTCATCCAGCCCGGGCACTCCCTGGACACCGTCGCCGTCGCGGGGCTGGCCGGCTTCCTCGTGGTGTTCACGGCCGCCGCCGCTGCGCTGTACCGCCGCGACACCCGCCAGGCATGATGATCGACATGAGTGACGCGCGCCAGGCCCACCGCACCGACGAACCGCCGGAGGTGGGCGTGGCGCGCGCGTCCTTCATGAACGTCCCCGGCTCCCCGGTGGAGACCAGGCGGCAGCTGCTGGTCAAGGTCGCCTGGATGATGCTGTGGATGCTCTACCTGGCCTACCCGGCCGGGGACCTGCTGAGCGGCGGCCACAGCACGATCGGGACGGTGCTCGGCTGGTGCTGCCTGGCCGTGTTCATGGTCGCGTACGTGCTGCTGGTGGTCTTCCGCTCGCAGGCCGGGATGCGGCCGCGGGCCTGCCTGGCGATCGTCACGACGATGGTCGGGCTCGCGGTCGCCGCCTCCGTCGTGCTCGGCGACGCGTTCCTGACGCTGTTCATCTACGCCTCGGTGTGCGTCGCGATCATCACCCCGGCCCGCTACGGGCTGCGCGCGCTGGTCGCCATGGCCGCGCTCACCGCCGTCGTCGGCGTGGGCATCGGCGCCGATGTCGACAACGTCTCCACCTTCGCGCTCAGCGCCTTCCTCTCCGGCGTCGCGATGACCGGCCTGCAGCGGCTGGTCGCCACCATGAAGGAGCTGCGCGAGGCCCGGGCCGCGGTCGCGCACCTGGCCGCCTCCGAGGAGCGGCTGCGGCTGGCCCGCGACCTGCACGACCTGCTCGGGCACTCGCTGTCGCTGATCACCCTGAAGAGCGAGCTGGCCGGACGGTTCATGGACGCCGGCAAGGACGAGGCCGCCCGGGCGCAGGTCGCCGACATCGAACAGGTCGCCCGGCAGTCACTGATCGACGTTCGGGAGGCGGTCACCGGCTTCCGGCGCCCGACCCTGCCGGTCGAACTGGCCGCCGCCCGGACCGCGCTGGCCGCCGCCCAGGTCCGGCTGGAGGCCGCGCCGGAGCTGGTGGACGCCTGGCCGGCGCTGCCCGACGAGGAGCGGGGCGCGCTGGCCTGGGCACTGCGCGAGGCCGTGACCAACGTCGTCCGGCACGGCGAGGACGCCACCGTCTGCACGGTCGCGGCGGACGAGAGCTGGGAGGCGGGCGGCGAGCACTACGCGGTCCTGGAGGTCACCGACAACGGGCGCGGGCCGGGCAAGTCCCAGCCGGGCAACGGCCTGTCCGGTCTGGAGGAGCGGCTGGCGCTGGTCGGCGGGCGGCTGGAGACCGGGCCGGGGGAGCGCGGGCGGGGCTTCCGGCTGCGCGCCTCGGTGCCGCTGCGCACGGTGTCGGCCCCGGCCTCCGGACCCGCGCCCGCGACGAAGCCGCGCTAGTCCCCGCGCGGGCCCGCGCGGGGAACCCGGACGGCCGGTGCGGACGTCGTACCGGACATGCCCACCGTTCTCGTCATCGGCTTCGACCCGCACGCCGTCCCCGGTATGGACGGCGACGCCGTGCAGGCCGTCCTGGACGCCGAACTCCTCCGCTTCGCCGAGCACGGCATCGACGCCGCGACCGCGCTGGTCGCCCCCGACGGCACCGCCGAGCCCGCCGTCGTGGCGGCCCTGGCCGCCCGGGCCTGGGACGTCGTCGTCATCGGCGGCGGCATCCGCAAGCCCGAGGCCGCGCTCCTGTTCTTCGAGCTCGTCGTCAATCTGGTGCGTCGTCACGCCCCCGGGGCCGCCCTCGCCTTCAACACCGGCATCGCCGACAGCCTCGAATCCGCCCGCCGCTGGCTTCCGGAGTAGGCCGTCGGCCGGCCTCAGCCGAGGTCGGCGAGGGAGCGGCGGTGGGCGAGGGCGGGGCGGCCGTCGAGGAGGAACTCGTACCGGGGCTCGAAGCCGTTGTGGGCGAGGACGGCCCGCGAGGCGAGGTTGTCGAGGGTGGTGACGGCGGTGAGGGAGCGCAGGCCGTAGGCGGTGGCGGCGAGGCGGCAGGCCTCGGCCACGGCGGCGGTGGCGATGCCTCGGCCGGCGGCGGATTCGGCGACGCGGTAGCCGAGTTCGGCGCTGCCGTCGACGAGGTCGAGGAGGTTGACGCGGCCGACCAGGCCGCCGGCCGCGTCGCGGACGACGTGGAACCTGCAGACGCCCTCGGCCTGTTCGGCGAGGAGGGCGGCGTGGCGGTCCGCGAACCGGGCGAAGTACGCGTCGCCGCGGTCCGGGACGGTGCGGGCGAAGTACGCGCGGTTGGCGCGCTCGAAGGCCAGTACGGCATCGGCGTGGTCGGGGCGCAGGAGTTCCAGGGTCAGCACCGGGACAGTCTCGTCCGCGGGGCCCCGGTGAACCACCGGAATACGTCGGCCGGGTCCTCGGAGGCAGGCCCTAAGGTCGTGGCCATGAACGACACTGACAACGGGGCCTCGATCCGCGTGCTGCTCGCCGAGGATCAGGGGATGGTCCGGGAGGCGCTGGCCGCGCTGCTCGGGCTGGAGGGGGACATCGACGTCGTCGCGCAGGTCGGCCGCGGGGACGAGGTGGTGGCGGCGGTGCTCGCGAACGACGTGCAGGTCGCGGTGCTGGACATCGAGATGCCGGGGATGACGGGCATCGAGGCGGCCGCCGAGCTGCACCGCCGGGCGCCGCGGACGAAGGTGGTCATCGCGACGACCTTCGGCCGGCCCGGCTACCTGCGCCGGGCGATGGAGTCGGGTGCGGACGCCTTCCTGGTGAAGGACGCGCCGGCCGCCGAGCTGGCGGAGGCGATCCGCCGGGTGCTGCGCGGCGAGCGGGTGATCGACCCGACGCTGGCCGCCGCCGCGCTGGCCGAGGGCGCCAACCCGTTGACCGCGCGCGAGCGGGACGTGCTGGACGCGGCGGCCGACGGCGCGGTGAACGCGGACATCGCCAGGCGGCTGCACCTGTCCGAGGGGACGGTGCGCAACTACCTGTCGATGGCGATCCAGAAGACCGAGTCCCGCAACCGCACCGAGGCGGTCCGGATCGCCCGTGAGAAGGGCTGGCTCTGACGGAGGTCAGTTGAGCCGGTGCCGGGCCGCCCTGGCCTCCTGCCGGACCTTGGCGGCGGTGTCCGGGTCGAAGGCGTCCAGGATCTGCGCGTAGGCGTCCATCTCCGCCGAGCCGCCGAGGAAGTCCCCGGTGCGGACGAGGAGTTCGGCCCGTTCCAGGCGCAGCTGGGCCGGGTGCCGGGGCAGCAGCAGGGCGAGTTCGGTGGCCCAGAGCTGGGTGCGGGCGTGCTCGGGGCGGTCGGCGGCCCAGAGCCGGATGTTGCCGAGCACCCGCAGCACGATCTCCAGCGGCTGGGCCGGGGTGAGCAGGGCGGGGGTGAACTCCTGCCCGGCGGCGGCGACCAACTGCTCGACGTCCTCCGGGTCGAGCAGCCGCCCGCCGTGGAACGGGTCGGCCAGGACGTAGTCCTCGCCGCCCGCCGGGCCGCCGACCGCGACGATGAAGTGGCCGGGCAGCGCGATGCCGTGGACGGTCAGCCCGGCCCGCCGTCCGACCGCCATCCACACCAGGGAGAGCATGATCGGCAGCCCGCGCCGCCGCCGCAGCACCTCGGGCAGCAGCGAGGACTCCAGCCGCCGGTAGTCCGACTGCCGCCCGTGGAAGCGCTCCCGCCCGCCGAGCACCGCGGCGAGCAGGGCGGCGGTCTCCTCCGGTCCGGTGGGCGCCCGCTCGGCGACCGCCGTCCGGACCTCCGCCGCGTGCCGCTCCAGCGCGGCCTCGCAGGCGGCGAGCAGCGCGTCCACGCCGGGCGGTTCGCCGGGGTCGCCGGGGTCGGGCACCATGCCGTGCTCGGCGGCGGCGAGCACGCACAGCAGCACCGGGTCGGGCTGCTCGGCGCGGGCGGCGGTCCGGAAGCGGTCTCTGCTCTGCTCGGTCACGGTGACGGCGACGGCTTTCGTACGGCGGACGGACAAGGCGACAGTCGGACAAGCGGGTGATCGGACGGACGGTACGGCCTGGCGGCTACCCCTGGGGGAGGAGCGCGTAGTGGTAAGTGTGACTGGTCGTGAAGCCGAGTCCGTCATAGAGCGCGATCGCCCCCGCGTTCTCCGCCTCGACCTGGAGGTAGGCGCCGCTCGCCCCCTCCTCGGCCGCGCGCGAGGCGAGCACCGCCATGACCGCCGTCGCCAGCCCGGCCCGCCGGGCGTACGGCTGGACCTCGATCGCGCCGAAGCAGGCCCAGGCCCCGTCGATGACGCAACGCCCGATCGCCAGCGGCGGCTGCCCGGGGGCGCCCGGCACGGTCGCGAACCAGACCGACGGCCCGCCGTTCAGCACCTTTCGGGCCGCCTCCTCCACCGCCGGGTCGTCGCCGACCCGCCGGTACACCGACAGCCACCCGTCGTCCGCCGTGCGGGCCAGCCGCACCCTCTCGTGCCCGGCGCCGCCCCGGGCCAGCCCGGCCAGCGGCGCGGTGCGGACCAGGGTGGGCGCGTACCCGGCCCCGAGCCGGTCGAGCTCGGCGACCAGCGTCGGAGGCGAGCCGGGGGAGAGCACCTCGACGTACGGGGGCAGCCCGCGCGCCGCGTACCAGTCGCGGACGGCAGCCAGCGCCTGAGGCAGCGGCAGACCCGGCTCCCCGAGGGCCTGGACGGAGTTGGCCCGCCGGGTGAACCCGGCCGAGGCGCGCAGCGTCCACTCCCCGAGCGACTCCTGTTCGACGGCCGGCCAGCCGCGCCCCGCGATCCGCTGCAGTTCGACCGGCCCGGTGACCGGCAAGGGGGCGCGCCGGGCCGGAAACGGCGGCACGACCTTGCCTGCGACCAGCAGCTTCTCCGGCAAGAACACCGGATCGCCGGTGCGCGGGACGACCGTCAGCCCATGATCGTCCCACGATGTGAGCACGCCGATCGAATCACGGAACACCGGACGGTCGTCCACGAACTCCGCAAGCCTGCGGACGGACACGCGTCGTCCCACGTCAGAGCGGTCTATCCGGACCTCCGGACGGTCGCCGACCGGGTTGACCGTCGCCATCTGGCCACCTCCTGTGCATTTGCGGTCTCCGACCCGCGATACTAGGGGCGGGCATCGACGACGCCGCGCTCACCGCGCACGGCAGCAGAACAGAACGGGCCACCAGGCCCTTCCGAGGAGGAACGACAGCGTGACCTACGTCATCGCGCAGCCTTGTGTCGACGTGAAGGACAAGGCGTGCATCGAAGAATGCCCGGTTGACTGCATCTACGAGGGCGAGCGATCGCTCTACATCCACCCGGATGAGTGTGTCGACTGTGGCGCTTGCGAGCCGGTCTGCCCGGTCGAGGCGATCTTCTACGAGGACGACACCCCGGAGGAGTGGAAGGACTACTACAAGGCGAACGTCGAGTTCTTCGACGACCTGGGCTCGCCCGGCGGCGCCTCCAAGCTCGGCCTGATCGAGCGTGACCACCCGTTCATCGCCGCTCTGCCGCCGCAGAACGCCGACCACTGACGATCGGTGGCACAACAGCTGTGAGCACCAACAGCACGCACGCGCCGTTCCCGGGCCACCCGGGGGCGGCGCGCCGCGTTTCGGACAAGCTGCCGGTCTTCCCCTGGGACAAGCTGGAGCCGTACAAGGCGACCGCGCTGGCCCACCCCGGCGGCCTCTGTGACTTCTCCGTCGGCACCCCGGTGGACCCGGTCCCCGAGGTGGTCCAGAAGGCGCTGGCCGCGCACACCGACACCCCCGGCTACCCGACCGTCTGGGGCCCGCTGGAGCTGCGCGAGGCGGTCGCCGGCTGGCTGCACCGCCGCGTGGGCGCGCGGATCGGCCCGCAGGCCGTGCTGCCGACCGTCGGCTCCAAGGAGCTGGTGGCCTGGCTGCCGACCCAGCTCGGCCTCGGCCCCGGCGACCAGGTCGCCTACCCGCGCCTGGCCTACCCGACCTACGAGGTGGGTGCCCGGCTGTGCGGCGCCGAGCCGGTCGAGTACGACTCGGTGGACGAGCTGGACGGTTCCCGGGTGCGCCTGCTCTGGGTGAACTCGCCGTCCAACCCGACCGGCCGGGTGCTGGGCGCGGACGAGCTGCGCCGCGCCGTCGAGTGGGCCCGGGAGCACCGGGCGCTGCTGGTCAGCGACGAGTGCTACCTGGAGCTGGGCTGGGAGGCCGACCCGGTGTCGGTCCTGCACCCGGACGTCTGCGGCGACGACCACGAGGGCCTGCTGGCCGTCCACTCGCTCTCCAAGCGCTCCAACCTGGCCGGCTACCGCGCCTCCTTCGTGGCGGGTGACCCGGTGGTGGTCGGGGAGCTGCTGGAGGTGCGCAAGCACGGCGGCATGATCGTGCCGGCGCCCGTCCAGGCGGCGACCGTCGCCGCGCTCGCGGACGACGCGCACGTGGCCGAGCAGCGCGAGCGGTACGCGGCCCGGCGCTCGGCGCTGCGGGCGGCGCTGGAGGCGTACGGCTTCCGGATCGAGCACTCCGAGGCCAGCCTCTACCTGTGGGCGACCCAGGACCGCCCGTGCTGGGAGACGGTGGCCGAACTGGCCGGGCTGGGCATCCTGGTGGCGCCCGGCGACTTCTACGGGCCGGCCGGCGACCGCTTCGTGCGGGTCGCGTTCACGGCGACCGACGAGCGGGTCGCGGCGGCCGTGGAGCGGCTGGGCGCGGCGCGCTGACCGCAGCCGGGGAGCGCACCCCGGGACCGTACGGCGAAGGGGGCCGGTGCCACGGACACCGGCCCCCTTCGGGGTCCTCCCCGGAGGAACGGGGTGCGGACCGGACTACAGCGGCAGGCTGCCGAGGCCGCCGCCGTTGAGGCTGCCCAGCAGGCCGCCGAGCGGGCCGAGCGCACCGGTCAGACCGGACAGCGGGCTGTTCTTGCCGAGGTCGGCACCGCCGAGGCGGTTGGCCGAGCCGTGCTCGGCCAGGCCCAGCACGTCGGTGGCGGGCAGCTCGGCCGGCAGGGCCCGCTCGACCGAACCGAGCGGCAGCGCGCGCTGCACCGCGCCCACCGGCAGCGCGTCGGCGACGGCGGTGCCGCCGGGGACGGCGCCGGTGAGCGTCTCGGCGCCGGGCACGGCCTGGGTGACCGAGCCGGCCTGGGGCAGGCCGCCGAGCGGGCCGGTGCCGGCGGTGGCGCCGCGGGTCTCCGCGCTCTTGCCGGTGACGGCCTCGCCGAGCTTGCCGGCCAGGGCCGAGGCGACCTTCGGGGTGACGGTGGAGAGCTGGCCGGCGGTCGCGGCGGTCTGGTCGACCGGCGCGGTCAGCGAGCCGGCCTTCTCGTTGGCCTCGGGCAGCTGCTGGGCGACGATGTTGCCGGCGGCGTCGGCGGAGGCCGGTACGCCCGCGGCGACGGTGGCCGCCCCGGTGGTGCCGGCGGCCTGGCCGAGCTGGTGGGTGGTGTGCTGGAGCGTCGAGCCGGCGTCGGAATTGGTCAGCTGGCCCAGCGGTGCCGCGAGGTCGCTCTTGGGCAGCAGGGCGTCCCCGCCCAGAGCGGACGCGGAGCCGGCCGCGAGCAGCGGGGTCGCTCCGGCGGCCACGACGAGCGCGGCCTGGGCGATCCGGCGCGTGAGGGGGTGAGACATGGGGCTCCTCGAAGGGGTCTGGGTCCGTCCCGTCCGCCCTGGGAGCCGGGCGTTGCCGACCGGGCGGACGACGTTGTTACCGCTTGAGAAGCCAGAAGGTTTCGGCCGGTGCAAGGAAGAGCCCTGGCCGACCATCGGATCGTACGACTGTGGCAGGGCCGCTTGCCGGGCCCGGTCGACGCCGCCGAACCGGCCCCGGACAAGGGGAGTGACGGTTCTTCACCCCGGTTCGCCGGAACGGGCGGTCGGTCCACCGGGGTTGACCGGAATCACTCGTCCGGCGGCAACCCGAACACCAGTGCGTCAGCTCTTCGTGGGCGGGGCCAGGGTGACCTGGACGAGCTTGGTCGAGGTGCCCGAGGTCTGGGTCTGCCAGCCGTCCTCGGACTTGGACTTGCGCCAGATCTTCCCGTCGTAGGCGACCGTCGCGATGCCCAGCTGCTGGGCCTGGGCGACCGCCCAGTGGGCGACCTCCCAGCCGCTCGCCCGCTCGGCGCTCACCCCGCCGTCCGCCCCCGCGTCCGGTCCCGAGGTCAGCGCGGTGGTGGCCGGGTCCGGGGTCAGCGCGAGGGCGTTCTCGGCGCCCTTGATGGTCGAGGTGTAGCCGGTCGCCGGGGTCACCGTGCGGCCGAACTCCCGGCGCACCCGGTCGGACAGCACCTGGGCCCGGTCCGGCGCCGTGGCCGGGGTCGCGGTGGCGCCCGGGGTGGTCCCCGCGGTGGGGGAGTCGGAGTCCGCCGGATCCGGCTTGGCGTAGTCGTGCACCACGCAGGAGAACGAGGCGGGCTCGCGGCCGGCCAGCGCCGAGGTGAGCAGGGTCGCCTTCGTCTCGTGCTTGGCGTAGGCCTGCGGGTAGCCGCTCTTCTGCACCGTCTGGGCGGCGTCGGTCAGCGGCATCCGGGTGTAGCCGGGGACCTTGACCAGCCCGTCCAGGAACTTGTTGGTCGCGTACACCGGGTCGCCGATCTGCGCCGGGGTGCCCCAGCCCATCGACGGCCGCTGCTGGAAGAGGCCGATCGAGTCCCGGTCGCCGCCCGCGAGGTTGCGCAGCTTGGACTCCTGCATCGCCGTCGCCAGCGAGATCGTGGTGGCCCGGTCCGGCAGCCCGCGCGAGCGCGCCACCGCGGCGATCGTCGCGGCGTTGGCGGCCTGCGGCAGCTCCAGCGTGCCGTTGCCGGCCGCGGTCTTCACCGTGCACTCCTCCGACACACCCGGCTTGAAGCCGAACCACCAGATCCCGACCACGGCCAGTCCGGCGACCAGGGCCAGGCCGAGCAGCCCGACGATCACCATCAGCAGGGCGCGCAGCGGCCCGCGGCGGCGAGTGGGCTCCTCTTCGTCGCCCAGCTGCTCGCTGCTCCTTCTCCTGGCCACCGTCGCCCCTCTCGCGCCTGCTCCTTGATCCGACACCGTACCCACTCGGACGGATGTACGGCGCCCCCCGGTTGCCGTCGCCCGCCCACTCGCCACCGAGTCCGAACCGCGTCACGCGGCGGCCGCACCGGGCGGACCGGGCCGGGCGGACCGGGCCGCGGACTAGGCTGACGCCCATGAGCAGCCCGAATCCGACGCCCCTGGACCTCACTCTCGACGGCGGGACGCTGACCGCCCGGCTCGTCGACTTCCCCTCGGTGAGCGGCGACGAGCAGGCGCTCGCCGACGCCGTGGAGGCCGCGCTGCGCGGCTACCCGCACCTCACCGTGGACCGCCACGGCAACAACGTGGTCGCCCGCACCGACCTGGGCCGCGCCGAGCGCGTCGTCCTGGCCGGCCACCTGGACACCGTGCCGATCGCCGACAACCTCCCCTCGTACGTCGAGGGCGACCTGCTCTACGGCTGCGGCACCTCGGACATGAAGTCCGGCGTGGCCGTCCAGCTGCGCCTCGCCGCCACGCTGCCCGAACCCAACCGGGACCTCACCTTCGTCTTCTACGACTGCGAGGAGGTGGAGGCCCACCGCAACGGCCTGGGCCACCTCGCCAAGGACCACCCGGAGTGGCTGGCGGGCGACTTCGCGGTGCTGATGGAGCCCAGCGGCGCCATGGTCGAGGGCGGCTGCCAGGGCACCCTGCGGGCGCAGGTGCGGCTCACCGGCGTGCGCGCCCACGCGGCCCGCAGCTGGCTCGGCGACAACGCCGTCCACCACGCCGCCGAGGTGCTCACCCGGCTCGAGCGGTACCAGCCGCGCCGGGTGGAGATCGACGGCCTGGAGTACCGCGAGGGCCTGAACGCGGTCCGGATCGACGGCGGCGTGGCTGGCAACGTGATCCCGGACGAGTGCGTCGTGACCGTCAACTTCCGCTACGCGCCGGACCGCAGCGAGGCCGACGCGGAGAAGCACGTGCGCGAGGTCTTCGACGGCTTCGAGCTGACCGTCACCGACTTCGCCCCGGGTGCCCTGCCCGGACTCTCCCAGCCGGCCGCCCAGGCCTTCCTGGCGGCCACCGGCGGCCAGGCCCGGGCCAAGTTCGGCTGGACCGACGTCGCCCGGTTCAGCGCGCTCGGCGTCCCCGCGGTCAACTACGGCCCCGGCGACCCGAACCTGGCGCACAAGCGCGAGGAGCACTGCTCGCTGAGCGCCATCGCCGAGGTCGAGGAGCGGCTGCGCGCCTGGCTGACCAGCTGAGCCGCGCGCCGCGCCGACCGTCGGGACGGCGGCCGAACGCCACCTTCCGGATGCCCAACCGACCTTCCCCCGTTGCCTGAAAACGGGGGAAGGCGGGCGTAGGGTTCCGTCATGACAGGCACAGGAGACGAGAAGCACTACGGTCACGGCCCCGAGCAGGTCGGGGTGCCGCGGAAGAAGAAGGCCTGGCCCGAGAAGCAGAAGGGCCCGGTGCTGGTGCGCCGGGACCAGGTCGGAACGAGCACCACGGACCAGCGCCTGCTGGACACCACCGGTCCCACCGACTGGCTGCACACCGACCCTTGGCGGGTGCTGCGGATCACCTCCGAGTTCGTCGAGGGCTTCGGCGCCCTCGCCGAACTCCCGCCCGCGATCAGCGTCTTCGGCTCCGCCCGGACCCCGGCCGACTCGCCCGAGTACCAGGCGGGCGTGGCCATCGGCCGGGCCCTCGCCGAGGCCGGCTACGCGGTGATCACCGGCGGC
The DNA here is from genome assembly GCF_053598415.1 of Kitasatospora sp. NPDC001132. Lineage (NCBI taxonomy): Bacteria > Bacillati > Actinomycetota > Actinomycetes > Kitasatosporales > Streptomycetaceae > Kitasatospora > Kitasatospora sp. NPDC001132. Next base: position 348,961 of record NZ_JBSFKF010000004.1, on the reverse strand, counting down.
GGCCCGGGCGCGATGGAGGCCGCCAACCGCGGCGCCTCCGAGGCCGGCGGCCTCAGCGTCGGGCTCGGCATCGAGCTGCCCTTCGAGCAGGGCCTCAACGAGTTCGTCGACCTCGGACTGAACTTCCGCTACTTCTTCGTCCGCAAGACGATGTTCGTGAAGTACGCCCAGGGGTTCGTGGTCCTGCCCGGCGGCCTCGGCACGCTGGACGAGCTGTTCGAGGCGCTCACCCTGGTGCAGACGAAGAAGGTCACCCGCTTCCCGGTGATCCTCTACGGCAGCGCCTACTGGGGCGGCCTCTACGAGTGGCTGAAGAACACCCTGGTCGAGCAGGGCAAGGCGGCCCCGCACGACCTGGAGCTGTTCCACATCACCGACGAGATCGACGAGGTCATGAAGATCCTCGCGGACGCCCGCCGGCCCGCCGGCGAGATCTAGGAGCCCCGGACGGGTCCTCGGCGGGCCCGGGCCGAGGCGCTCACGCCAGCCCCCGGCGGGCGACCGCCGGGGGGCGGGTGCCCCGGATCGAGGCGACCATGTCCAGCACCTGGCGGGTCTCCGCGACCTGGTGCGCCCGGTAGACCCGCGCGCCCAGCCAGGCCGAGACCGCGGTGGTGGCCAGGGTGCCGAGCAGCCGCTCGTTCACCGGCCGATCCAGGGTCTCGCCGACGAAGTCCTTGTTGGAGAGCGAGACCAGCACCGGGAAGCCGGTCGCGGTCATCTCCGGCAGCCGCCGGGTGGCCTCCAGCGAGTGCCGGGTGTTCTTGCCGAAGTCGTGCCCCGGGTCGATGATCAGCGCGTCCCGCCGCACGCCCAGTTCCACCGCGCGTTCGGCCAGTCCCACCGTCACCCGCAGGATGTCCGCCATCACGTCCTCGTACCCGATCCGGTGCGGCCGGGTGCGGGGCTCGGCGCCGCCCGCGTGGGTGCAGACCAGCCCGACGTCGTACCGGGCGGCCACCTCGGCGAGCTCCGGATCCACCCCGCCCCAGGCGTCGTTCAGCAGGTCCGCGCCCACCTCGCAGACCGCCTCGCCGACCTCGTGCCGCCAGGTGTCCACGCTGATCACCGCCTCGGGGTGGCGCTTGCGCAGCTCGGCCACGAAGGGCACGGTGCGCCGCAGCTCCTCCTCGACCGTGACCTCGTCGCCCGGCCCGGCCTTCACCCCGCCGATGTCCAGGATCGCCGCGCCCTCGGCCATCGCCCGGTCCGCGGCGGCGAAGGCGGCCTCGTCGGCGAAGGTCGCACCCTTGTCGAAGAACGAGTCCGGCGTCCGGTTGACGATCGCCATGATCACCAGCTCGTCGTCACCGAATTCCCGCGGTCCCAGGCGCAGTGCCACCGATGTCTCCTCCACAGCTCCTGCGGGTGCGATGATGGCCCCCGGCCTCACTAAGGGACCATGCTGTCATGATCAGTGTGGTTACCTGCGCCACATAGCGGACCGGCCGGGAGTTCGGGAGGACAGCTCGTGTTCTGGGTGATCGTGGTCGCCATGGCCGTGGTGGTCGGCGGTGCCGCCCTGGTGGCGCTCGGCGGGGGAGGCTCGATGCCGGAGGCGGCACCGGACCGCATCTCCGCGCGGCTGCCGCAGGACCGCCCGCTGGGCAAGGCGGACGTGGACGAGCTGCGCCTGCCGATGGCCCTGCGCGGCTACCGGATGGACGAGGTGGACGACGTCCTGGACCGCCTCGGCGCCGAACTCGCCTACCGCGACGCGCGGATCGCCGAGCTGGAGGCCGCCGCCCACCTGCGCGGCGCGGTCGAGGCGGGCGGCGCCCCCGACCCGGCGGCCGAACCGCTGCCCGGCCTGGAGGAGTTCGCCAAGGTGGTCGAGCCGGCCGTGGCGCTCGCCAAGCGGCCGGCCGGGGAGCGGACCCCCGAGGACGCCGAGCCTGGGGCGGACAAGTGACGGACGACGGAGCGGTGCTCGGCGCGGACGGCCTGCGCCGCTGCGGCTGGGGCGACTCCACCGACGACTACCGGGTCTATCACGACACCGAGTGGGGCCGACCGGTGCACGGCGACGACGCGCTGTTCGAGCGGGTCTGCCTGGAGGCCTTCCAGTCCGGGCTGTCCTGGCTGACCATCCTGCGCCGCCGCGAGGGCTTCCGGGCCGCGTTCGCGGGTTTCGAGATCGCCAAGGTCGCCGAGTTCGGCGAGGCGGACAAGGAGCGCCTGCTCGCCGACACCGGCATCATCCGCAACCGGGCCAAGATCGAGGCGGCGGTCGCCAACGCGCGGGTCGCCCGCGACCTGGAGGGCGGACTGGACGCGCTGATCTGGCAGTTCGCCGGGGACCCGGACCGGCCGGCCCCCCGCACGACGGGCGAGGTGCCGGCCGTCACGCCGGAGTCGACGGCGCTGGCGAAGGCGCTGAAGAAGGCGGGCTTCCGCTTCGTCGGCCCGACCACCGCCTACGCCCTGATGCAGGCCTGTGGCCTGGTCGACGACCACCTGGCGGACTGCCACGTCCGCACCGCGGCCGTCCGCTGACGGGCCCGAGGGCCGGCCCCTCCGATCGGACGGGCCGGCCCGTGGCGGCCGATGTCCCTAGCGGCCCAGGTACTTCGGCTTCTCCTTGGCGATGAAGGCGCGCACCGCGATCCGGTGGTCCTCGCTCTCGCCCGCCATCGTCTGCAACTCGTCCTCCTTGTCGAGGAGTTCGTCCAGCGAGTGGGAGGCGCCGTACGCCAGCGACTCCTTGATGGCGCCGTAGGCGACGGTCGGCCCCTCGGCCAGCTCGTGGGCGAAGGCCCGTGCGGTGGCGGCGAGTTCGTCGGCCGGTACCACCCTGGTGGCCAGGCCCAGCTCCATCGCCTCGGCGGCCTTGACCGTCCGGGGGAGCATCAGCAGCTCGGTGGCCTTGGCGTGCCCGACCAGTCGCGGCAGCGTCCAGGAGGCGCCCGAGTCGGCGGTCAGCGCGATTCCGGCGAAGGCGGTGTTGAAGCCGGCCCGGTCGGACAGGACGCGGAAGTCGCAGGCGAAGGCGAGCGAGGCGCCGGCCCCCGCCGCCACCCCGCCGACCGCGGCGACGGTCGGCTTGCGCATCCCGGCCAGCGCCCGCACCAGCGGGTTGTAGTGCTCGGCGACGGTCCGCAGCGCGCCCTCGCCGGTCTCCTCGGCCCGCTTCAGCAGCGTCAGGTGCTCGTTGAGGTCCTGCCCGACGCAGAACGCCCGCTCGCCCGCCCCGGTCAGCAGCACGGCCCGCACCGCCGGGTCGGCGCCCGCGGCGGCCACGGCGTCGCGCAGCGCGATCTTGGTGGCGACGTCGAGCGCGTTCATCGCCTCCGGGCGGTTGATGGTGATGACGGCCAGGCCGCCGTCCAGCTCGTACAGCACGGAATCGGACATGGGTGAGGGCTCCCGGGGTCGTGGCGGTGTCAGTCGTGTGTGTCAGGATGCCGGAGCACGCGGGGGGCTGGGGAGTGTGAGGTATCGCACCTTCCCGCGGTGTCCGCACCGCCGCCACGCCGGGGCTTATGACGTGAATTGCGGTGGTTGGGGGCGGTCCGGCCGTGGTTGCACCGAGAGTGATGTTGGTCATCAGCCCGTGGCATGCGGGATAATGGCTTCCGATCAATGCGTTCGATACCGGCGGTGGACGGACTGCCGGTGCGTAGCTGAGCGGTTGCAGGAAGGGGAACGAGCATGGCGGCCATGAAGCCGCGGACGGGTGACGGCCCGCTCGAAGTCACCAAAGAGGGGCGGGGCATCATCATGCGCGTTCCGCTCGAAGGCGGCGGACGCCTTGTGGTGGAGCTCACGCCTGACGAGGCCGAGGCCCTCGGCGAGGCCCTGAAGAAGGCCTGCGGCTGACCGCAGCAGGTGCTCGCCATCTCCTGGAGATGTGCTGCCGGGCCCGGGTACGACGTCATGTCGGCCCGGGTCCGCGCGTTTTCCGGGCCCGGGCCGCGGGGCCTGCGGGCCCGCGGCGCCCCGAGGGGCGCCGGGCTCAGCGCTTGATCGCGCAGAGCAGCCCGTCCGACACCGGCAGCAGCGCCGGGAGCAGGTCCTCGCTCTCCCGCACGTCCCGGACCAGGTCCCGGACGGCGCCGGTCTGCGGGTCCTGGAGCTCCGGCTCGGCCAGCCGGCCCTCCTGGAAGACCCCCTCGAAGCAGACCATCCCGCCCGGCCGCAGCAGCCGCAGCGCCTCGCGCAGGTACTCGCAGGACTCCGCCGGGTCGCCGTCGCAGAACACCAGGTCGTACTGCCCGTCGGCGAGCCGGGGCAGCACCTCCAGCGCCCGGCCCGGTATGAACCGGGAGCGGTTGGCCGCGAACCCGGCCGCCTGGTACGCCTCACGGGCCAGCTGCTGGCGCACCGGCTCCGAGTCGACCGTGGTGAGCACGCCGTCCGGCCGCATCCCGCGCAGCAGGTAGACCCCGGACACCCCGGTGCCGGTGCCGATCTCGGCCACCGCCTTGGCGTCCAGCGCGGCCGCCAGCAGCCGCAGGCAGGCCCCGCCGCTCGGTCCGATCGCCCGTATCCCGGTCCGCGCGGACTGCGCCCGGGCGTAGGTCAGCACGGCGTCCTCGCCCACGTAGGTGTCGGCGAGGGCCGCGCGCGCGGGCCCGAACTCGCTGATGGCTGCCTCTTTCGGAGCCCCGGGCGGCGGCCCGGTGCCGAGGGATGTCGATATTTCCTGGCACAGATTACTGGCCGACCGGGAACCGCGTACGGCGGCGGGCCGTTGTCATGTCGGACCGGGTGCGCAAGACCTCCCGGGCACTTTTATCCGGGCTTGACGGGTGAGGTGGATATGGTGGTGGCCCTGCTGGGCAGAAGAGCCGACCGAGGAGGTGTGGCCGAGGGCGACGTCCCTGTGCGGCGGCACTTCCGCGGCACCGCGTCGGCCCGTACGCCGAAGCCCGTGATGAACCAGCCTGCGCACTCCGACCTGGACCAGCCCGTGGCCGCGACGCCGGCCGCCGGTGCCACCGAGGCCCCCGCTCTCGCGACCTTCTCCGAGGGTCCCGACGCGCAGACCTGGACTCCGCCCACGTGGGAGGAGATCGTCGAGGCGCACAGCGCCCGGGTCTACCGGCTGGCCTACCGTCTGACGGGCAACCAGCACGACGCCGAGGACCTCACCCAGGAGGTCTTCGTCCGGGTGTTCCGTTCGCTGTCCACCTACACCCCCGGCACGTTCGAGGGCTGGCTGCACCGGATCACCACCAACCTCTTCCTGGACATGGTCCGCCGCCGCCAGCGCATCCGCTTCGACGCGCTCGGCGAGGACGCGGCCGAGCGGCTCGCCTCCCGCGAGCCCAGCCCGGCCCAGCACTTCAGCGACACCCACTTCGACGCCGACGTGCAGCACGCCCTGGACACGCTCGCGCCGGAGTTCCGCGCCGCCGTGGTGCTCTGCGACATCGAGGGCCTGTCCTACGAGGAGATCGCCGCCACGCTGGGCGTCAAGCTCGGCACCGTCCGCAGCCGCATCCACCGCGGCCGCTCGCACCTGCGCGCCGCGCTCAAGCACCGCGCCCCCGGCTCGGCCCCCGGCCGTGAGCGCCGCGGCGGCTCGGAGGAGCCGGTGCCGGTGGCCGTCGGGGTGGGGGCGGTCGAGGCCGCGGTCGCGCCCGGTGGGCGCGGACGGAGGCGATCGTGAGCGGAACCAGCCGGTCCGGTTCGGACCGGTCGGACGCATCCGACCGGCCTCCGAACCGACGGGGCTGGGCGCTGCCGGGCCGTCGCGGAGGCGACGAACCCGGTGAGCCCGTGCTGCCCGGGGTGGCACTGCCCGCGGACACGGCGCTGCACGCGCTCCCCGTCCGTCCCGCCGCACCCGCCGCCGAGGAGCACCACCTCGGCGAGCGCCTCTCCGCCTTCCTGGACGGCGAACTCGGCCACGACTCGCGCGACCGCGTCCAGGCCCATCTGGCGACCTGCCCCCAGTGCCTCGCGGAGGCCGACGAGGGCCGCGCCGTCAAGCACATGCTGGCCCGCTCCGGCCCGCCCGGCCCGTCCTCCGCGCTGATGGCCCGCCTGATGGCCGTCGGCAACCTCCCCGAGGACGCCCCGGCGGACGGCGACTGGCGCTCCGGCCGGCGCGGGCGCCGCGAGGACGACGACGACCTGCCCGGTGGCGGGGTCGCGGCCACCGGCACGCTCGGCGGCAGCCGGCTCGACGGCGGCTCCTTCGGCCGCGGCGCCGGGGCCTCCTTCGGCGCGGGCGCGCTCGGCGCCGACTCCCCGCTGCCCGGGGTCGACCCGCGGGCCTTCGGCCGCGGCACGGTGCTGCGGCCGCTGATGGGCCGGCGCTCTGCCCGCCCCGAGGCCGCCGCCGCCCCGGCCCGTCCGCAGCCCGCCGCGCCCGCCGCCGTCCGGTCCCCCGCGCGGGGCCGACGGCTGGTGTTCGCCGCCGCGGGAGCCTTCTCCGTCGCCGCGGTGACGCTCGGCGGCGTCGGCGGGCTCAGCACGCAGGGCGAGGAGCGCCACGGAACCACCGTCAGCCCGCCCGGCAGCGGCCGCGGCGGCCTCGTCCCGACGACCGCGCAGGTCCCGGTGGACTTCGCCGGCCGCCCGGTCGCCGCGACCCGCGACGCGACCCCGCCGGGCTCCCCGGAGCGCTACCCCGGGGGCTTCGCCGCACTGCGCCAGCAGATCCGCTAGAACGGCCCCGAAGGACACCGGCGCTCCGGCCCGGACGCCTCGGCCACCGGCAGGTCTTTACCACGGCTTCATCACAGCGTGGGCCAAGGACTCGCCGGTGGCCATTACCCTGTAGGAACCGTCGTCCGACGAGTTAGGGAGCAAAGGTGTTCAGCGACGTCAGTGGGCTGGAGGTCCTGACCCTGGTCGTGATGGCGATCATCATCTTCGGCCCGGACAAGCTCCCCAAGCTGATCCAGGACACCATGGGCTTCATCCGGAAGATCCGGTCCTTCGCCGACAACGCGAAGGAGGACATCCGCAGTGAGCTGGGCCCCGAGTTCAAGGACTTCGAGTTCGAGGACCTGAACCCCAAGACCTTCGTGCGCAAGCAGCTCATGGGCGACCAGGACGATCCGCTGGGCCTGAAGGACATGAAGGACACCCTGGACATCCGGTCCGTCCTGGACGACAAGCCCGCGGCGCCGGTCAACGGCCGCAGCGGCAGCGTCAGCTTCGAGAAGTCCGCCTCGGCGCCCGCCTCCACCGGAGCCCCGCTGGCGCCCGGCGAGCGGCCCCCGTTCGACCCCGACGCCACCTGACCGGTACGCGTCCGGCGCCCCGGCGCCGCGCCACCGCCCCGCCCGGCCACCCGGCTGAGCGGGGCGGTGGCGTGTGCGCCGCTATTGTGCTGATTGTTCCGCTGAGCCGTCCGTCACACCGCGCCCCGTCGCGGTCCGGGAACGGCCCCGCGGAACGCCGCGGTACGCCACCATGGGAGCGCGCCACGGCAGGCAAACGTGTGTTTGAGGAGGCCCGGGGATGGACGCGACGAGTCAGGCGGGAGGGGCGACGGCCACGGCCGGCGGCCCGGTGGTCGGCGGACAGGCCGGCCCGGCGGACCCGCTGGTGCCCTACCTGTCCGCCGACTTCCCCTGGTACGGGCTGGACGAGGGCTGGACCGGCCGCCGTTTCCTGGTGCAGGCCGGCGCCGGCCCCCGCGCCGCGGGCAGCGTCGACTACGGCTCGCTCGGCCACGGCGAGGAGCCGGCCAGGCAGTACGAGCCGCGCGACGTACGGAAGTTCGCCGTCGTGGTCACGGTGGCCCGCCGGGACAGCCGCCGCAGCGCCGACAACACGGGCACCCTGGAAGCGACCTCCGCCGCCTCCGCCGCCTGGCTGGCCGGCTCCGGCCTGCTCGCCGCGACCTGGCCCGGGCAGCTGGACCGGGCGCTGCGCCAGGACTGGCTGGACCAGCAGAGCAGCCTCGCCTGGGACCTCGCCGACGACCTGGCCGGCCCCGGCTGGTCCACCCTCAGCCTGCCGGTCAACGGCCTGCCGCAGCCCTTCCGCTACCGCGAGTCCGAGTACGGCTGGGTGCTGGCCGGCGAGGCCCCCGGCGTCATGCTGGGCGCCTACGGCCGGGGCGTCAGCGCCTACGGCATCGGCTTCTCCACCGTCCCGGACCTGACGGCCTACACCCGCCCGTAGGGCCCTCGGCGGTACAACGGCCGTACGACGGAGGGCCGGGTGGTGCCGCCCACCCGGCCCTCCGTCAGTCACGGCCTCAGAACTTGTTCTTGGGCGTCAGGCCCAGCGACATCCCGGACAGTCCGCGCTGGCGGCCGCCGAGCTTGCCGGCCACCGCGCGCAGGGCGGCGCCGGCCGGGGAGTCGGGCGCGGCGAGCACGACCGGGCGGCCGTCGTCGCCGCCCTCGCGCAGCCGCACGTCGATCGGGATCGAGCCGAGCACCGGGACGGTCGCGCCGACGGTGCGGGTGAGCGCGTCCGCGACGGTCTGGCCGCCGCCGGTGCCGAAGACGTCGATCATCTCGTCGCAGTGCGGGCACGGCATGCCGGACATGTTCTCGATCACGCCGACGATCTTCTGGTGGGTCTGCACCGCGATGGTGCCGGCCCGCTCGGCCACCTCGGCGGCGGCCATCTGCGGGGTGGTGACGATCAGGATCTCCGCGTTGGGGACCAGCTGGGCCACCGAGATCGCGATGTCGCCGGTGCCGGGCGGCAGGTCCAGCAGCAGCACGTCCAGGTCGCCCCAGTACACGTCGGCGAGGAACTGCTGGAGTGCGCGGTGCAGCATCGGGCCGCGCCAGACCACCGGGGCGTTGCCCGGGGTGAACATGCCGATCGAGATGACCTTCACGCCGTTCGCCTGCGGCGGCATGATCATGTCCTGGACCTGGGTCGGCCGGCCGTCGACGCCCAGCATGCGCGGCACGCTGTGGCCGTAGATGTCGGCGTCCACCACGGCGACCTTCAGGCCGTCGGCGGCCATCGCGGCCGCCAGGTTGACGGTCACCGAGGACTTGCCGACGCCGCCCTTGCCGGAGGCGACGGCGTAGACCCGGGTCAGGGTGCCAGGCTTGGCGAACGGGATCTCCCGCTCGGGGGCGCCGCCGCGCAGCAGCTGGGACAGCTCCTTGCGCTGCTCGTCGCTCATCACGTCGAGCTCGACCTCGACGCCGGTCACGCCGGGCACCTTCCCGACCGCCTCGCGCACCCGGGTGACGATGGTGTCGCGCATCGGGCAGCCGGAGACCGTCAGGTAGACCGCGACGCGCACCGCGCCGTCCTCGGCGATCCCGACCGATTTCACCATGCCGATCTCGGTGATCGGGCGGTTGATCTCCGGGTCGTTGACGGTCGCCAGCGCCTGGCGTACGGACTCCTCCGTGACGCCGGCCGCGACCTCTGTCTCGTTGGCCATGCCTTGATGGTACGGCGCCCGGCGAAGTCGTTGACCCGTCGGTAGCGTGCCGAGGGTCACAGCGGTTCGGGGGCCTCCCGGCGCTCGTCGATCTCCTTGAGCAGGGACTGGAGTTCGGACCGGATGAAGTCCCGGGTGGCGACCTCGCCGAGCCCGTGCCGCAGGGCCGCGACCTCGCGGGTCAGGTACTCGGTGTCGGCGATGTTGCGGTCGCTGCGTGCCCGGTCCTGCTCCATGTTGACCCGGTCCCGGTTGTCCTGGCGGTTCTGCGCCAGCAGGATCAGCGGGGCCGCGTACGAAGCCTGCAGGGACAGCGCCAGGGTCAGGAAGATGAACGGGTACTCGTCGAAGCGCACGCTCGTCGGCAGGAGGGTGTTCCACGCTATCCAGACGACGACCACCACCGTCATCCAGACGATGAACCGCCCGGTGCCGAGGAAGCGGGCGATCCGCTCGGACAGGACGCCGAACGCCTCCGGATCGTAGGAGGGCAGCGTGATCAGGCCGGGGCGCGCGGTGCGCGGCTGGTCGAGCCGGGCGCGGCCGGTGCCGGTGATCGGCGCGGTGTCGGCGCGCCGGTCCCGGCCGCCCTCGCGGGTGCGCAGCTCGCGCAGCTGCCGCAGCCGGCGCAGTTCGCCCTGGAGGCGCCGGCGCGCGGAGTCGTCCGTCCGGCCGTTGCGGTCACCGTCCACCGGTCATCCCTTCCCTGTCGTCCTGGTGGGTGTCGTCGCCGGGGTGCGCCGCGGCGTCGCGCCAGTCCTCCGGCAGCAGGTGGTCGAGCACGTCGTCGACGGTCACCGCCCCGAGCAGGTGGTCGGCCTCGTCCACGACCGGCGCGGCGACCAGGTTGTAGGTCGCCAGGTAGCTGGTGATCAGCGACAGCGGGGTGTCCGGCGGCAGCGGGTCCAGGTCGTCGTCCAGCAGCGAGCCGACCAGGACGTACGGGGGCTCGCGCAGCAGCCGCTGGAAGTGCACGGTGCCCAGGTAGCGGCCGGTCGGGGTCTCGTTCGGCGGACGGCAGACGAAGACCTGCGCGGCCAGGGCGGGCTTGTGGTCGCTGACCCGGACCCTCGCCAGCGCCTCGGCGACCGTGTCGTCCGGCTCCAGCACGATCGGCTCGGTGGTCATCAGACCACCGGCGGTGTCCTCCTCGTACGTCAGCAGGCGGCGCACCGGCGCGGCCTCGTCCGGCTCCATCAGCTGGAGCAGCCGCTCGGCCTCCTCACCGGGCAGCTCGGAGAGCAGGTCGGCGGCGTCGTCCGGGTCCATCGCCTCCAGGACGTCGGCGGCGCGCTCCTCCTGGAGCTTGCCGATGATCTCGACCTGGTCGTCCTCGGGCAGCTCCTCCAGGACGTCGGCCAGCCGCTCGTCGTCGAGGGCGGCGGCCACCTCGGCGCGGCGCTTGGCGGACAGGTGGTGCAGCACGCTGGCGAGGTCGGCGGGGCGCAGCTGCTCGAAGGTGGCGAGCAGGTTGGCCGCGCCCTGGTCCTGCTCGGGCAGCGAGAAGCCGGTGACGTCCTGCCAGTCCAGGGTGAGCCGCTCGCCCTTGCCCTTGCGCAGCCGGCCGGCCCGGCCGACCTGCACGAAGACCTTGCTGATCTCCCACTCGCGCAGCCGGGTCTGCACCATGCCGACGTCCAGCACGGTGACGTCCTCGCCGGTCTTGGACCAGGTGACGGTGCGGTCCAGCAGCTCGGCGAGTACCAGGGTCTCGGACGGGCGCTGCTCGAAGCGGCGCAGGTTGATCACACCGGTGGTGAGCACCTGGCCGGACTCCAGGCTGGTCACCCGGGTCATCGGCAGGAAGATCCGGCGCCGGCCGACCACCTCGACCACCAGGCCGAGCACGCGCGGCGGGCGGCCGCCGAGCCGCAGCGACACGACCACGTCCCGGACCCGGCCGACCTGGTCGCCGTTCGGGTCGAAGACCGCGATGGCGGACAGATGGGAGATGAAGACCCGGGTGCCTGGCCCTGCCATGGACTCCCTCGACTCGCTCGACGCCGTACCGGGGGCGCCGGGGGCGCACCCGCGGCCAAGGCTACCCGCGTGTTCCGGGCCCGGCCGGGAGGCACGGTAGCCGTCGGACGAGTCCTGGGCGTGAAGCTTTAACGGCGCTTGAACAGCAGTTTGGGCAGGCCGGCCGGGATCGGGCGGCGGGTGGTGGCCGGAGTGGGCAGCGGCTGCGCGACGTGTGAGCCGTCCGGCATCGTCCCGGGACGCTCGGTGAGTGGGCCGACCGGCTCCAGCCGCAGCACCCGGCACTCGCGGGCCCAGCGGGCGGCGATGGCGTCGGTGTCGGGCGCGTTCAGCCGCTTGCCCTTGAGCTCCTCGACGGCGCCCAGCCAGGCCTCGCTGTCCGGGGCCGGCTCGACGACCCGGGCGCTCCAGCCGGTCAGCCGGCCGCCCTTGTCCTTGCTGCGGACGGTCACCACGGCACCGGCGCCGGGCTCCAGGCCGTGCAGCGGCTGCTCGCCGCCCCCGCCGACCACCACGACCGCGCCGTCGTGCCAGGCGTGCCACAGCGGCCGGGCGTGCTCCTGCCCCTCCGCGCGCACCCAGAGCAGGCCCGACTTCTTCGCGGCCTCCTCCAGCAGGGCCTGGTCGAGGAAGTCGTCGGCGGTCGCGGCGGCGGGCGTACGGTCCATGGCGGACAGCGTACGGCCAGTGAGCCCGTCCCGTGGCGCGGCCGGGAGGCCCCGGACGTCTCAGCCCCCGGGCGACAGTTCCATTGCGCCGCCACGGGCCTTACCGTATGACGGCCCCACCCCCGCGACCAGCAAGGAGCGCCGTGCCCGCCGCCCGGCCCGCGACCGCCGCCGCCACCACTCCGACCGCCGCCCCCGCGACCGCCGACCCGGGCCCGGCACACCCGCTCCCCACCCTCGACCTGCTGCTGCTCGCCGTCTCGATCGGCGGCATCTCGCTGTCCGGCCCGCTGATCAGCGCCACCGCCGCGCCCGCGCTGGCGATCGCCCTGTGGCGCAACGTCATGTCAGTCGGCGTCCTCGGCCCGTACGCGCTGCTGCGCCACCGCGCCGAGCTGCGCGGGATCGGCCGGCGGGCGCTGCTGCTCGCGGTGGCCGCCGGGGCGCTGCTCGCCGTGCACTTCGCGCTCTGGATGCCCAGCCTGCGGATGACCTCGGTGGCCTCGGCCACCGCCCTGGTCACCACCACCCCGCTGTGGACCATCCTGCTGATGCGGCTGATGGGCGTCCGGGCGCCGCGGCTGGTCTGGCTCGGCACCGTCGTCGCCTTCGCCGGGGTGCTGGTGCTGACCGGTGTGGACCTCTCGCTCTCCCCGCGCGCGCTGCTGGGCGACGCGCTCGCGCTCGCCGCCGGCCTGGCCTCGGCCGGGTACATGCTGCTGGGCGCCGAGGTCCGCAGGACCGTCAGCACCACCGCGTACACCCTGGTCTGCTACGCCACCACGGCGGCGGTGCTGCTGGGGATCTGCCTGGTCGCCGGGACGCCGCTGGCCGGGTGGCCGGCCGGGGCCTGGTGGCAGATCGTGCTGCTGATGGTCACCGCCCAGCTGCTCGGCCACTCGCTGAGCAACCGCGTGGTGCGCAACCTCGGACCGTCGATCACCTCCACCGCGATCCTGCTGGAGACCCCGGGCGCGGCGCTGATCGCCGCCCTCTGGCTGGGCCAGTGGCCCCCGGCGGCTGCCTACCCGGCGGTGGTGCTGATCCTGCTCGGCCTCGTCCTGGTCGCTCGCGGCGGGCGCAGGTAGCCGTCAGAGCCAGCCGTTGCGGCGGAAGCCCCGGTACATCCCGAAGCAGATCAGCACGATCGCGCCGAGCACCGTCGGATAGCCGTACTTGTGGTGCAGCTCGGGCATGTACTCGAAGTTCATGCCGTAGACGCCGGTGATCATGGTGGGCACCGCGAAGATCGCCGCCCAGGCGGTGATCTTGCGCATGTCCTCGTTCTGCGCCACCGAGACCTGCGCCAGGTTCGCCTGCAGCAGCGAGTTCAGCAGCTCGTCGAAGCCGTGCACCTGCTCGGCGACCCGCGCCAGGTGGTCGGCGACGTCCCGGAAGTACTTCTGGATGTCCGGGTCCACCAGCCGCTGGAGCGGCTCCGACAACTGCTGCATCGGGCGCAGCAGCGGCACCACCGCGCGCTTGAACTCCAGTACCTCGCGCTTGAGTTGGTAGACCCGGCCGACGTCGGCGCTGCGCCCGCCCTTGGCCGAGAAGACGCCGTACTCGATCTCGTCCACGTCGTTCTGGAGCCGCTCGGCGACCAGCAGGTAGTTGTCCACGACGTGGTCGGCGATCGCGTGCAGCACCGCCGACGGGCCCTTTGCGAGCAGCCCCGCCTCGTCCGCGTCCGCCTCCAGCCGGTGGCGCAGCTCCTGCAGCGAGCCGTGGCCGCCGTGCCGGACGGTGATCACGAAGTCCCGGCCGGCGAAGACCATCAGCTCGCCCGTCTCCACCACCTCGCTGGTGGGCGTGAGCTGGTCGTGCTCCACGTAGCGGATGGTCTTGAAGACGGCGAACAACACGTCGTCGTAGCGCTCGACCTTCGGCCGCTGGTGCGCGTGCACCGCGTCCTCGACCGCGAGCGGGTGCAGGCCGAAGCGCTGGGCGATCCCCGCGAACTCGGCCTCGGTCGGCTCGTGCAGGCCGATCCAGCTGAACGAGCCCTCGCCCTCGGGGAGCAGGTGGGCGGCCCTGACCCGGTGGGCGGCCTCGCGCGGGCTGCACGTCTCGCCCCTGCGCTTGCCGTGCTGGTAGACCGCGCAGTCCACGACCGCCGAGGCGGCGTCCTCGGGCAGGACGCCGTAGACGCCGGCCGCGCCGCGGCGGCGGTTGGTGCGGACGGCGGCGCGCAGGCTGTTGATCATCGACATGACAGGCTCCCAGAGGCAGGAACCGTCGCGCGGCGGCGCGGAAGGAGAAACGTTCGGCCGCGGTACGACGGCGGAGAACACCGGTGAAACGGGGGATGAGAGTGCTCTCCCGGCCGGTCCGTCCGTCGTGGGGCCCGAGCCCGGGGCTACCGCGGCTGATTCAGCCGATTGGGCCTGCGGGGCGAGGGGTACGGGGAAGTCGGGGCCGGGCAGAGCTGCCGGTACTGCATGGTCGGCCGGTATCCACCGCAACCACCTCCTTCGCGCCGCCGCCCCGAGACGAAACGATCCCGGTGGCCAGTCGCTCACCCTAACATCTGACCGGGCGTCGCAGCCGAGGGGTTCCCGGAGGTTTCCCAAGGCTTTACGGGACCCTGGCGCGGCCCCGACCGGGCGGGCCTCCATGCCGCCCACGGGCCCCTGCGGCCCGCCCCCGCGCGGTCCGTGAACCCCCGGGGGTTACGCTCACCGGCATGGCGCACGACTTCCCGCTCTTCGGCGACCCCCACGGCGGCAACTCCCCGGAGCTCTCCCGGGAGGCGGTGCTGGCCGCCGTCGAGGCCCGGCTGATCTCCACCTTCGGCGAGCCGGGCGGCCGCGCCGCCGTCACCTTCCTCGGCGCCGACCGGATCGAGGTGCTGCGCTTCGGGCCGGACGCCGCGGGCCTGGTGCGGTACGCGACGCTCGGCATGTCCGCCGCGCCGATGGCCGACCCGACCGCGCCGGTCGCCGACCAACTGCGCGGCCCGCGCGCCGAACTGGTGCTGACCGTCCGCGGCGGGCAGGACAGCGTGCTGCGCACCCTGGCCACCTTCGCCGCCACCCCGCAGGTCGAGGGCCTGGTGGTGGCCCCGGGCGGCTCGCTGGACCTCGGGTCCCCGCTCTGGGACGGCGCGCCCTTCACCTCGGTGCTCGCGGCCGAACCGGGCGGCCTGGTCGAGGACCTGGAACTCGCCGAGCCGGCCGACCCGGTGCGCTTCCTGCCGCTGCTGCCGATGACGCCCAACGAGGCGGGCTGGAAGCGGGTGCACGGCGCGGCCGCGCTCCAGGAGCGCTGGCTCGACCAGGGCACCGACCTGCGCGACCCGCAGCGGCGCGGCGTCCGGCTGGACTGACCGTCCGGCTGACGCCCGGTCAGACGGGGCGTGCGCGCCGGTCCGTGCGCCCGCTACGCGCTTCGAAACGCCGGAACGCGGGACCAGGGGACTCATGCTCCCCTGGTCCCGCGTTCGTCGCGCGAGGCCCGCGTCGGCTCAGCGTCCGATCGGCTCCGCGCCGGTGGCCTGCGCCAGCAGCGCCTCGTACACCTGCGGGTCGGTGGTGTGCTCGCCGAGCCGGACGGTCTTGCGGGAGCCGTGGTAGTCGCTGGAGCCGGTGACCAGCAGGCCCAGCTCGCCGGCCAGGCCGCGCAGCCTCACCCTGGTCTCCTCGTCGTGGTCGGTGTGGTCGACCTCCAGCCCGGCCAGCCCGGCCGCCGCGAGGTCGGCGATCACCTGGTCGGAGACCGTCCGGCCGCGCTTGACCGCGCCCGGGTGGGCGAACACCGGCACCCCGCCGGCGCCCCGGACCAGCCGGACCGCCGCGACCGGGTCGGTCTCGTGCTTGCGGACGTCCGCCCGCCCGCCGTTGGCCAGCCAGTCGGCGGTGAAGGCGTCCGAGACGGTTGCCACCACGCCCGCCTCGACCAGCGCGCTCGCGATGTGCGGCCGTCCGACCGAGCCGGACCCGGCGATCCGCTCCACCTGCTCCCAGCTGATGTCCGCGCCGAGTTCCCGGCAGCGCTCCACGATCGCCCGGCCGCGCCGGAACCGGTCGGTGCGCACCAGGTCCCGCTCGCGCGCGAACTCCGGCTCCGCGGGGTCGAACAGGTACGCCAGCAGGTGCATGCTGATGCCGTCCACGACGCAGGACAGCTCGGCGCCCGGGACGACGGTCAGCCGGGTGCCCTCGGGCAGCGCGCGCACCGCCCCGGCGGCCTCGGCGTGGCCGGCCACGGTGTCGTGGTCGGTCAGCGCCACCACGTCGAGGTCCGCGGCGACGGCCGCCGCGACCAGCTCGGCCGGGCTGTCGGTGCCGTCGGAGGCGTTGCTGTGGGCGTGCAGGTCGATGCGCACGGATCGGACTCCCGGGGGCTCGTGGGTGCCGCCCAGGATAGGCCAGCGGACGGTGCCGTCCCACGGGTCCGGACGGACCCGGCCCGCGGGACGGCCGTCAGCCGAGCAGTCGGGGCGTGAGCGCCCCGCAGGGCAGCAGGTCCAGTTCGGCGCCGGCCTCGCGCAGGTCGGTGAGCACCAGTTCGTCGTACATGACCAGCGCGGACTGCTCGGGCCAGGCGACCGCCCACAGCCAGAGCCCGCGGGCCTCGCCGACGAACACCGCGCGGTCGGCCGGGGCGTCCGGGACGTGGAACATCGGGGTGGGCCGCCCGGCGGCCATCAGTTTGGCGTCGGCGGGCTTGTAGAGGCCGACGGAGTCGCCCGGGTCCGGCCCCGGTAGGCCCGCGTAGCGGGCGCCGAGGCCGACCCCCAGCTCCTCGGCGACCAGGACCAGCTCGCCGAAGCCGCCGAGCGGGGCGGGCCCGGAGCAGGCGACGGCGGTGGCCCGGGCGCCCGAGACATCGTCGCCGACGTGGGCGATGCCGGTGTAGAGCCAGCCGACCGGGAGCGGCCAGGGCAGCCAGACCGGGACCTGGGAGCGGGCGACGGCGACGCCGAGGGCCTCCACACTCGGGGGCAGCACCGGCTGCATCGGGTGCACCGCTCCGTGCCGGTCGCACTGCCAGGTGTCTGAGAACAGACCGGGGGCGCGGACCCGACCGGCGCACCTCGGGCAGCTTGGCTCGCCCCTCATAGCCGTCAACGCTCCTCCCTCCGGACCGCCGCGTCAAGGACGATCACCCGTACGGAGGGCTCGGCGGCACCTGTCGGTGGCGGACGCCCGGACCGGCGCCGGGTGGGCGGTCGCGTGCGGTTCCCGTTGGGGGATGTCCCGTACCGGGCGGCGGCAAACGTCCGGGGCTCCGGCCCCGGACACACTGACGCCCCGTCATCGGCGAATGCGGTGACGGGGCGTCAGTCGGGTATCGGGACGTCCGGATCGGACGCTCCCGGCTCGTCGGCGGCTGCTGGGGGCTCCGCGGAGCGGGCGCCGCGCTCGGTCAGACGGTCGGGCACGGGCGGATGAGCAGGCGCTCGCCGGTGCGGGCGGCGGCGTCGACGACCTCGCGCACGGTGGCGGCGTCGGCGATCAGGCGGTCGGCGGCGGAGCCGTTGACGTCGTCGAGTCGGACGATCTCGAAGCGCATGGTCTTCGTCATGGGCGTCTCCATTCCTGGCCCCGCGGGGCGGGGCGGTCGCGGCTGAGTGGGTGTCAGCTCTTTCGGGGTCGTTCGGGTCCGGCGGTGCGGCCGGACCGGGCGGTTCGTCGCCGCGCGTGCGGCGGTCTGCTGCGGCAAGGGCCCCCCTTGCTTGCCTGGTGCGTCCAGTGCCTCGTGAACCACGGTGAGGTGGCGGTGCTACCGGGGCGTTGCCCGCCCGTGAAGTCCGGGTTTCGGGTGCTCCGCGCCGAAGTGGAGGCCGGCGATGATTCCCGGACAGAATCAAAGATTACCGTAACTAACGAATTTTGTCCTCTGTTGAAGCCGATCGAAGTTGCGGAAGTGGTACAGACCACTATTGGCGGGGTGGCGGAACCGGCCCCGGCCGGCACGCGTCCGCGCGGGCGGCGTCAGGCCCGGAACCGTCAGGCCCGGAACCGTCAGGCCCGGAACCGTCAGGCCCGGAAACGTCAGGCCCAGAACGCGGCCAGCGCCTCGGCGGTAGCGGCCGGCTGCTCGGCGTTGGGGGAGTGGCCGGCGTCCGCGACTACCACCCGGCGGGCGCCCAGGCGCTCGGCCATCGCGGTCTGCTCCGGCACCGGCCAGGCGTAGTCCCGCACCCCGGACAGCACCAGCACCGGCAGCCCGGCGGTGGCGGCGGCCAGCTCCGCCACCCGGTCCGGCGCGGACACCAGGTGGCCGCCGGTGACGGACAGCGCCCGCGGCACGTTGGCCAGCCAACGCCGGTGCAGGAACTCCGCGACGGCCGGCTCCAGGCTCGGCCGCGGCTGCCCGCTTCCCGCCTCCAGCTGCCGCATCATCTGCCAGATCTGCTCCAGGTCCATCACCCGCAGGGCGTCCAGCAGCAGCTCGGTGCGGGCCGCCTCGGCCGGGTCGATCGCGCCCGGGCCGGTGGACACCAGCGTCAGCGACCGCCAGGGCAGCGGGCCCTCGGCCGCCGCGGCGAGCACCGCCTCGCGCACCACCTGGCCGCCGAAGGAGTGCCCCAGCAGGTGCGGCGGGGTGCCGTCGGCCGCCAGCGCCTCGGTGAGCGCCCGCACGTCCGCCCCGAGCGCCCCGACGCCGTACGCCGCCGGGTCGTCCGGGCCGCCGGTCTGGTACTGCCCGCGCTGGTCCACGGCCGTCACCCGGTACCCGGCGGCCGCCAGCGGCGCCAGCAGCGCGATGAAGTCCTCCTTGCTGCCGGTGAACCCCGGCACCAGCAGCGCCGAGCCGCGCACCGGCCCGGCCGGCTCCGCCCGCAGCGCCGCGAACTCCCCGCGCCCGGTCGCCACCCGCTCGGCCCGCGCGCACCCGGGCAGCGTCAGAAACGGCGGCGTGCTCATGGGCTGTACTCCCTGCTGTCCTGCCGGTGACCTGCTGTCCTTCGGGCGACTCCCCGACGCCCCGAGCTTAGGGCGTGGAACGCCCGAGGGGGCGCGCCGGCCGGGTGGCCTGGCGCGCCCCCTCGGGGGAGGCGCGGAGGTGTCAGCTCTCCGGGGTGGCCTCCACGGGCGCGGCGGCCTTGCGGGTCCGGGTGCGCTTGCGCGGGGCCGGGGCCTCGGCGGCGGTCTCGGCGGCCGGGGCCTCCGGGGCGGTCTCGGCGACGGCCTTCGGCTTGCGGGCCCGGGTGGCCTTCTTGGCCGGGGCAGGAGCCTCGGCGGCCGGAGCCGCCTCGACGGCCTCCGCCGCGGCCTCGGCCTTCGGCTTGCGGGTGCGGGTGGCCTTCTTGGCCGGGGCCGGGGCCTCGGCGGCGGCCTCGACGACCGCCTCGGCCTCGGCCATGACGGCCTCCGCCTTGGGCTTGCGGGTCCGGGTGCGGGTCGCCTTCTTGGCGGGGGCCGGGGCCTCGGCGGCCTCGGCGGTGGCCTGGGTGGCCTCGACGACGGCGGCGGCCTCGACGACCGCCTCGGCCTCGGCCACGACGGCCTCCGCCTTCGGCTTGCGGGTCCGGGTGCGGGTCGCCTTCTTCGCCGGGGCCGGAGCCTCGGCGACCGCCTCGGCGGCGGCCTCGACGACCGCCACGGCCTCGGCCACGACGGCCTCGGCGACCGGAGTCGCCTCGACCGCCACCGCGGCCTCGACCGCGGCCGAGGAGGCACCACCGCGCGAGCGGCGGCGGCGACGGCGCGGCGCGGCCTCGCCCTCGGCGCCCTCGACGGCCGGAGCCGCCCCGGGGGTCTCGGTCACGGCCGCAGCTGCCTCGCCCTCGGCGCCGACCACCGAGCCCCGACGGGTGCGACGGCGCTCACGGGTGCGGCGCGGCTTCTGCTCCTCGGCCTCGGCCGGAGCGGCACCGGCGCCCGGACGGCCGGAGCCGCCCTGGCCGCCGCGCCCACCGCGACCGTTGCCGCGGCCCGAGCGGCCGCCGCGTCCACCGGTCTCCCCGAGGTCCTCGACCTCCTCCGCGCCCAGTCCGGCGCGGGTCCGCTCCGAGCGCGGCAGGATGCCCTTGGTGCCCGGCGCGATCTTCAGCAGCTCGTACAGGTGCGGCGAGGTGGAGTAGGTCTCCTCCGGGTCGTTGAACGACAGGTCCAGCGCCTTGTTGATCAGCTGCCAGCGCGGGATGTCGTCCCAGTCGACCAGGGTGACGGCGGTGCCGGAGGCGCCGGCCCGGCCGGTGCGGCCGATCCGGTGGAGGTAGGTCTTCTCGTCTTCGGGGCACTGGTAGTTGATGACGTGGGTGACGCCCTCGACGTCGATGCCGCGGGCCGCGACGTCGGTGCAGACCAGCACGTCGACCTTGCCGTTGCGGAAGGCCCGCAGGGCCTGCTCGCGGGCGCCCTGGCCGAGGTCGCCGTGGACCGCGCCGGCCGCGAAGCCGCGCTGGGTCAGCTGGTCGGAGACGTCGGCGGCGGTGCGCTTGGTGCGGCAGAAGATCATCGCCAGCCCGCGGCCCTCGGCCTGCAGGATGCGCGAGACCATCTCGACCTTGTCGAGCGAGTGCGCGCGGAAGATGTGCTGCTCGATGTTGGCGACGGTGGTGCCGGTGTCGTCCGGGGCGGTGGCCCGGATGTGGGTCGGCTGGCTCATGTACCGGCGGGCGAGGCTGATGACCTGGCCCGGCATGGTGGCCGAGAACAGCAGGGTCTGCCGCTTGGCCGGCAGCATGGTGATGATCTTCTCGACGTCGGGCAGGAAGCCCAGGTCGAGCATCTCGTCGGCCTCGTCCAGGACCAGCGCGCGGACCTTGGACAGGTTCAGCTTCTTCTGCCCGGCGAGGTCCAGCAGCCGGCCCGGGGTGCCGACCACGATGTCGACGCCCTTGGTGAGCGCCTCGACCTGCGGCTCGTACGCCCGGCCGCCGTAGACGGCCAGGACCCGCACGTTGCGGACCTTGCCGGCGGTCTGCAGGTCGTTGGTGACCTGGGTGCACAGCTCGCGGGTCGGGACGACGATCAGCGCCTGCGGGAAGTCGGTGAGCTGCTCCTCGGCGGCCCGGCCGGCGTCCACGTCGGCGCGCACGACGACCCGCTCGATCAGCGGGAGGCCGAAGCCGAGGGTCTTGCCGGTGCCGGTCTTGGCCTGGCCGATGACGTCGTGGCCGGTCAGCGCGACCGGGAGGGTCATCTCCTGGATGGGGAAGGGGTGGACGATGCCGACGGCCTCCAGGGCCTCGGCGGTCTCCGGGAGGATCCCCAGTTCCCGGAAGGTCGTCTTGATGGGTTCAGCGGTGGTGGACAGGGTGCTGCCTCTTCCGTGTGGAGGGGCCGAGAGCGAGCGGCGGGCGGGCAGCCGCGCGGCTGCCTACGGGCCTGGGCGGCCCTGGTACAGCTGCGCGGACGCACAACCGCGCCGGTCCCTGCGGCCGGCCGGTGCGCGCTGCCCTGGTGCGGGGCGCGTCGCCGGCGGCGTCGGGGAGGATTCCCGTGAGGGACCTGCGCGGGACCTCCGCCTCGGGGCGTGGTCTCGGCGGCCCTCGCTCGGCCACTGATGCGGTGCCAAGGCTTGAAGTCCAAGCCATGGTCGGAGCCGATCGGCTCTCCGACCGGGCATCCGCGTACGTGAGTACCCGTGCCACCGGTGCGGACACGTCCGGCTGGACGGTGCCGCTACGGAGGGTTCGCGCGGGGTACCGAGACGGCGGTGACACCATGCGAACACGACGGGCTCCGTACCACCATACAGTCAGGCGACGAGTCGAACACGTGACGCGTCTGACATTGCCCCCGGCAACTGCCACCGGAGCGGCCGGTACGGCCGGTCACCAGGCGTGCCCGGGCACGGGCGGCGGGGCGGGACTAAAGTTGCGGGTCATGGACACCAGTGGTGAGACGCAGGACGCGGCGGCCGGCTCGATCGGGGACTGGGCCGCGTGCTCGGCCGACCCCGGCTACCGGGCGGCCGTACTGGACCTGCTCGGCGCGCTCGCGTACGGCGAGCTGAGCGCCTTCGAGCGGCTCGCCGAGGACGCCAAGCTGGCGCCCGACCTCGCCGACAAGGCGGCGCTGGCCAGGATGGCCTCCGCCGAGTTCCAGCACTACCAGCGGCTGCACGACCGGCTCGCCGAGATCGGCGCCGACCCGCAGGAGGCGATGCGGCCCTTCGTCGAGCCGCTGGAGCTGTTCCACCGGATGACGGCGCCCTCGGACTGGCTTGAGGGCCTGGTCAAGGCCTACGTCGGCGACGCCATCGCCACCGACTTCTACCGCGAGGTGGCCGTCCGGCTGGACGACGACACCCGCGACCTGGTGCTGAGCGTCATGTCCGACACCGGCCACGCGCAGTTCGCGGTCGACAAGGTCCGCCAGGCGATCGAGGCCGACCCGCGGTCCGGCGGCCGGCTCGCCCTGTGGGGCCGGCGGCTGATGGGCGAGGCGCTCAGCCAGGCCCAGCGGGTGGTCGCCGAGCGCGACGCGCTGTCCAACCTGCTGGTCGGCGGCGTCCAGGTGCAGGGCTTCGACCTGGTCGAGGTCGGCAAGATGTTCAACCGGATCACCGAGGCGCACACCCGGCGGATGGCCGCCCTCGGCCTGGCGTCCTAGCCGCTACGGGCCCGCCCGCTCAGGCCGCCCGGTGCCGCCGCGACGTGCGGTGGGCGCCGGAGTGGTGCGGGTGGTGCCGGTGCGCCGGGGCGCGCCCGTCGGCGAGGTCCGGCCGGGCCAGCAGCGAGGTGAGCACGACCGCGGCCACCGCCGCGGCCACGACGGACACCGCGGGCTGGCGCCCGTCCACGCCGAAGTGCGCGACGACCCCGCCGACCAGCGCCGCCGCCAGCGCGGTGCCCAGCGTCAGGGCGCGGGAGGCCCGGAAGTACGCCGGCAGGGCCAGCAGGGCGACGCCGCCCGTGACCAGGCCGACGAGGGCGAAGGCGATCGACTCGACCAGCAAGGCTGCCTCCCGGGGGGAACGGGCGCGGTACGGCGAGGGTGCCGCTCCCTCCGCCGTACCCCGCCCGACCTGCCCGTACACGCGACGGTGCCCCGCTCCCTGGTGGGAACGGGGCACCGGACGATCCTGTGCGGCGGCGTCTCAGACGGTGCCGAAGCCGACCTTGCGGGCGGCCTGCTCGCCGATCTCCACGTACGCCAGGCGCTCGGCCGGAACGATGACGCGACGGCCGTGCTCGTCGGACAGCGCGAAGATCTTCTCCGAGCCCTCCAGCGCCTTCGCGACCGCGCTCTGGACCTCATCGGCAGTCTGCGAGCTCTCGATCACGATCTCGCGCGGCGCGTTCTGCACGCCGATCTTGACCTCCACGGCTTCCGTCCCTCCGGGGTTGCAGCCTCCACGCACGGGCACCGGACCGCCTGGGACAAGCGTTCGCGGCGACCGTGCCGTACGGCTTCACCATAGAGCACCGGATCCCCGGCCCGGCGAAGGTCGGCGGATCAGCCCTGGTGGGCGGTGCCCTCGCCGGGCTGCTCGCCCGCGTGCATCGGGAAGCCCTTCAGTCCGCGCCAGGACAGGCTGGCGACCAGCCGGACCGCCTCGTCGCGCGGGATCTCCAGGCCCTGCGAGAGCCAGTACCGGGCGGTGATCTGGGCCAGGCCGCAGACGCCGGCGGCGAGCAGCTTGGACTCCGCCTCGGGCAGGTCGGTGTCCTCCTGGATCACCTTGCTGACCAGCGTCGCGCTCGCCTCGGAGGCCCGCTCGACCCGCTCGCGCACGGCCGGCTCGTTGGTCAGGTCCGACTCGAAGACCAGCCGGAAGGCACCGGACTCGCTGGAGACGTAGTTGAAGTACGCCTCCATGGTGTTGGCCACCCGCTGCTTGTTGTCGCTGGTCGTCGACAGCGCCTCGCGGGTCGACTCGACCAGGGCGTCGCAGTGCTTGTCCAGCAGCGCCAGGTACAGCTCCAGCTTTCCGGGGAAGTGCTGGTAGAGCACCGGCTTGCTCACCCCGGCGCGGTCGGCGATGTCGTCCATGGCGGCCGCGTGGTAGCCCTGCGCGACGAACACCTCCTGGGCGGCACCGAGCAGTTGTTCACGGCGGGCGCTTCGCGGCAGGCGGGCACCGCGCGGGCGCTCCTGCGCCTCCTGGATGGCCGTCACGGCGCTCCTCACTTCGGGGTCTGTTCGCGGCTGGCAAGATGGCCGATTCTACTTTTCGGTAACCGCGCCCGCGTTCGGCGAGGGCGTGAAAAGACGGTCGGCCTTGTTGTCAGGAGCCCACAATACGGCGCTGACCTCGGCCTCGGCAGTGGTGGGACGCGGGCGTCCGGCGGCCGGACCGCCCCGGTGCCTGCGGGGGGAGGCTCACTACCATCGTCCACCATGAGCAGCGCTGAGCAGCAGGTACGTACGGTCGAGGTCCCCGGCGCGGTGCTCGCGGTGCACCGCCCCGCCGCCGACGGCGCCGCCGACGGGCGCGAGCCCGGGCTCTTCGTGCACGGCCTCGGTGGCTCGGCCGCCAACTGGGGGGCCCTGATGGACCGGCTCTCCGGGCACGTCGACGGCGAGGCCGTGGACCTGCCCGGCTTCGGCCGCTCCCACCCGCCCACCGACGGCAACCTCACCGTCTCCGGCCACGTCCGCGCGGTGATCGGCTACCTGGAGGCCTCCGGCCGCGGCCCGGTCCACCTGTTCGGCAACTCGCTGGGCGGGGCGGTCGCCGTCCGGCTCGCGGCCCTGCGACCGGACCTGGTGCGCAGCCTCACCCTGGTCTCCCCGGCGCTGCCCGAGCTGCCCCCGCAGCGCTCCGCCTGGCCGACCGGCCTGCTCGCGGTGCCCGGGGTGCCGGCTCTGCTGCGCCGGCTGTCCGCGGGCGGGCGCGACGCCGAGGCCGCCACCGAGGACCTGCTGCGGCTGGTCTACGGCGACCCGGACGGTCTGAGCCCGGCGACCCGCGCCGAGGCGGTGGCCGAGTACCGGCGCCGGCTGGAGGTGCCGCACGCGATGCAGGCGCTCGTCGGCTCGGCCCGCGGCATCGTCTCGGCGTACACCGAGCGCGGCGACCAGGCGCTGTGGCGGCAGGCCGAGCAGGTCGCGGCGCCGGTGCTGCTGGTGTACGGGCTGCGCGACAAGCTGGTCTCCTACCGCTCGGCCCGCCGCGCCTGCGCGGCGTTCGCGGACGCCCGGCTGCTGGTGCTGCCCGAGTCCGGGCACGTGGCGATGATGGAGCACCCCGAGGAGGTCGCCCGGGCCGTGCGGGAGCTGATCGCCCACGCCGAGGGCTGAGCCCGGGGCCCGCCCGCGGGGCCGGGAACCCGCCCGGGCCGGGAACCCGCCCGGGGTCGGGCGCGCGCCGCGGCGGTCCGACCGCGCGCCCGGGCGGGCGCCACGCGGGCGGCCGCGCATACCGCCCGGTAACGCCCCGGTTCCGGTCGAGGTCACGTCAGTTCACTCGATCAGGTGGCAGGCAGGCAGGTGACCGATGGATCGGCCTGGGCCGGTCCTACCTTTCTGCTGTCGGACCGAACAGGTGTGGGGGCCCGCGGCCGCCGGAGGAACCGGAGGGCGGCCGCGGCCGAGGGGTCCCGGCGGGTCGGGCCCGACCCGCCGGAGCGAGCGGGCACCCGGGGGAACGGAACGCGGCGCGTCCGCGACCGGACCGCCGGCGGGCCGCACGGAGGCACCGCGGCGCCGGCCGGGGCCGACCGGACTCCCCGGCCCGACCCGTCCCCGCCACCCTGCGGGGGCCCGGGCCACCGCCCGGGCCACCCGGAAATCCGTCGATCCGTCCGTGATCCCGCCCAGCGAATCCGCTCTGCCCCGGAGGTCTCCCGTGCGCGTTGCCCTGCTCACCGAGGGTGCCCGTCCGCATTCCCGGCGTGGTACCGGGGACTGGTGCGACCGGCTCGCCGAGGGCCTGCCGGAGCACGGGTTCGAGCGCTACCTGCTCGCCGGTCCGCAGGCCCAGGACGCCGCGGAGCGGCCGTCGCCCGTGTGGCGCGGCACGTACGAGCTGGCGCCGTGGGGGGGCCGGCCGGGCGGACGGGCGGCGGGGCGTCTGCGCCGCCCGCCCCCGGCGCGCCGACCCCCGGACGCCGGGGGGGGGGGCGGCGGGGGGCGGGGGGGGGGCGCGGCCGGGGGGGGGGGGGGGGGGGGGGGGGGGGGGGGGGGGGGGGGGGGCGGGGCCCCCCCCCCCCCCGCGCCGCGCAGACGCCGGTACGCCGGGGCGTACGAACAACTGTTGCGGGCCCTGGTGCTGCCCGCCGAGCGGGCCGGCTTCGGGCCCGGGCTGTACCGGCTGGCGGCACTCGCCCGGGAGGACGGCGCGCTGCCCGCCTTCCTGGCCTCCGCGCACGCCCGCCGGCTACTGGAACGGACCTGGCGGCTGCCCGGCGCGGACACCTCGGCCGGGCGGCCGCCGGTGTGCGACGTGCTGGTCGCCGCAGACCTGTTGGAGCAGTGCCTGCGCCCGCTGTCGGCGCCCTGGTACGGCACCGGCCCCGGCGGCCTCGGCGCGGCCGACCTGTGCCACGTGGTCGGCGGCGGTCCGGCCGCGCTGCCCGCCCTGGTGGCCCGGCACCTGCACGGGGTGCCGTTCGTGGTCACCGAGCACGGCCCGCACCTGCGCGAGCAGTACCTCCGCCACCGCGAGGCGCCGTACCGGTGGCCGGTGCGCGCGCTGCTGCTGTCCTTCTTCCAGGCGCTCACCGAGGAGACGTACCGGCAGGCCGCGATACTCACCCCCGGCAGTGCCCACGACCAGCAGTGGCAGCGCCGCTGCGGCGCCGACCCGGCCCGTACCCGGGTGGTGTACGAGGGCACGCCGGCGGTGGACCGCCCGGCCGCCGGGCCCGAGCCCGCGGCGCCGACCCTGGTGTGGGCCGGCGCGCTGGAGCCCGGCCGGGACCCGGAGCTCGCGCTGCACGCCTTCGCCCGGGTCCGCGCCGAGCTGCCCGGCGCCCGGCTGCTGGTGTACGGCGAGGAGACGGCGCCCGGCCACCGGGCGCACTGCGCGGCGCTGGCCGAGCGGCTGGGGGCGGCTCCGGCGGTGGACTTCGCCGGCCGGCCCGGCTCGGTCGCCGAAGTCTGGGAGTCGGGCACGGTGGCGGTCTTCTCGGGACGGTCCCAGCGCAGCCCCCGGCTGCTGGCGGACGCGATGCTCAGCGGCCGGGCGGTGGTCTCCACGGACGTCGGGGTGGCCCGTGAGGTGGTCGGGCCGACCGGGCTGCTGGTGCCCGCCCGCGATCCGCGCGCCCTGGCCGGCGCCTGCCTGGCGCTGCTGCGCGACGAGGAGCGGCGCGGCCGGCTCGGGCTGGCCGGGCGGCTGCGGGCGCAGGAACGCTTCGCCGTGGAGCCGGTGATCGGCGCCTTCCGGGAGATCTACCTGGAGCTGGTCTCGCAGTACCCGGCCTTCCCCGACGGCGGGGGCGGCGGCGAGGACGGGCCGGTGCCGCGCCCCTTCGCCCGCCCCGCCGAGTACTGGCTGGCCGACGGCCCGCGCGGCGCCGGGCAGGCCCCCGCGCCGGGCGGGAGCGCGGACCCCGGCGGCCCGGGGGAGCCGGCCGGGCGGCGGTCGGCCGAACTCGCCGAGGCCGTCTGATGTCCGGCGCCACCCTGCTCGGCTGCAGCGCGGACCCGGTGCGCGAGGTGATGGCGGAGCACCGCGAGCTGTGCGAGCGTGCCGTCGACCCGCTGGAGATCGCCGCCGGGCTGGAGGAGGCCGGGCTCGGCCGGGACGCCGCCGCCCGCTGCCGGCACGCCGACCTGTTCTCGCTGGCCGAGGAGCTGTACGCCCGGGTGCCCCGCCGCCCGCCGGTGCCCGGGCCGGTGGAGCCGCCGCGGACGGGCGGGGCCGCCGCCAGGGCCGCGCTGACCGCAGCCGCGCTGGCCGCGCCGCCCTGCGCGGGGGCGGCCGCGCTCGGCCCGCGCTGGCCGGTGCTGCTGTGCGTCGCCGTCCCTCTGGTGCTGCTGCCCGCGCTGACCGCGCCGCCCCCGGCCGAGCCGGCCCCGCCGGGCGCCGGGCCCGGTCGCCGCGGCACCCGGCTCCGTCCGGCGGCGCTGGGCCACGGGCTGGGCCTGGCCGCGCTGCTGCTGCTCCCGCCGGCCGCGCCGGGCGGGGACCGCCCGTCGGCCGTCGCGCTGGCGGTGGCGGCGGCGGTGTCGGTCGGGGCGGCCGAGCGGACGGCCCGCTGGTACCGGCAGGTCGGCCGCGGCCACCTGGGCGCGGCGGGCACCCTGGCCGGGTTCCGGGCCCGGATGCGGCCGGTGCTCCCGGTCGCGCTGGCCCTGCACCTGGCGGTGCTCGGGGTGCTGAGCTTCACCGCGCTGGCCGTGCTGGCCGTCGTCGCGCCGCGCCCCGGACCGGGCCACGGCGGCGGGCTGCTGCACCTGGCGGTCGAGCGGGCCGGCCCCGCCCAGTGGGCGGCGCAGGGAGTGCTGGGCCTGCTGCTGGTGCTGCCAGTGCTGCTGGCGCGGTGCGGCCGGGCGACGGCCGCCGCGGCGGGGGCGTCGGCCGGGGCCGCCGCGGTGCTCGGGCCGCTCGCCCTGGGGCGCCCGGCCCCGGAGGCGTGGCTGCTCGGCGGCGGCACCGTCGCGGTGGCGCTGCTGGCGTACGCCGGGGCGGTGCTCGGCCGGGCCGGCTCGCACCGCTGAGCGGCGTCCGCGAGCGCCTGCGCCGGGCACGGCCGCCGAGGGCCGTCCGCCCGTTCCTTCGATCCACTCCGGGATCCACCGCGTGATCCCCGGTTTCGTCCCGTTCGTTGAACTCAGTCCGCCAGGTCGTCCCGAGCTGGCTTCGTGGAAGGACACCCCCGATGAGGGTGCTGCTGCTGGGCGCCGACGGCTTCATCGGCCGCCGGGTCACCGATCGTCTGCTGATGGACCAGGAGTTGCAGGTGACGGTGCTCGGCCGGCGCGACTCGGCCGACATCCGCTTCGACCTGACCACCGGGAGCCCGGGCGCGCTGGCCCGGTTCCTGGACGCGGTCGCGCCGCAGGTGGTGATCAACTGTGCGGGCGCCACCTACGGCAGCTCGCGCACCCTGATCCGGTCGAACACGCTGGCCGTCGCGACCGTCTGCGAGGCCATCCGGCGCAGCCGGGAGCCGGCCCGGCTGGTGCACGTCGGCTCGGCCGCCGAGTACGGGCCGGTGCCCGGCGGGGTGCCGGTGTCCGAGCAGGCCGAGCCGCGGCCGGTCGGCCCGTACGGGGTGTCCAAGCTGGCCGGGACGGAGCTGGTGCTGGCGTCCGGGCTGGACGCGGCGGTGCTGCGGGTGTTCGACGTGGTGGGCCCGGGGGCGCCGACCGCCTCGCTGTTCGGGCGGCTGGCCGAGGGCCTGCGGCGGGCGCTGGAGCGGGACGAGCACCAGGTGCGGATGCCGGACCTGTCCGGATACCGGGATTTCGTGGACGTGCGGGACGTCGCGCGGGCCATCCAGGCGGCCGCGGTGTCGGCCGCCACGGGGGTGGTCAACATCGGCAGCGGGCACGCCGTCCGGGCCCGGGACGCGGCCCAGCTGCTGGTGCGGGCCTCGGGCTTCGAGGGGCAGATCGTCGAGGAGAACCGGCAGGTCCTGCTGCCGGCGCAGGCCGTCGGGGCGGGCGGCGACCACCCGCCGGGCCACCACCTGCCCGGGCACCGGCCGGAGGGGCACCGGCCGGAGGGGCGGCCGGTGCCGGGCGAGCCGGTGCCGTGGCGGCAGGCGGACGTGCGCACCGCCAGGGACCGTCTCGGATGGCGGACGCAGGTGCCGCTGGAGGAGTCGCTGGGCGACGTCTGGCTGGAGACGGCCTGTCGGGTGTGAGCGCGCCGGGCAGTGCCCCGAGCCCGTCAACCACGGGCCCGGGGCGCCTTCCGGGGCCCCGTCGCGGGTTCCACGATCCGACGTGGCCCGTCTCGCCCATCGGACGGGCTGTCTCGGAATAGTGTCGGGGCGTGACACTGTTGGCCTAGACAGCCACCCGCGTGGCGGAGCGACAACCCCGCACCGAGGTTGGCCCTGGCCACCCGAACACGACCCATCGGAGTCCCCGTGTCGTTGCCACCCCTGGTCGAGCCGGCCGACGAGCTCACCGTCGACGAGGTCCGCCGGTACTCCCGCCACCTGATCATCCCGGACGTGGGCATGGCGGGGCAGAAGCGGCTGAAGAACGCCAAGGTGCTGTGCGTCGGCGCCGGCGGTCTCGGCTCGCCGGCCCTGCTGTACCTGGCCGCCGCCGGTGTCGGCACGCTGGGCATCGTCGAGTTCGACGTGGTCGACGAGTCGAACCTGCAGCGCCAGGTGATCCACGGCCAGTCGGACGTCGGCCGTTCCAAGGCCGAGTCGGCCCGCGACTCGGTCAAGGAGATCAACCCGTACGTGAACGTGGTGCTCCACGAGGAGCGCCTCGACAACTCCAACGTCATGGAGATCTTCTCCGGCTACGACCTGATCGTGGACGGCACCGACAACTTCGCCACCCGCTACCTGGTGAACGACGCCGCGGTGCTGCTCGGCAAGCCGTACGTGTGGGGCTCGATCTACCGCTTCGACGGCCAGGCCAGCGTCTTCTGGGCCGAGCACGGCCCGTGCTACCGCTGCCTCTACCCGGAGGCCCCGCCGCCGGGCATGGTCCCCTCCTGCGCCGAGGGCGGCGTGCTGGGCGTGCTGTGCGCGTCCATCGGCTCGATCCAGGTCAACGAGGCGATCAAGCTGCTGGCCGGCATCGGTGAGCCGCTGGTCGGCCGGCTGATGATCTACGACGCCCTGGAGATGAACTACCGCCAGGTGAAGGTCCGCAAGGACCCGAACTGCGCCGTCTGCGGGGAGAACCCGACGGTCACCGAGCTGATCGACTACGAGGCCTTCTGCGGCGTCGTGTCGGAGGAGGCGCAGGCCGCCGCCGCCGGCTCGACCATCACCTCGCAGCAGCTCAAGCAGTGGCAGGACGACAAGGAGGACATCTTCCTCATCGACGTCCGCGAGCCCGGCGAGTACGAGATCGTCAACATCCCCGGCGCGGTGCTGATCCCGAAGAACGAGTTCCTGATGGGCGACGCGCTGGAGAAGCTGCCGCAGGACCGGAAGATCGTGCTGCACTGCAAGTCGGGCGTGCGCTCGGCCGAGGTGCTGGCCGTGGTGAAGGCCGCCGGCTTCGGCAACGCCGTGCACCTGGGCGGCGGCGTGCTCGGCTGGGTGAACCAGATCGAGCCGCACAAGCCGGTCTACTAGGAGCGGAACGGAGAAGGGCCCGCCGGACGGCGGGCCCTTTCCCGTGTTCCGGGGCGGCTCAGAGCGCGTTCTTGCGCTGGAGCACGTTGTAGGCGATCCAGCCGGGGATCACCGGCAGCCAGAAGGTGAGCGCCCGGTAGAGGAAGACCGCCGGGGTGGCGACCGCGGGGGAGACGTCGGCGACGGTCAGGGCGCCGATCAGGGCGACCTCGACCGGGCCGATGCCGCCGGGGGTGGGGATCGCCGAGCCGGCCGCGTTGGCGGTCAGGAAGACCACCGCGACGGCCGAGAAGCTGACGTCCCCGCCGAAGGCCTGCACCGAGAAGTCCAGGCAGGCGGTGAAGGAGAGGGTCAGCAGCAGGATGCCGCCGAAGCCGGTGACCAGCTTGCTGGGCGTCTGCATCAGGTCGAGCATCCGCGGCACCACGCCGAAGAACAGCGAGCGCAGCCGGCCCAGCACGAACCGGCGCAGCGGCGCGACGGCGGCCACCACCAGGGCGAGCACGGCGGCGGACAGCACGCCGATGATCACCGCGCGGGAGGCGGAGAGGTCCCCGTTGGTCTGGCTGCCGGTGATCAGGCCGAAGCTGAACAGCAGCAGCAGGTGCCCGGCCAGGCCCGCCAGCTGGGAGGCGCCGACCGAGGCGACCGCCTGGCCGGAGCGGATGCCGGCCTTCTGCAGGTAGCGGGTGTTGAGCGCGATGCCGCCGATCGCGGCGGGGGCGACCAGCTTGACGAAGGAGCCGGCCAGCTGGGCGGCGACGGTGCGCCGGAACGGCAGCCGCTCGGGGACGAAGCCGGTCAGGCTCATCGAGGCGGCCACGTAGCTGAAGGCGGCGGCGAGCAGCGCGGCCGCGGCCCAGGCCCAGTTCATCTGGGAGAGCTTCAGCTGGGCCGGCTTGATGGTGGTCAGCGCCAGGTAGGCGGCGAAGGTGAGCGCGATGACCATGATCAGGGTCTTCGGCTTCAGCCGTTCCAGCTTGGCCGGGGCCATCGGGGCCTCGGGGGCGATCTGGAGGATCTGGCCGCGGATGCGGCTCAGCAGGTCCTCGCCGGCCGCCGCGATGTCCTCCTCCGCCTGCTGCTGGGTGCGCTCGCCGGCCGCGACCTGCTCCAGCGCCCTGGCCCGGGCGGCGGTCTTGCGCTCCTTGGTGAGCTTGGCGAGGTCGACCCGGGTGGAGCGGCTCATCCCGACCGGCTGGAGCAGCGGCAGCGCCTGCGCCACCCGGTCGGCGCCGAGCACCGCGTTGGCGGTGGCGACGGCCCGCTCCGGGCCGATCCGCAGCGCGAAGGTGGTGAGCAGCTGGGCGACGTCGATCCGCAGCGTCAGGTCGGTGGCGGCGATGTCGCCGCCGGAGAGGTTGACCAGGCAGCCGGACCGCTCGTCCACCACCAGCAGCGACTCGCCGGTGAGCCGGCGGTGGGCGATCCGGCGCTCGTGCAGGGCGGCCACCGACTGCCAGATCGAGGCCATCACCCGGTCGGTGACCTCCTCGTCGGCCAGCTCGTCCAGGGTGCGGCCCTCGACGTTCTCGTACACCAGGATCGCGGCGTCCGGGCCGAGCTCGGAGGTGGCGACCAGCTGCGGCGCGCGGGCGCCCGAGGCGGCCGCGGCGTACGCGATCAGGGCCTCCTGCTCCAGCGCCTGGCGCAGCGACTGGGGGCTGCGGCGCACCGCGACCGAGCGCAGCCGCAGCCGCCGCCAGGCCCGGTAGAAGAAGCCGGAGGCCTGCTGCTCGCGGTCGATGATGTGGACGTCCAGCTGGGGCCCGGCCTGCTGGGTGACGTGGTAGCGGCGGGTGCCGCCGGGGGCGTCGGGGGCGCGCACGGCGCCGGCCGGGGTGAAGCCGACCTTGCGCAGGCCGATCATCAGGTGCTGGCCGGTGGGCCGGATGTTGGGGGAGCCGATCGCGTACAGCGTGCCGTAGGCGACGGACCAGCCGATCAGCACGGTGAGCAGCAGCGACATCGGGGTGGTGTAGCCGCCGAGCAGCTCGGTGACGCCGCTGAAGACGACCACCACCCACAGGGCGACCCGCCAGCGCGGTCTGCTCGACATGCCGACGGCGGTCATGTAGGCGATCACCGGGGCGAGGTAGCCGTGCACCGGGTCGGTGAGGGTGCCGTTGCTGTCCATCGGCAGCCGGGTCAGCGCGTCCCTGATGTGCTCGGAGGCGCCCTCGGCCACCCACCAGTCGACGCCGAGCGAGACGCCGTACGCCAGCACCGAGGCGAGCACGCCGTCGGCGACCCGCAGGCCGTCGCGTTTGATCAGCCGCTCGACGGCGAAGGCCAGCGGCACGGCGAGCACCGCGACGCTGGAGAGCAGGCCGGTGATGGTGGAGAACACCGCGGAGAAGTGCGGCGCGTTGGAGGCGATGTCCTGCTCGATGCCGGTGGTGGTCGAGGTGGCGATGCCGGCCAGCACGAAGACGGCGACGATCCCGAGGACGCCGGCCAGGAATCGGATCAGGTCGGACGGGCGGTGCGCGCGGGCGGCGAGCAGCGGCTCGTCGACGTCCAGGTGCGGGGCGTCGTCCAGGGCCTCGTGGTCCTCGGGCGGGGCGGCGGGGGCCTGCGGGCCCCGCGCGGCCGCCGGCTCCGGGGCCGCGGTGGTCTCGACCGGGGGCGGGCCGGGCTGTCCGGGGGCCTTCGCTGGTGCGGGGGTCTTGATCGTCCGGTCCTTGATCAGGGAGACTTCCGGCGTCGGCCCCGGTTCGGGCCGGCCCTCGTTCTCGTTCCCGGGCGGCGGCACGGCGGTGGTGGACTCGTCGGAGTCCTTGTCCACGCCCACGTCAGCCGTCCCGGTCATCTGGTCTTGTCCTCGTATCACCACTCACCGCCCCGGAAGATGGTGGCATGCCCCGGCGTCCCGTGCGGGACAGGGGGCGGATCGGGCGCGGCGCATCCTTCCTTGCGGGGCCGCGGATGCGCCCCCGTAAGGAAGGATGCCGCAGGTGACGGACGCAACACACGAAGGCCTTCCGGATGCCCTGCCACCCTTCGTCGAACTGGTGCTCGACCTGACCGAGCGGATTCCACCCGGCAGGGTGATGACCTACGGCGATGTCGCCGAATACCTCGGCCAGGGCGGCCCCCGACAGGTCGGCCGGGTGATGGCCCTGTACGGCGGCTCCGTGCCCTGGTGGCGGGTCATCCGCGCGGACGGCCGCCTGCTGCCCGGCCACGAGCAACGCGCCCTCGCCCACTACGGCGACGAGGGCACCCCACTGCGCGAACTCGCCGACCCGCCCCGGGTCGACCTCGAACGGGCCCGCTGGGACGGCCGGGAAAGTCGCTGAAACCGCCGCACGGATCGGATTGACGGGGCAGGATCGTAGGCTCGATGCGGGCGGACCCACCGCGGGCCCGCCCCCGCCGTGCCCCACCGCCCGACCCCAGGACCAAGTACGTGAGCTCCCCCTACCGGCTCGTGCGCAGCCCGCTCGTCCAGCCCGACCCACCCGTGCTGGACGCCTACCAGCGCGCCGTGGTCGAGCACGCCGGCGGGCCGCTGCTCGTCCTGGCCGGGCCGGGCACCGGCAAGACCACCACACTCGTCGAAGCCGTCGCGCGGCGGATCGAGAACGGCACCGACCCCGAGCGGATCCTCGTCCTCACCTTCAGCCGCAAGGCCGCCACGGAACTGCGCGACCGGATGTCCGGCCGCCTCGGCGGCTCGGCCGCCGCCCCGCAGGCCACCACCTTCCACTCCTTCTGCTACGCCCTGCTGCGCGCCCACCAGGACCCGCGGGACTACGCCGAGCCGCTGCGGCTGCTCTCCGGCCCCGAGCAGGACGTCATGGTCCGCGAACTGCTGGCCGGCGGCGCCGAGGACGCCAGGCTCGGCAACTCCCGCATCCGGTGGCCGCTGGACCTGCGGGCCTGCCTCACCACCCGCGGCTTCGCCGACGAGGTCCGCGCCGTCCTCGCCCGCAGCCGCGAACTCGGCCTCGGCGAAGCCGAACTGGAACGCTTCGCCCAGGGCGTCCAGCGCCCCGACTGGGCCGCCGCCGCGCACTTCCTGGCCGACTACCTCGACGTCCTCGACCTGCGCGGCGTCCTCGACTACGCCGAACTCGTCCACCGCGCCGTCCTCCTCGCCGAACGCCCCGACGTCGGCGAGGAACTGCGGCAGCGCTACGACGTCGTCTTCGTCGACGAGTACCAGGACACCGACCCCTCCCAGGTCCGGCTGCTGCGCAGGCTGGCCGGCGGCGGACGCGACCTCGTCGCCGTCGGCGACCCGGACCAGTCGATCTACGCCTTCCGCGGCGCCGACATCAACGGCATCCTCGACTTCCCGCAGACCTTCCGGCAGGCCGACGGCAGCCCCGCCGAGGTCAAGGTGCTCAGGGTCTCCCGCCGCTCCGGCGCCGTCCTGCTCGCCGCCTCCCGGGAAATCGCCCGCCGGATGCCGAT
The DNA here is from genome assembly GCF_053598415.1 of Kitasatospora sp. NPDC001132. Taxonomy (NCBI): domain Bacteria; kingdom Bacillati; phylum Actinomycetota; class Actinomycetes; order Kitasatosporales; family Streptomycetaceae; genus Kitasatospora; species Kitasatospora sp. NPDC001132. The sequence continues at coordinate 313,494 of NZ_JBSFKF010000004.1, read as the reverse complement.
GGGCCGGCTGCCCGCCGACAAGCTCGCCCAGCACCGCGCCCTGCTGCCCTCCCGCGAGGGCGGCCGGGTCGAGGTCTACACCTACCCGACCCCCGGCGCCGAACTCGACTCGATCGCCGACCTGCTGCGCCGCGCCCACCTGGAGGACGGCGTCCCCTGGGGCGAGATGGCCGTGCTCGTCCGGGCCGGCGCCCGCTCCATCCCCGGCGTACGGCGGGCACTCGGCGCGGCCGGCGTCCCGCTGGAGATCGACGGCGACGACCTGCCGCTGCGCGAGGAACCCGCCGTCGCCCAGCTGCTGCTCGCCCTGCGGGTCTGCGCCGAGCAGGCCGCCCGGGACAAGCAGGGCGACCCCGACGCCCCCGACCCGCTCACCACCGAACTGGCACACGCACTGCTCACCGGCCCGCTCGGCGGCCTCGACGGCTCCGACCTGCGCCGCCTCGGCCGCGCCCTGCGCGAGGAGGAACGCGCCGCGCTGCGCGCCGACGCCAAGGCCCGCCCCGGCCCCGCCGCCGCCCCGCGCCCGGCCGCCGAGCTGATCCGCGAGGCCCTCGCCGAACCCGAGCGCCTCGTCGCCCTCGACCCCGCGCACGCCCGCCGCGCCCGCGACCTCGGCACCCTGCTGCGCAAGGTCCGCGAACAGCTGGCCGGCGGCTGCACCGCCGAGGAGGCCCTGTGGGAACTGTGGGACGGCAGCCGCCGCTGGCGCGAGCGCCTGGAACGCGCCGCCCTGCGCGGCGGCGCGGCCGGCCGCAACGCCGACCGCGACCTGGACGCGCTGTGCGCCCTGTTCGAGACCGCCGCCCGCGCCGAGGAACAGGTCACTGGCCACCGCAGCGCCCTGGACCTGCTCGCCGAACTCGAAGCCCAGGACATCGCCGCCGACACCCTCACCGTCCGGGCCGTGCGCCCCGAGGCCGTACGGCTGATGACCGCCCACCGCTCCAAGGGCCTGGAGTGGCGCCTGGTCGTCGTCGCCGGCGTCCAGGACGGCCTCTGGCCCGACCTGCGCCGCCGCGGCTCCCTGCTGGAGGCCGACCGGATCGGCCGCGACGGCCTCGCCGAACCGCTCTCCCCCGGCGCCCTGCTCGGCGAGGAGCGCCGCCTCTTCTACGTCGCCGCGACCCGCGCCAGGGAACGGCTGATCGTCACCGCCGTCAAGGCCCCCGCCGACGACGGCGACGAGCCCTCCCGCTTCCTGCGCGAGCTCTACCGCGAGGACATCGACCCCAGGACCGGCAGGGTGGTGCGCCGCACCCCGCCGGTCACCGTCGAGGACGTCACCCACCGCCCCCGCCGCCCGCTGTCCGTCGCCGCCCTCGTCGCCGAACTGCGCGCCGTCACCGTCGACCCCGCCCGCTCGCCCGAACTGCGCCGCGCCGCCGCCGAACGGCTCGCCACCCTCGCCGCCGCCACCGACGAGGACGGGCTGCCGCTGGTGCCCGCCGCCCACCCCGAACGCTGGTGGGGCCTGGACGACCCGACCTCCGCGCCCGAACCGCTGCGCAGCGCCGACGCGCCCGTCCGGCTGTCCGGCAGCGGACTGGAACAGCTGGAGAGCTGCTCCCTGCAGTGGTTCCTGGACAAGGAGGTCAAGGCACGCGGCGCGGGCTCGGCCGCCCAGGGCTTCGGCAACGTGGTGCACGCCCTCGCCGACGAGGTCGGCTCCGGCCGCACCCCCGCCGACCTCGCCGTGCTCATGGAACGGCTGGACACCGTCTGGGACGCCCTGGCCTTCGACGCGCCCTGGAAGTCCCAACAGGAGAAGACCGAGGCCCGCGCCGCCCTGGAGCGCTTCCTCAACTGGCACGTCCTGGAACGCGGCCGCGACCTCGTCGCCACCGAGCACGGCTTCGACGTCACCCTCGACGTCGGCGGGGTCGCGGTGCGCATCCGCGGCTCGATGGACCGGGTCGAGAAGGACGCGGCCGGACGCGCCTACGTCGTCGACTTCAAGACCGGCAAGCAGATACCCGCCGACAAGTCGCTGCCCGAGCACAAGCAGCTCGCCGTCTACCAGCTCGCCGTCCGGGCCGGCGCCCTGAACGAGCTGCCCGGCTTCACCGCGCACCCGCCCGACACCGGCGGCGCCGAACTCGTCCACCTGCGCGAGCCCGCCGCCAAGGCCGCCCGGGACACCCCCAAGGTGCAGCGCCAGGAGCCGCCCCAGGGCGAGCCCTGGATCGAGAACCTGCTCGCCGAGGCCGCCGGGAAGGTCCTCGCCGAGCGCTTCGTCCCGCAGACCGGCGGCGGCTGCGACCGCTGCGCCTTCCGCCGCAGCTGCTCCGCCCAGCGCGACGGCACCCAGCTGGTCGAGTAGCCGGCCGGGCACCGTCGACACCGCCGGTCGGACAGCGCACCCGGGCACCGGCGAGGCGAAGCTTGTCCGTCGCTCCGGTTACGGTTGCGGGGTGACCGCCGTGCTCAGCCATCCCGACCAGCTCAAGGAGCTGCTGGGGATCCCGTTCAACCGGGAGCAGATGGCGGCCATCGCGGCCCCCCTCGAACCGGCCGTGATCGTGGCCGGCGCCGGCTCCGGCAAGACCACGGTGATGGCCGCCCGGGTGGTCTGGCTGGTCGGCTCCGGCGCCGTACGGCCCGAGGAGGTGCTCGGCCTCACCTTCACCAACAAGGCCGCCGCCGAACTCTCCGAACGGGTCCGCGCCTCGCTGCTGCGCGCCGGCGTCGCCGACCGGGACGCCGCCGAGCCGCTCGGAGACCCGGAGATCTCCACCTACCACGCCTTCGCCGGCCGCCTGCTCAAGGAGCACGGCCTGCGGATCGGCGTCGAACCGGACGTCCGGCTGCTCGCCGACGCCACCCGCTTCCAGCTCGCCGCCAAGGTGCTGCGCACCGCCCGCGGCCCCTTCCCCGCGCTCACCGGCACCTTCGCCAACCTGGTCGCCGACCTCACCGCACTGGACGGCGAACTCGCCGAGCACCTGGTCGAACCGCAGACCCTGCGCGAGTACGACGAGGGTCTGCTGGACACCCTCGCCACCGTCAAACTGACCAACGACGACCTGCGGGCCGTCCCGGCCACCGCCCGGGCCCGGCTGGAGCTGCTGAGCCTGGTCGAGGACTACCGGCGCCGCAAGCTCTCCGCCGGGCTGATGGACTTCGGCGACCAGATCGCCGCCGCCGCCCGCCTCGCCCAGCAGCGCCCCGAGGTCGGCGAGCTGCTGCGCGGCCAGTTCAAGGTGGTGCTGCTGGACGAGTACCAGGACACCTCCGTCGCCCAGCGGCTGATGCTCGCCGGCCTGTTCGGCGCCGGCCCCGCCACCTCCTCCACGGGCGGCGGCAGCGGCCACCCGGTGACCGCCGTCGGCGACCCCTGCCAGGCGATCTACGGCTGGCGCGGCGCCTCGGTGGCCAACCTCGACGAGTTCCCCCGGCACTTCCCGAAGGCCGACGGCCGCCCCGCCGACCGCTACGCGCTCAGCGAGAACCGCCGCAGCGGCGGCCGGCTGCTCGCCTTCGCCAACGAACTCGCCGCCCCGCTGCGGGAGATGCACGAGGGCGTCGAGGCGCTGCGCCCCGCCCCCGGCGCCGAGCAGGACGGCTTCGTGCGCGCGGCGCTGCTGCCCACCCACGCCGAGGAGATCGACTGGCTGGCCGACTCGGTCGCCCACCTGGTGCGCACCGGCACCGCGCCCGGCCGGATCGCCGTGCTGTGCCGCGGCGGCGCGGCCTTCCCCGACATCCACGCCGCGCTGGTCGCCCGGGAGGTGCCGGTCGAGGTGGTCGGCCTCGGCGGGCTGCTGCAGCTGCCCGAGGTGGCCGACCTGGTCGCGGTCTGCGAGGTGCTGCAGGACCCGACCGCCAATGCCGCGCTGGTGCGCCTGCTGATCGGCCCGCGCTGGCGGATCGGCCCGCGCGACCTCGCCCTGCTCGGCCGCCGGGCCGCCGACCTGGTGCGCACCGACCGGCCCGAGGGCGTCGAGGCGCTGGCCGCCGCCGTCGCCGAGGCCGACCCGACCGAGGTGGTCTCGCTGGCCGACGCGGTGGAGACCTTCCTCGAAGCCCCGTCCGGTGAGCAGGGGAAGACCGACGAGCTGCCGTTCTCCGCCGAGGCGCGGGTGCGCTTCGCCCGGCTCGCCGCCGAGCTGCGCGACCTGCGCCGCTCGCTCGCCGACCCGCTGATGGACGTGCTGCACCGGGTGCTGTCCGTCACCGGCCTGGAGGTCGAACTCGCCGCCTCCCCGCAGGCCCTGGCCGCCCGGCGGCGGGAGACCCTGCACGCCTTCCTGGACGTCGCCGCCTCCTTCGCCGACCTCGACGGCGACCCGGGCCTCGCCGCCTTCCTCGGCTTCCTGCGCGCCGCCCAGGAGTACGAGCGCGGCCTGGACAGCAGCCTGCCCGGCGGCGAGGACACCGTGAAGGTGCTCACCGCCCACAAGTCCAAGGGCCTGGAGTGGGACGTGGTCGCCGTCCCCGGCCTGGTACGGGGCGCATTCCCGTCATCGAGCCCGCGCGAACGCTGGACGAGCACCAAGCGGGTGCTTCCGCACGCCCTGCGCGGCGACGCCGAAACCCTGCCCGACGTGCGCGGCGGCTGGAACGGGAAGTCGATGACGGCGTTCCGCAAGGAGCTCGCCGAGCACTCCGCCGTCGAGGAACTGCGCCTGGGCTACGTGGCGTTCACCCGGCCCCGGTCGCTGCTGCTGGCCTCCGGGCACTGGTGGGGGCCGAGCCAGAAGACCGTCCGCGGCCCGTCCGCCTTCCTGGAGCAGCTGCGCGAGCACTGCGAGCGGCCCGGCGCCGGCGAGGTCGAGCACTGGGCCGAGCAGCCGGAGAAGGGCGCCGAGAACCCGGCACTCGCCGCCCCCGTCGAACACCCCTGGCCGCTGCCGCTGGACCCGGCCGCCCAGCACGCCCGCCGCCGCGTCGCCGAGGTGGTGCGCTCGCGCGTGGCCGGGGCGGTGACCCGCCCGTCCGCCTCCGGGCCCTCGGGCCAGGCGCAGGGCGGGCCGGAGGAGATGGCCCCCGAGGACCAGCGCCAGGTCGCCTCCTGGGACCGCGACCTGACCGCGCTGCTGGGCGAGTTGGAGCGCTCCCGGCGCACCGCCCGGGACGTGCCGCTGCCCGCCGCGCTGTCCGCCACCCAGCTGCTGCGCCTGGCCGCCGACCCGGACGGCTTCGCCCACGAGCTGGCCCGCCCGATGCCGCGCCCGCCGCAGCCGGCGGCCCGGCGCGGCACCCGCTTCCACGCCTGGGTGCAGTCCCGCATCGAGCCGCTGCTGCTGGTCGAGCCCGGCGCGCTGCCCGGCGCCGACGATGACGGCATCGAGGACGAGCAGGACCTGGAGCGGCTCAAGGAGGCGTTCCTGCGCACCCCGTACGCGCAGCGCAAGCCCCACCGGGTGGAGGCGCCGTTCCAGCTGGTGCTGGCGGGCCGGGTGGTGCGGGGCCGGATCGACGCCGTCTACCGGGAAGATGACGGGTTGTCGGAATCCGGTGGTGCGTCACGCTACGAAGTGGTGGACTGGAAGACCCACCGGGAGGAGACCGCCGACCCGTTGCAGCTCGCGGTCTACCGGCTGGCCTGGGCCGAGCACGCGGGCGTCGATCCCGAGCAGGTCACGGCTTCGTTCCTGTACGTCCGCAGCGGCCGGATCGTCCGTCCGACAGGACTTCCCGGCCGAAAAGAGTTGGAACGGCTCCTGATCGGGAACAGTGACTATTGAGTCACGCAGAGCATCCAAGTCATCACGCCAGTGCCCGAAACCTGTGCGTCGTGCACGTTTCGCGCCTATTGTGGGGTCGGTAACCGGTCAACCCCCGTGCTCCGGCCGCCAGCGAGGCCCGCATTCCCTGACCCTCAGTCATCACCGCAGGTGCCCCCGGGCATCGGCGTCTTCTGCTGGAGAGACCGAAGTTGAGCGCGACCGGATGGATCAGAGAGCGGTTCACCGGGCCGACACCGGGGCCCGCTCCGGGCGCGACCGGCACCTGGCCGAGGACGGCGCTGTCGCTGCCGTTCATCGGCATGGTGCTGATCGTCGCCCTCGACTACCTCAGCGGCACCGAGGTGACGGTCGAACCGGCCCTCACCGCCGTGCCCGCGCTGGCCGCCGTGGTCAGCCGCCGAACCTGGTACCCGCTCGCCATCGGTCTGGGCACCGAGGCGGCGGCCTTCCTGATGGCCTTCCGCAGCGACACGCTCGGCGAGTCCGTGCACGCCGCCAGCGTCTTCGCGATCCTGCTCGTCGCCGCGATCGGCTGGGTCAGCGCCACCCTGAGGCTGCGCCAGGAGCAGGCGCTCGCCGACGCCCAGCTGGTCGCCTCGATCGCCCGCAGGGTGCTGCTGCGGCCCGTCCCCGAGCGGGTCGGCACCGTCCGGGCCGCCGTCCACTACGAGGCCGCCGCCGCACACGCCCGGATCGGCGGCGACCTCTACGAGGTGGTCAACACCCGGCACGGGGTGCGGGCCGTGGTCGGTGACGTCCGCGGCAAGGGCCTCGGCGCGGTGGAGACGGCCGCCGCCGTTCTCGGCGCCTTCCGCGAGGCCGCCCACCAGGAGGCCGCCCTGGACCGGGTGGCCGGCTGGCTGGCCGTCAGCCTCGACCGCGCCCTTCACGAGAACGACCACCCGGGCGTGGAGGAGGAGTTCGTCACCCTGGTGCTGATCGGCGTCGGGCCCGACGGTGCCGCGGAGATCGTCAACTGCGGCCACCCCGCCCCGCTGCTGCTGCGCGGCGGCGAGGTCAGCGCGCTCGAACTCGCCGAGACCGTACCGCCCCTGGGCGTCCTCGACCCGGCCGACGTCCGCCCGCCGGTGCACCGGCTGCCGCTCCAGGGCGACGACCGGGTGCTGCTGTTCACCGACGGGGTGATCGAGGCCCGCGACCGCGCGGGCGTCTTCTACCCGCTCGCCGAACGCTTCCCGCGCTGCGCCGACGGCCGCCCGGCCGACGTCCTGCGGCGCCTGCACGAGGACGTGGTGCGCCACGTCGGGCGCCAGCTCGGCGACGACGCGGCCATGCTGCTGCTCCAGTTCGACCCCCCGCCCGCGTTCGGGCCGGAGGTGCCCAGGGCCGCCGCCACGGCCGTCCAACTCCCCCAGCAGGGCGGAATCCTGACGCCCCAGTAGGGCGCCGGTCCCGTCCTACAGCGACACCTCGACCAGCAGCGGGCGGTGGTCCGACACCGCCGCCCGCGGCGCCGCCACCGGGCCGACCGCCGCGCGCGGCACCCCGATCGCCAGCACGTGGTCGAACTGCACCGCCGGCCGGTGCGAGGGGTAGGTCGGCGTACGCGCCAGGTCGTACCAGCCCTGCAGGCGCGGCCGCGGCTCACGCACCCGGCGCCGGCGCGGCTCGGCCGGCGAGGGCCGGGCCCGCCGGGCCGCCCGCAGCTCCCGCACCCGGGCCCGCGGCGCGGTGCGCTCCAGCGCCGTCGCCCCGCCGAGCACCGTGCGCGGCACCGCGCCGACCAGGTTGAAGTCGCCCAGCACCAGGTACGGCTGGGGCAGGTCGGCGATCCAGCGCCGGATGCCGGCCAGTTGCGCCATGTTCCAGCCGGGGACGAACGACAGGTGCGCCGCCACCACGGTGAACGGCCCGCGCTCGCCCTCCAGGACGGCCGCCAGCGCCGCCCGGGGCTCGTCCGGCACCGGGGTCAGGCCGCGCCGCCCGGCCACCCGCAGCGGCAGCCCGAACGGCGCCGGGGCGAACCGTCGGGCCCGCCAGTGCCGCACCGGAAGCCTCGTCAGCAGCGCCGTCCCGTAGGAGGGCGGGGCGCCGTCGCCCGTCTCGTCCGGCCCGTACACCCGCAGGGCGCCCGGCTCGGACGGCTCCCTGACCCAGCCCGCCACCGGCGCCGGGCGGCCGTGCAGCGCGGCGGCGAAGCGCCAGTCCTTGGCGCCCATCGCCGCGGCCGCCACCGCCGCCTGGTCGGTGCCGCCGGAGCGCGCCTGGTGCCGGTCCACCTCCTGGAGGGCCAGCACGTCGGCGTCCAGCGCGGCCACCGCCTCGGCCAACGGCCCGCCGGCGTCGGACGGGTAGGGCCGCGGGCCGCCGTCCGGGGCGAGCGGCTGGCCGTGCAGGAGATTGAAGGTGGCGATGCGCAACTGGCTCACACCGCACGACGGTACCCGCTCCCCGGGGCGGGCGGGCCCGGCTTGAGGCGCCAGGGCATACCGGGTATACATACTCGGTATGTCCATTCGTCACGGTCTGCTCGCCCTGCTCGACCAGGGCCCGCGCTACGGCTACCAGCTGCGCACCGAGTTCGAGGCGCGCACCGGCGCCACCTGGCCGCTCAACGTCGGACAGGTCTACACCACGCTGTCGCGGCTGGAACGCGACGGACTGGTCGAGCCCGCGGGGGAGGACGACGAGGGCCACCAGTTCTACGCCGCCACCGACGCCGGCCGGGAGGAACTGCGCACCTGGTTCGACACCCCGGTGCCCAGGACCAACCCGCCGCGCGACGAACTGGCGATCAAGCTCGCCATGGCAGTGACCGTCCCCGGGGTGGACGTCTCCGCCGTCGTCCAGGGCCAGCGCCGGCACAGCATCAAGGCGCTCCAGGACTACACCCGGCTCAAGGGCCGCGCCCTCGCAGGCGAGACGCGCCCCGGCGCGGTGCCCTCCGCCAGCAACGACCTGGCCTGGCTGCTCGTCCTCGACCAGCTCATCTTCCAGACCGAAGCGGAGATCCGCTGGCTCGACCACTGCGAGACCCGGCTCGCCCAGCAGGCCGAACTCCTGCAGACCCGCACCGCCGAGGCGGCCGCCGACGGTGCCGCGCCCGCCAGGCGCGGCCGCCGCCTGCGCACCTGATCCCCGCGGTACCCGAACCACCAGGCTCGGACCCGACTCCGAGCGCACACCCAGCACAAGGGGGGAATTCGTGTCCCACACCCAAGAGGCCCGGCAGACGCCGGTGCTCCACCTGGAGAACGTCACCCGCGTCCACGGCCAGGGCGCCGCCGAGGTCCAGGCCCTGCGCGGCGTCGACCTCAAGGTCCACCCCGGCGAGTTCGTCGCCGTCATGGGCCCCTCCGGCTCCGGCAAGTCGACCCTGCTCACCCTGGCCGGCGGCCTGGACACCCCCAGCAACGGCCGGGTCCTCGTCGAGGGCGTCGTTCTGGGCGAACTGAACCGCAAGAAGCTCGCCCAGGTCCGCCGCCGCTCCGTCGGCTACGTCTTCCAGGACTACAACCTGATTCCGGCGCTCACCGCCGCCGAGAACATCTCGCTGCCGCGCGAACTCGACGGGCTGTCCGCCCGCGCCGCCCGCCGCGAGGCCCTCGCCGCCCTGGAGGAGCTCGGCATCCCCGAACTCGCCGACCGCTTCCCCGACGACATGTCCGGCGGCCAGCAGCAGCGCGTCGCCATCGCCCGCGCCCTGATCGGCGACCGCCGCCTCGTCCTCGCCGACGAACCCACCGGCGCCCTCGACTCCACCACCGGCGAAGCCGTCCTCGCCGTCCTGCGTGCCCGCTGCGACGCCGGCGCCGCCGCGATGATGGTCACCCACGAGGCCCGGCACGCCGCCTGGGCCGACCGCGTCGTCTTCCTGCGCGACGGCCGGATGGTCGACGAGTCCACCAGCCAGGACGCCGCCAGCCTGCTCGTCAGCGCCGCCGGCAACAGCCTGAAGGTGGACGAGTGAAGCTCAGCGCCTGGCGGGTGGCCCTGCGCATAGCCCGCCGCGACGCCCTGCGCGCCAAGGGCCGCAGCGCCCTCGTCATCGCCATGGTCGCCCTGCCCGTCCTCGGCGTCACCGGCGCCGACGTGGTCTTCCGCAGCGCCGAACCCACACCCGTCGAACACGCCGTGCGGGTCATGGGCCAGGCCGCCGCCGAAGTGCACATGGTCGAACGCGGCTCCTCCATCCAGCAGGCCCCCGACCCCGAAAAGGGCTCCACGATCAAGGACCCCAAAGACGACGCCAAGGGCGGCGCGGCCCCCACGTACACCCCCGCGCAGCAGCGCGCCCTCGACACCGAACCCGCCGAACTGGCCCGCCAGTTGATCCCGGGCGCCACCCTGGTGCCCGAGCTCAGCGGCCCGTTCACCGCGGCGAGCAGCACCGAGGGCCTGCTCAGCACCCGGGTCAGCGAGGCCGACCTGACCGACCCGGTCTGGGAGGGCCGCATCGACCTGCTCGGCGGCCGGGCCCCCACCGCCGACACCGAGGTCGCCGTCACCCAGGACTTCCTCAAGCGCTCCGGACTCAAGATCGGGGACAGGACCGCCGTCCGCGGCGTGGAGTCCAGCCCCTTCACCATCACCGGCGTCTACGAGTACCCCGGCGAACTGCGGGCCACCGAAGTCACCGCCCGCCCCGGCACCGTGCTCCACAAGCTCCCCGAGGACCCCGACAACCCCGGCAACGCAGACCCCACCCGCTGGCTGGTCAAACTCCCGGCCGGCGCCACCGTCGACTGGCAGAAGGTCAAGGAACTCAACGAGTACGGCTTCCAGGTCACCTCACGCGCCGTCCTGATCGACCCGCCGGCCCGCGACGATGTCCCGTACTACGTCCAGCAGAAGCAGTACGGCGGCACCAGCTACTTCAACCGGACCGACGTCGTCATCCTCGCCACCGTCGCCGGCATGGCCCTGCTGGAGATCGTCCTCCTCGCGGGCCCCGCCTTCGCCGTCGGCGCCCGGCGCTCCCGGCGCCAGCTCGGACTGCTCGCCGCCGCCGGCGGTGAACGCGCCAACGTCCGCGCGGTCGTGCTCGGCGGCGGCATCGTCCTCGGCATCACCGGCGCCGTGATCGGCCTCGGCCTCGGCATCGGCCTGGTCGCCCTGCTGCAGACCACCGCCGAGGAGCGCTCCGGCCGGCGCTTCGCCCACTTCGCCCTGCCGCCGCTCGACCTGCTCGGCATCCTCCTCGTCGGACTCGTCACCGGCCTGCTGGCCGCCGTCGTGCCCGCCGTCCAGGCCTCCCGGCAGGACGTCGTCGCCGCGCTCACCGGCCGCGACACCCTCAAGCCGCCGAGCCCCAAGCTCGCCGTCTTCGGCCTGCTGATGCTCGCCGGCGGCGCCGCCCTCGCCCTGTTCGGCGCCACCGGCGGCATCGGCAACCGCAGCTTCGCCGTCCTCGGCGGCTCGGCCATCGCCGAACTCGGCATGGTCGCCCTCGTGCCCTACCTCGTCGGCCTGTTCGGCCGGCTCGGCCGCTGGCTCACGCTCGGCCCCCGGCTCGCCCTGCGCGACTCCGTACGCCACCGCGGCCGCACTGCGCCCGCCGTCGCCGCCGTGATGGCCGCCGTCGCCGGCTCCGTCGCCGTCAGCGTCTACATGGCCAGCTTCGAGGAGCAGTACCGGCGCGAGTACGTCGCCTCCGGCCCGTCCGGAGCGGTCATCCTCGGCAGCGGCTGGCTGTCCGACGAAAAGCTGCTGCCGCAGATGCGCGAGGCCGTCGAACGCAGCATCCCCGACCTCGGCCCGCGCGCCGACGTCCAGCGCGTCGAACCCAAGGCCGACTGCGGCGCCGGCAGCTACTGCGGCTACGTCAGCGTCGAGTTGCCCAAGGAGGACCGCTGCCCGCTCATGGACTCGGAGGAGACCCTCGCCGACGCCGAGCGCGAGCGGATCCTCGGCAACGACAAGCGCTGCCGGTCCGACCAGCACTGGGGCAACCCGTACGGCCCGGTCACGGTCGGCGACGCCACCCTGTTGCGCAACCTCTACGGGATCACCGACCCGGCCGCCGGCCAGGCCCTCGCGGGCGGCAAGGCCGTCGTCTTCGACGCCCGCTTCGTCAAGGACGGCAAGACGATCGTCCGGATCACCGGTCCGAACCCCACCACGAACGACGGGAGCCGCGCGAGCAGGCCCACCCACACCGAGGTCGCCCTGGACGCCGTCCTCGCCCCCTCCTCCCCGGCCGCCCCGGCCCAGATCGTGGTCGGCCAGGACATCGTCACCCGACTCGGCCTCAGCACCCGGCCGGCCGGCTCGGTCTGGCTGCCCGCTGCCATGCCCACGGACGGCGCCCAGCAGAAGGCCGACGGCGCGCTGGCCAAGGTCAACGACCACAACGTGCTCAAGATCGAACGCGGCTACGAGTCCCCGGCCGGACTGATCCAGTTCGGGCTGAACATCTTCGCGGCCGTCGTCGCCCTCGGCGCGGCCGGCATCGCCACCGGACTGGCCGCCGCCGACTCCCAGCGCGACCTGACCACCCTCGCCGCCGTCGGCGCCGAGCCGCGCATCCGGCGCTCGCTCTCCGGCTTCCAGTGCGGGGTGATCGCCGCCATGGGCACCCTGCTCGGCGTGGTCTGCGGCGTGGTGCCCGGCGTGGCGCTGCGCAAGGTCGAGGCCGCGGCGAACAGCTACCCGGGGATGAGCCCCGAGGAGCTCGCCAACAAGGCGGCCCTGGTCTTCCCGTGGCCCACCATCGCCGCCACCGTGCTGCTGCTGCCGGTAATCGCCGCCGCGCTCGCGGCCCTGATGACCCGCTCGCGGATCACCCTGCTGCGCCGTTCCGGCTGAGCCCCCCCCGGGGCGCGAGCCCGCGCCCGCTCCCTGTCACCCCCGTCCACGGCACCGCCGCGGCGGGGGTGACGGCGGTTCGGGGGCGACGGAGGTTCGAGGGCGACGGAGGTCGGGGTCACGGAGGTCGGGGTGACGGAGGTTACAGCCCCGACGGCGCCCGGCAGCCGGACGGCCGGGGCGGGCACCCGCACGGGCGAACTACAGTCGTCGGTATGACGAGAACCCCGGACAGCGTCGTCCGCTCCTACATCGATCAGCACCAGGCCGCCTTCCTCGCTGACCTCGCCGAGTGGCTGGCCATCCCCTCGGTCTCCGCCGACCCGGAGCGGGCCGGCGACGTGCGGCGCTCGGCCGAGTGGCTGGCCGCCAAGCTGGGCGAGACCGGCTTCCCGGTGACCGAGGTGTGGGAGACCGACGGACTGCCGGCGGTGTTCGCCGAGTGGCCCTCCGGGGACCCGTCCGCGCCGACCGTCCTGGTCTACGGGCACCACGACGTCCAGCCCGCGGCCAAGGAGGACGGCTGGGAGACCGAGCCGTTCACCCCGACCGTGGTCGACGGCCGGCTGTACGCGCGCGGCGCCGCCGACGACAAGGGCCAGGTGTTCTTCCACACCCTGGGCGTGCGCGCCCACCTCGCCGCCACCGGCCGCACCGCGCCGGCCGTCAACCTCAAGCTGCTGATCGAGGGCGAGGAGGAGTCCGGCTCGCCGAACTTCGCCGACCTGGTCCGGCGCGAGGCCGCGCGGCTGGCCGCCGACGTGGTCGTCATCTCGGACACCGGCATGTGGTCCGCGACCACGCCGACCGTCTGCACCGGCATGCGCGGCCTGGCCGACGCCCAGATCGACCTGTACGGGCCGGACACCGACATCCACTCCGGCTCCTTCGGCGGCGCCGTCCCCAACCCGGCCCAGGTCGCCGCGGAGCTGGCCGCCGCCCTGCACGACACCGACCGCAAGGTCGCGATCCCGGGCTTCTACGACGACGTCGTCGAGCTGACCGAGACCGAGCGCGAGCTGTTCGCCGAGCTGCCCTTCGACGAGGAGCAGTGGCTGAAGGTCGCCAAGTCGTACGGCACCCGCGGCGAGGCCGGCTACTCCACCCTGGAGCGGATCTGGGCCCGCCCGACCGCCGAGGTCAACGGCATCTGGGGCGGCTACACCGGCCCCGGCGGCAAGACCATCGTCCCCGCCTCGGCGCACCTCAAGCTGTCCTTCCGGCTGGTCGCCGGTCAGGAGGTGGAGAAGGTCCGCGAGGCGGTGCGGGCCTGGGTGGCCGGGCAGGTGCCCGAGGGCATCCGCCACGAGCTGGTCTTCCCCGGCGCGACCCGGCCCTGCCTGACCCCGCTGGACCACCCGGCGCTGCAGTCCACCGTCCGCGCGATGGGACGGGCCTTCGAGCAGAAGATCCTCTTCACCCGTGAGGGCGGCTCCGGCCCCGCCGCCGACCTCCAGGACGTGCTGGGCGCGCCGGTGCTGTTCCTCGGCATCTCGGTGCCCTCGGACGGCTGGCACTCGGTCAACGAGAAGGTCGAGCTGGACCTGCTGGCCAAGGGCGTGGAGACCGCCGCGTACCTCTGGGGCGACCTGGCCGAGAACTTCCGGCCGGGGGCGTGACCCCCGCAGCGCGCGCCGAGGGCGTGAGCACCACCGCGCGCACCGGGGGGACGGCCCCTGGTGCGCGCACCGAGGCCGCCAGATCACTCATCCGGATGATTCACCACGTGGGGATGGAACAGACGTGAGCACCGTGCCTGAGACCGAGCGCCCGCTGCACCTGGCACTGGCCCGGTCCGGGGTGGACCGGGCGGCCGAGCACCGTTTCGACGAGCCCTGGCTGGCGGCCGCCTGGAGCCACCCGAGCACCCGGGTCCTGCCGATCGCCGGCGGCGAGGCGTTCGTGGTCGACACCGCGCAGGGCACCGAACTCGTGCTGCTGCCCTCCTTCGAGGCGCCGCAGACCGGCGACCGGTACTTCCTCGGCACCGACGAGGACGGCGTCTCGTACTTCGCGCTGGCCGGCGAGAGCCTGCCCGGGCGCCTGGACGGCGACGCCCGCCCGGCCGGGTTGCGCGAGGTCGGCGGGCTGCTGTCCGACCGGGACGCCGGGCTGCTCGTGCACGCCGTGGCGCTGGAGCACTGGCACCGGCTGCACAGCTTCTGCTCGCGCTGCGGGCACCCGACCGAGAAGGCCGGCGCCGGGCACGTGCGGCGCTGCACCTCCTGCGCGGCCGAGCACTACCCGCGCACCGACCCGGCGGTGATCATGGTGATCACCGACGAGCAGGACCGCTGCCTGCTCGGCCGCCAGGCGCTGTGGCCGGAGGGCCGCTGGTCGACGCTGGCCGGCTTCGTCGAGCCGGGGGAGTCGATCGAGCAGGCGGTGGCCCGCGAGGTGCGCGAGGAGGCGGGCGTACGGGTCGGCGAGGTGCGCTACGTCGCCAGCCAGCCCTGGCCGTTCCCGTCCAGTTTGATGCTCGGCTTCCAGGGCAAGGCGCTGCCCGGCGGCACCGAGATCACCGTGGACGGCGAGGAACTGGCCGAGGCGCGCTGGTTCTCCCGCGAGGAGCTGCGGGCCGGGATGGAGGCGGGGGAGATCCTGCCGCCGTCGGGCATCTCGATCGCCCGGCACCTGGTCGAGCTCTGGTACGGGGAGCCGCTGCCGTCGGCGGCGCGCTGGTAGCGCCGTGGGGTCCGTAGGACGCGTCGGCGGTCCCGCCGGTTCCACGGAAAGGGCGCCGGCGCGAAAGGGCCGCACGAAAGGGGGGCGCGTGGACAATTCCATGCGCCCCCGTTTTTCTCTCCAATCCCGCCCCGCATTCACCACGACCAGCTGTTCGTGTTCGGACGGGCCAGTTCTGCTACCGGGCGGGGGTCGCGCTGGCCCGTTGTCAACCCGCTCGGACGATATTGCCGGAAACCGCTGAAACCGGCTCGCCCCGCTCGCTACATTCACGAGGGTGACAATCCCCCGGGGCACCGCCCAATCCCCCAAATACCAGCGCCTCGCCGCCGACCTGCGCCGCCGGATCGCCGAAGGCGAGTTCACCGCCGACGCCGCCCTGCCGGTCGAGAGCGAACTGGAGCGCCAGTACGGCGTCGCCCGCAACACCGTCCGGCTCGCCGTCGACGTCCTGGTCAACGAGGGCCGCCTGGTCCGCCTCCAGGGCAAGGGCACCTACCTGCGCGAACACCCCGTCCTGGACCACCGCGCCTACGGGCCCAGCCCGACCTCCGCACCGCGCGACTGCCTCGCCGCGCCCTCCGCCGTCTACCTCGGCGAAGCCGCCGAAGCCGGACGGGAACTCGGCACCGACTTCGAGATGATGATCGTCCGGGCCCGGGTGGACATCGCCGAACGCCTCGGACTGCGCCCCGGCGAGGCCATCGTGGTCCGCCGCCAGCTGCGGCTGCTCGACCGCGAGCCGTACTCCATCGAGGAGAGCCACTACCGGGCCGGCCTCGCCGCCGGCACCCCGCTGATGGAACCCGACCCCGTCGAGGGCGGCGACGAAGCGGTGCTCGCCGTCCTCGGGCGCACCGAGATCGGCGCCGTGGACCACCTGGTCGCGCGGATGCCGGGCCCCGAGGAGGCCCAGTGGTTCCAGGGCGGCCCCGGCGTGCCGCTGCTGGTGCAGACCCGCGTCACCTATGACCGGCGCGGGCCCGTACGAGTCATCGAGACCCGCTACTCGGCCGACCGCAGCCGGCTCGTCTACGGCGTCGGCGACCTCGGCGCCCGCACCACCCTGCCCGCCCCCGCCACGCCCGTCGACCCGGCCAGGGCCGACGCGCAGTGACGCGCGCCGACCCCGCCGACCCCGTCCCCGGCACGGCGGGGTCGGGGGCCGGGGACGGCCGGGCCGACCGGTCCGGGGCCGCGGGGCTCAGGCCGCCAGGGCCTTCTTGACCTGCAGCAGGCTCGGGTTCGTCATCACGACCCGCTCGCCGCCGCCGGCCGGCGTCACCAGCACCGTCGGAACGGTCTGGTTGCCGTTGTTCACCGACTCGACGAAGGACGCCGACGCCGGGTCCTCCTCGATGTTGATCTCGGTGTAGCCGATGCCTTCACGGTCCAGCTGGCTCTTGAGTCGGTTGCAGTACCCACACCAGGTCGTGCTGTACATCGTCACGGTGCCGGACATCGAGGGGGCTCCTTCGAAAGAGAGGTGCGAACGGTCTCCGGAGGGAACGCCCACCGGACGGCGGGCATTCCGGCACGCCGTCGACCGCCGCGCGGAGCGATCATCCTGCGATCGCACCGGCCCTGTGGACAACTCCGTCCGCAATGTCCCCCCGGGCTGAGAGGATGGAACGCATGCAGGAAGACCTCTTGAGCGGCAGCCCCTACGACGGCCCCCACGGCTCCCCCTGGGCCGACCCCGGCGCCGCCACGGGCCCGGACGCCGTGCTCGCCGGGCTCGACCCCGAGCAGCGCGCCGTCGCCACCGCCCTGCACGGCCCCGTCTGCGTCCTGGCCGGCGCCGGCACCGGCAAGACCCGCGCCATCACCCACCGGATCGCCTACGGCGTGCGCAGCGGCGTCTACCACCCCCAGCAGGTCCTCGCCGTCACCTTCACCGCCCGCGCCGCCGGCGAGATGCGCGGCCGCCTGCGCCAGCTCGGCGCCGACGGCGTCCAGGCCCGCACCTTCCACGCCGCCGCCCTGCGCCAGCTCCAGTACTTCTGGCCGCGCGCCGTCGGCGGCCCCGTCCCCCAACTCCTGGAACGCAAGGTCCAACTCGTCGCCGAAGCCGCCGGCCGCTGCGGCCTACGCGTCCAGCGCACCGAACTGCGCGACCTCACCGCCGAGATCGAATGGGCCAAGGTCACCCAGATCGCCCCCGAGGACTACCCCTCCGCCGTCGCCAAGTCAGGCCGCGACGCCCCCCGCGACCCGGCCGAGACCGCCCAGGTCTACCGCGTCTACGAGGAGACCAAGAGCCGCCGCGGCAACATCGACTTCGAGGACGTCCTGCTGCTCACCGCCGCCATCCTGGAGGACCGCCCGGACATCGCCGACCAGGTCCGCTCCCAGTACCGGCACTTCACCGTCGACGAGTACCAGGACGTCTCCCCGCTCCAGCAGCGCCTGCTCGACCAGTGGACCGGCCCCGACGGCGGCGCCAGCCTCTGCGTCGTCGGCGACGCCAGCCAGACCATCTACTCCTTCACCGGCGCCACCCCCGACTACCTCCTCAACTTCCGCAGCCGCCACCCCGGGGCGACGGTGGTCAAGCTCGTCCGCGACTACCGCTCCACCCCCCAGGTCGTCCACCTCGCCAACGGACTGCTCGCCCAGGCCCGCGGCGAGGCCGCCCGGCACCGCCTGGAACTCGTCTCCCAGCGCGAGGCCGGCCCCGAACCCGTCTACACCGAGTACGAGGACGAACCCACCGAGGCCGAGACCACCGCCCGCCGGATCAAGGACCTGCTCGCCACCGGGGTGCGCGCCAGCGAGATCGCCGTGCTGTTCCGCACCAACGGCCAGTCCGAGGTCTACGAACAGGCCCTCGCCGACCTCGGCGTCCCCTACCAGCTCAAGGGCGCGGAACGCTTCTTCGAACGCCCCGAGGTCCGGGACGCCGGCGTCCTGCTGCGCGGCGCCGCCCGCGCCGCCTCCGACCCGCTCACCGACGGCGCCCCCGACCTGGCCGGCCAGGTCCGCGCGGTCCTCGCCACCCGGGGCTTCACCGCCGAGCCGCCGGCCGGCTCCGGTGCCGTCCGGGACCGCTGGGAGTCACTGGCCGCCCTCGTCCGACTGGCCGAGGAGTTCGAACGCACCCGCACCGCGGCCGGCCAGGACACCGACCTCGCCGCCTACGTCGCAGAACTGGACGCCCGCGCCGCGGCCCAGCACGCCCCCGCCGTCGAGGGCGTCACGCTCGCCTCGCTGCACGCCGCCAAGGGCCTCGAATGGGACGCCGTCTTCCTGGTCGGCCTCACCGAGGGCACCCTGCCGATCATCTACGCCAAGACCGACGAACAGGTCGAGGAGGAACGCCGCCTCCTCTACGTCGGCGTCACCCGCGCCCGCAAGCACCTCACCCTCTCCTGGGCGCTCTCCCGCTCCCCGGGCGGGCGGGCCGGCCGCAAGCCCAGCCGCTTCCTGGACGGGCTGCGCCCCGGCTCCGCCGCCCCCGGCGCGCGCACCAGCGCACGCGGCGGGCGAGGGGGCGTCGAGGCCGGCGAGCGCTCCGCCGCTCGGCGGGTCCGCGGACCGGTCAAGTGCCGGGTCTGCGACAAGGTGCTCACCGAGGCCGTCGAGCGCAAGCTGCGCCGCTGCGAGAGCTGCCCGTCCACGATGGACGAGGGGCTCTACGAACGGCTGCGCGAGTGGCGGGCCCGGCAGGCGAAGAAGCAGGGCGCGCCGGCCTACGTGGTGTTCACCGACGCCACGCTGATGGCGATCGCCGAGGACGTGCCCGCCGGCCGCGGGGAACTGGCCGCCATCTCCGGGGTCGGCGCCATGAAGCTGGACAAGTACGGGGCGGCCGTGCTCTCGTTGTGTGCGGGGGAGGAGCCCGAAGAGGATCCGGACGACGTCGAGGACGGCGGTCCGGCCGATCCGGCCTGAGCCGGTACGGGCGCGGTCCACGGGGCCGCTTCGAGGGCTTCGCAACCCGTCGTGTGTCGTGCCGAAGAACTCGCGTGAAAAATAGTTTGCGCCGCGTACCGGGAGCGCAATAGCCTGCCGGAGCGGTCAAGGGGACGCGGTCGCACGGGGTGAAACCTGTGCTGGTGCCCCTCGCCCGAGAGCTTCACAACGCTTTACCGAGCTTCACCGAGACAGACATCCGAACATTCGGAGCCAGGGAGACCAGGCTCCGCGAGACGCCGAGAGGAGGCGAAGACAGTGGGAAACATCATGATCACCAAAATGACTGGCCAGACCGTTGTCGCTGCCTCCCTGCGTGCCGCCCGCCTGCGGGCGTTCGCCGAGCTCGGTGGAACCGGTCTGGGTCTCGACACCACCGGTGTCCTCGCCGTCCCCGCTGTCAGTGGTCCCGGACACACTGATCTGTGCCTCACGGGCAGCAGGAGCGTCGACGGGACCTTTGTCGAGACCGGTCTGTCCCGTGACTGGGCGTCGTTCGGCACGTCGTGCTCCCTGCGCGACGAGCGACCGACCCAGGCACCGAAGGCGGCAGTAGCCGCCGCCATGCATGGCGGCTATGCGCAGGTCATCGGTGCCGGAAACACCCAGAAGCAGAACGAGCAGCAGATTAACCAGGCCGCGGTCGCCCCCATGGGCGCCAAGGCCGTCCGGATGTGGGCCTTCCGCGGCCCTGAACCCTGGAGAGAACGAACCTGAGCCAGCCTCAGGTCGGCACCTCCAGGGCCGCGGAACCCGTCACCACCGGGATCCGCGGCCCTTCTGTTTTGTCCGGTACGCAAGACCACCCAGGCCCTTCGGGGCCTCCGGCCCAGCACCACCAGTCCCCTGGGTCGGAACCACTGAGAAAAGACGAGGAAGACGCCCACAGTGTCCACGGTCATCACGCCGCCCACCCCGTCCGTACCGCAGACAAGCCAGATCACCAAGGCCGACCAGGCCGACCCCCCGGAGGTTCCTTCCATGCAGCTCAGCTCGATCGAGCAGGCCGAGTCCCTCGGTCTCCCCATCCCCTGCCGCGCCTTCGACCCCGAGGTCTTCTTCGCCGAGACGCCGGCCGACGTCGAGTACGCCAAGTCCCTCTGCGGCACCTGCCCGGTGAAGGACGCCTGCCTGGCCGGCGCCCTGGAGCGGCGTGAGCCGTGGGGCGTCTGGGGTGGCGAGCTGTTCGTCCAGGGCGTCGTGGTGGCGCGCAAGCGTCCCCGTGGCCGTCCGCGCAAGACCGAGGTCATGGCGTGAACCCCGCCCACGAGGCCAGGGTCGTCCGCCGGGGACAGCAGCTCCCGCTGGACAGCGCCCTCCGTCGATCCGTGCGGATCGCCGCCGCCAAGGCCGACGCCGCAGCCCGCATCCCGTTCCCGAGCAAGCACCACGAGCAGGACCACGACATGAACCCCGCCGCCGTCGACCCCACCGCCCGCGCCGAGCAGGCCACCGAACGCCAGACCCAGAACAGGATCCTCGAGATGCAACTCCTCCACGAATCCCTGGCCCGTGCCCATATGCAAGACAGGCGGCACGAGGCCGAGAACCAACGGCTCGTCAGCCGGGTCGTCCGGGCCCGCAGGCTCAAGCAGCGGGCCGAGCGCGCTTCGATGCGCGCCCGCAAGGCGCTCGCC
Organism: Kitasatospora sp. NPDC001132; assembly: GCF_053598415.1. Taxonomy (NCBI): domain Bacteria; kingdom Bacillati; phylum Actinomycetota; class Actinomycetes; order Kitasatosporales; family Streptomycetaceae; genus Kitasatospora; species Kitasatospora sp. NPDC001132. Next base: position 292,796 of record NZ_JBSFKF010000004.1, on the reverse strand, counting down.
GTCGCCCTGATGTAGGGCCTGGCCCGAGGGCCCGTCCGCCGCAGGCCCTCCCGGACTCTCCGGTCCACCCCCGTCGTGCCGCAGGCCGCTCCCCGTCGTAGGGGAGCGGCCTGCGGCCGTTGTCGCGGTGCCGGGTCAGTCCTTGCGGACCCGGCCCCGCTCGGCGTCCTCGTGGGCCGGACGGGCCTGCCGCGCGGGGCCGGTGAGCTTGCCGGGCTTGGTGTGGCTCCCGGGCTTTTCGCGGCTCCCGGGCGTCGCGGAGTTCCCGGGCCCCGCGGGGCCCGCCGACCGCTGGTGGGCGAACTCGGGCAGCCACTCCAGCATCTCCGCGCGGAACGGAGCCTTGGCGCCCAGCTGGCAGAGCACCCCGATGGTGCTCAGCGTCACCCGGTGGATCAGCAGGTACGCCGGGGGCAGGTTCAGCTGCTTGCCCAGGTTGTAGGCGGGCGAGCGCGGATCAGCGATCCGGGCCGCCTGGGCGCGCATCCAGGTCCGGGTGAAGTGGAAGTTCTCCACCGCGGCCGGCTCGATGATCGGCAGCAGGTAGTCGAGCACCGCGTCCGGGTCCAGCCGGATCGAGGGCTTCACGAAGCCCTCCTCGCGCAGCATCCGGAGCACGCCCGCCGCGTCCCCGGCCAGCGCCATCCGCAGCGAGGCCCCGATCGGCGCGGGCAGCCCGCCGGGCAGCCGGTCCACGGTGCCGAAGTCCAGCACGCCCAGCCGCCAGCCCGACGCCGGGCCGTCGTCCTTCAGCAGCCGGAAGTTGCCCGGGTGCGGGTCCGCGTGCAGCAGCCCGGTCCGGGACGGGCCCGCGAACAGGAACCGGGCCAGCAGCTGCCCGGCGCGGTCGCGCTCCTCCTGGGTGCCGCCCGCGATCACCTCGGCCAGTGGGGTGCCGCCCATCCACTCGGTGACCAGCACCTGGTCGGCCTGGGCCACCACGCCCGGCACCACGATGTCCGGGTCGTCCGCGAACTCCTCGGCGTGCCGGTGCTGGGCCTGCGCCTCCAGCTCGTAGTCCAGCTCCTCCGAGACGCGCTCGCGCAGCTCGGTGATCAGCGGCTTGACGTCCAGCCCGGGGATCAGCGGGCCCAGCAGCCAGGCCACCCGGCTCAGCTGCGAGAGGTCCGCGAGCAGCGCGTCGCCCGCGCCCGGGTACTGCACCTTGACGGCGACCGTACGGCCGTCGTGCCAGACCGCCTTGTGCACCTGGCCGATCGAGGCGGCTGCCGCGGGGCGGTCGTCGAACTCCCGGAACAGCTCGCGCCAGTCCTCGCCGAGCCGCTGGGCGAGCGCGGTGTGCACCTTGGCGGCGGGCATCGGGGGAGCGGCGTCTTGGAGCTTGGTGAGCGCCGCCCGGTACGGCCCGGCGACCTCCTCGGGCAGCGCGGCCTCGAAGACGGACAGCACCTGCCCGAACTTCATCGCCCCGCCCTTGAGTTCGCCGAGGACCTTGAACAGCTGGTCGGCGGTGGCCTGTTGGAGCTCGGCGGTGACCACCTCGGCGGAGCGGCCGCCGATCCGCTTGCCCAGGCCGAGCGTGGCGCGACCGGCTATCCCCAGCGGCAGGGCGGCGAGCCGTGCCGTGCGGGTCACTGCCTTGCGCGGAAGATCGCTCACCCCGGGCCTCCAATCCCTGGCCGCCCGGTTCCGGGCGGCCGACCATCTCTACGCCATTGTGCCCGCTCCCTGTCGCCCGCCCCGCGGAATTCCGCGGGGCGGGGCGGGGAGTGGCTTCCCTTTGTGGGGAGTTGGGCGGCTTGGGGTGGTGGGGCGGGGGAGGGGGTGGTAGTTCTGTGCAGGAAGTCGGCTCGGCCGACTTCCTGCACAGGGGTGTGATGTCGCCTTTCCCCGGGCCCCCTCCCCCCTCCCCCCTCCCACCCACCCTCGCCGCCCGCCCGCCAACCACCCACCGCCCATCACCCACCACCCACTGCCCTGCGCCCACCACCCGCCCGCCTTGTGTCACGTGCGGTGGCTCCCCGCCCGCGCCCTGCCCCGGGCAGGGCGCGGGCCGCGGAAGGCCTCGTGCCCGCCCCTGGGGGGCGTCGACCCCGGCGAGGGGGTTCGTCGGTACCGCGGGCTCACCTGGCCGTCGGCTCGTACGGCCGGTGGGTGCCCATGGTGCCGTGGGGAGGCCGGGGGCTGCCGAGCCGTGCAGCCGCCGGGCCTGCTCCCGTCAGACTCGATTTCCTCCTTCTGCTCCTCCTCCGTGCCTCACCCTCCTCCGTTCCTCACCCCGGCGGCAGCGGCTGCCACAGGCAACCGCAGTCCGGGTGTCCGCGAAGCCGCAGGCGCCGTGGCATGCCGTCCCGGGCCGACACCTCGCACCAGCCGTCCACGCTCGGCGGTCGGCCGCCGTCCAGGAACACCTGGATGTGCAGTGCAGCCAGTCCGGCGACCGCCGTCGCCAGTGCCGTGTCGCAGGCCGGTGTCCGGGCTCGGCCGGGGCCTTCGTCGGCCAGCTGGGCCAGCACCCGCGGCCAGGCCGCGTCCTCGTCCTCCCGCCGCAGCACCAGGCAGTGCCCGCAGGCCGACATCCCGGGGATCACCAGCGGCCCGATGACGCCGAACTCCTCGACCACGCCCACGTAGAGGTGCGGCACCCCGGCCCGCAGCAGCAGTCGGGCCTCGTACGTCCCGCCCGCGAAGGCGGCGCTGCCGTCCCGGGGCGCGAGGACCACGAAGTCCGGGGGCGGGTCCCCGGGCCGCCGCCGGGGCACCGGCACCGGGGCCCGGCCCGCGGCGCGCTGCACCGCCTCCCGGGCCGCCGTCGCGCGCAGCCGTCCGACGTCCCCGGGCGGCAGCCCGGCGGGGGAGCAGTCGCCGGGCTTGACCCGGCCGCCGTCCGCGACGGTGACCGTGCCCGTGCCGCCCGCGGCGAGCACCGCCGCCACAGCGGCGCCGACCCGGCCCGCGCCGCGCACCTCGATCCGTGCGTCGGCCCGGCGGCCCAGGACCGCCGGTGCGGCGCCCGGGCCGGAGTGGACCAGGGAGAGCGAGGCGAGGTCAGGCCCGAGCAGATCCCGCTGCTGCTGGGGGAAACGGGCCAGTGCGCGGTCGCCCGCCTCCGCGTCGTCGAGCAGACCGGTCTCCTCCAGGTCGACGAGCAGGGCGTCGGCCGGTTCGCGGCCGAGCCCGATGCGTTCGCCCTCGTTCAGGAGCTCCGGTCGGTCGCGCGTCCCGTCGAGCAGCGCGAGGAAGTCGCAGAGGGTCTTGTCGGCGTTGCCGAGCACCCCGGCGAACCGGGTGACGGTGCCGAACTGCAGGGTCTCCGAGTCCCGCCAGCTGCGGGACAGCGCGGGTTTGAGGGCGAGGCGCACGGCGGTCTCCCAATCGATCGTTTCCGGACGGCTGACCGCAGCTTGCCCCATCGCGTGGATGTCGTGCGGAAGGTTATCCACAGGTCCGCGCGTATGATCGGGCCATCCGTTCGCATGCCCTGTGGATAACGTGGCATCCGCCCCGGGGTCGGTTTCCGGACACCCGCCGTCGACTTTTCGTTCGCGATCGCTCCATGAAAGATTCCGGCCAGGGCAGCGGACTTCTGTCAGGGGTACCGGGTAACGTCGTGTGCCATGGCAGCCGAGCGGGACTCCCATCCACCGGCGTCGCGTCGGCGTGCCCGTGCAGCGTCCGGGTCGCAGGTCGCGGGGCCGAACACGCGCGGACGCCCGGACCAGCGGCAGCAGCCGAGGCCGGGCCCGTCGCAGCCGCCGCCCGCCGGCGCCGCGGCCCCCGAGGCGCAGGACCGCAGCCGGGTCGAGGTGCGCCGCAGCGCCCGCCGCAGCCGTACCGTCTCCGCCTACCGCGAGGGCGACCGCACCGTCGTGCTGATCCCGGCCCGGATGTCGCACGCCGAGGAGCAGCGCTGGGTCGCGCAGATGCTGGAGAAGCTCGCCGCCCAGGAGTCCCGGCGGATTCCCGGGGACGAGGGCCTGATGGCCAGGGCCCGTGAGCTGTCGGCCTCCTACCTGGGTGATCGGGCCCGCCCCAGCCAGGTCCGCTGGGTCACCAACCAGAATTCCCGCTGGGGTTCCTGCACCCCGAGTGAGGGGACGATCCGCCTTTCGCACCGTCTCCAGGGCATGCCGGAGTACGTGCTGGACTACGTGCTGCTGCACGAGCTGGCGCACCTGCTGGTGCCGGACCACGGCCCGGCGTTCTGGGCCCTGTTGGAGTCCTATCCGCGGACCGAGCGGGCCCGCGGCTATCTGGAGGGTGTGGTCTCCGCCGCCCGGCTGCCGCACATCCCGGGTGCTCGGCACGCGGCCCCGAACCCGACCGGGCCGGATCCGGCGGCGTCCTCCTGCGGCTGAGGGCGAGCGGGGGCGGGGCGGGCCAGGTCGGGACGGCGTGGGTCGGGCCGGGCCAGGCTGGGACGGGGCGGTGCGGCAGGAGCCGTGGGCCCCGTCGGGTCCGACCGGAGGAGCGATGGAAGGGGGCGCGGGCCAATAGGCTCCGCGCCCCCTTCGGGTGTCACGCCTCAGCCGGTCAGCTGCCGTGCCCGGGCGACCAGGTCGCGCACCGAGTGGTCGGTGAGCTCCGGCAGCCGGTCGTAGTCGAACCAGCGCAGGTCCAGCGATTCCTCGCTGATCAGCGCCTGAGCGCCGGCCGGGGCCAGCGCGATGTACTGGACGTCCAGGTGGGTGTTCTCCGGTCGGTCCTTGCCGGTGCAGCGCACCAGGTGCCGGTCCAGCTTCGCCGGCACCGGGGCGCCGTCGCTCTCCAGCAGCACCAGGTCGGGGATGCCGGACTCCTCGACGGCCTCGCGCAGCGCGGCCGAGGCGAGGTCGCGGTCGCCGGGCTCGCAGTGCCCGCCCATCTGGAGCCACATGCCGACCTTGGGGTGCAGCGTGAGCAGCACCCGCCCGGCGGCCGGGTCGACGACCGCCGCGCTCGCGGTGATGTGCGCGGGCAGGCAGGAGCGGTACAGGCCGTCGGGCCGCGCCGCGAGGTGCTCCAGGTAGTCGAGCCGCAGCCGCTCCTGGTCCTGGTCGGCGGGCCGCCACCCGGTCAGCGTGCGGACGGCGTCCGCGTGCAGGGTGGCGGCGGGCGTCTCGGTGTCCGTCATGCGGTGGGCTCGCCCTTTCCGTCGGTGCCGTCCTCGTCGGTCTTCGGCTGCTCGTCCTTCTTGGTGAGGTCGGGCTTGCCGGCCGCGGCCTCACCGAGCAGCCTGTGGAGCGCGTCGAAGTCGATGCCGCCCTCCAGGTCGTCGGCGGAGTCCCGGTGCACGAAGGCGTCCGGGTCGTCCAGGTCGGCGGCGGTGGGCAGCATGTCCGGGTGCTCCCAGAGCGCGTCGCGGCCCTCGACGCCGCGGGCGTCGGCGAGCAGCGCCCAGAGCCGGGAGGCGTCGCGCAGCCGGCGCGGGCGCAGCTCCAGGCCGACCAGGGTGGCGAAGGTCTGCTCGGCGGGCCCGCCGGCGGCGCGGCGGCGGCGGACGGTCTCGCGCAGCGCGCCGGACTGCGGCAGGTGCGGTTCGGCGGCGGCGTGCACGACGGCGTCGACCCAGCCCTCGACGAGCGCGAGCGCGGTCTCCAGGCGGGCGAGCGCGGCCTTCTGCTCGGGGGTGTCCTCGGGCTGGAGCAGGCCGCCGGCCAGGGCCTCCTGGAGCGCTTCCGGGTTGCTCGGGTCGAGCTGGCCGACCAGTTCCTCCATCCGGGAGGTGTCCACCTTGATGCCGCGGGCGTAGGCCTCGACGGCGCCCAGCAGGTGGGCGCGCAGCCACGGCACGTGGGCGAAGAGCCGCTGGTGGGCGGCCTCGCGCAGGGCGAGGTAGAGCCGGACCTCGTCGGCGGGCACGTTCAGGCCCTCGCCGAACTCGGCGACGTTCTGGGGCAGCAGCGCGGCCTTGCCGGCCGGGGCGAGCGGCAGGCCGACGTCGGCGGAGCCGACCACCTCGCCGGCGAGCGCGCCGAGCGCCTGGCCGATCTGGGTGCCGAACATGGCGCCGCCCATCGAGCGCATCACGCCCATCAGGGGGCCGGCCATGGCCTGCATCTCCTCGGGCAGGACGCCGCCCATGGCGTTGCCGACGCGCTCGGCGACCGGATCCACCAGGTCCTTCCAGACCGGGAGGGTGGCCTCGATCCACTCGGCGCGGCTCCAGGCGACGGCGGTGCCGGCGCCGGAGGGGAACTCGGTGGAGCCGTCGAGCCACAGGTCGGCCAGGCGGATGGCCTCGGCGACGGCGGAGCGTTCGGCGTCGCTGACCGAGCGGTCCTTGCTCTTGCCCTCGGCGGGCTCGGCGACCACGGTCTGGCGGGCGATGTTCTTGGCGAGGTCCCAGTTCACCGGGCCGCCCTCGAACGAGAGCATCTGGCCGAGCTGCTGGAAGGCGGCGCCGAGGTCGCCCGGGTTCATGCCGCCGAACATCGCGGCGAAGGGGTTGTCGGCTCCGGCGCCGCCGGGGCCGCCCGGGGTGCCGGGCAGGCCGAACATCGCGCCGAAGGGGTTGCCGCCACCGAAGCCGAACGGCTGCGGGCCGCTGCCGGACTGCTCCTGGTCCTTCTTCTTCTGCGCGTCGTCGGGCTTGGCCTTGCCGTCCTCGGGCTCCTCGGGCGGAACGCCGAATCCGAAGGGAAGGTCGCTCACGGGGTCCTCGATCCGGTCGGCCGTCATGCGGGTGTGGCGGAAAAGTCTGCGCCCGGGGCGGCGGCGGAGTGGGGGACTCGGGGGCGGCTCCCGCGCGGCAGGCCCGCGCCGGGTGCACCGCCGGGCCTTCGCCTCGGGCAGGATGGACGTACGTGACACACGTCCGTACGCACATAAAGCTAACCGTGGAGGATGGCCGGTGAGTTCCCCGCCCTCGGACGTTCGCTCTGGGCTGACCGGAGGAGAGGACGCGTCGGACACCACGGCGTCGCCGCCCCCAGCCTACGGCGGTCGGCTGTTGACCGTGGCGGTCACGGGTGCCGCGGGGGTGCTGGGCGAGCGGGTCGCCGCCCGGCTGGTGGCCTCTCCGCACGTGCGGAAGGTCCTCGCGGTGGACGACCGTCGGGGCGACGTGCCGGGCGTGCAGTGGCGGGTGCTCGACGTGCGGGACCCGGCGGTGGCCGAACGGCTGGCCGGGGTCGACGTGGTGGTGCACCTGGCGATGGACTTCGGCATGGAGTCCGACGCCCGGGCCCGCAGCGCCTACAACGTGCGCGGAGCGCAGACGGTGCTGACCGCGGCCGCGGCCGCCGGCGTGCACCGGGTGGTGCTGTGCACCTCGGCGATGGTCTACGGTGCGCTGGCCGACAACGAGGTGCCGCTGGCGGAGGATTCCGAGCTGCGGGCGACCGAGGAGGCCTCGCTGGTCGGGGACCTGCTGGAGATCGAGCGGCTGGCCCGCCGGGCGCCGCGCGCCCACCCGGGCCTCCAGGTGACGGTGCTGCGCCCGGCCGTGGTGGTGGGCCCCGGCGTGGACACCGTGCTGACCCGGCACTTCGAGGCGCCCCGGCTGCTGGTGGTGGCCGGGTCCCGGCCGTGCTGGCAGTTCTGTCACGTGGACGACCTGGCGGCGGCGCTGGAGTACGCGGTGCTGGGCCTGGTCGAGGGCGAGGTGACGGTCGGCTGTGACGGCTGGCTGGAGCAGGAGGACGTGGAGCGGCTGTCCGGGATCCGGCGGATGGAGCTGCCGGCCTCGCTGGCGCTCGGTACGGCGGCGCGGCTGCACCGGCTGGGCCTGACCCCGGCCCCGGCCGGGGACCTGGCGTACACGATGTACCCGTGGGTGGTGTCCGGCAGTCGGCTGCACGAGGCGGGCTGGCGCCCGGCGCACACCAACGAGCAGGTGCTGGCCGAACTGCTGGAGCAGGTGTCCGGCAAGCACGCGGTGGCGGGGCGCCGGCTGGGCGGCAAGGAGGCGGCGACCAGCCTGGGGGCGGCCGGGGCGACGGTGGCGCTGGTCGGTACGGCGGCGCTGGTGCGCCGGGCCCGCAGGCGGCGGCGGTTCTGACCGGCCGGTGACGGGTCCGCGGGCGGCGGTTCCGACCGGGCGGTGCCGACGGGGCGGGTCGGGTCTGCGGGCGGCGCCGGACGGGGGCTTCTCGCGATGCGAAATCCCCGCCTCGTGATGCGGAAGGGTGGCTTGCCCCGTCCCGTGCCGGATGGGGAATCATGGGGCCATGTCCGAGAACCACGACCCCATCCGCCTGCTCGCCATCCGCGACACCCCGCTCTCGCTGGACGAGGTGTACGAGGCGGTCGGTGACGACGCGGCGGGCGGCACCACCGTCTTCGTCGGGACGGTCCGGGACCACGACGGCGGCAAGTCGGTCTCCGCACTGGAGTACAGCTGCCACCCCACCGCCGAGCGGGAGATGCGCCGGATCGCCGAGAAGGTGGCCGCGGACTTCCCGGTCCGGGCGCTCGCCGCGGTCCACCGGGTGGGCCGGCTGGAGATCACCGACAAGGCCGTGATCGTCGCCGTCTCCTGCGCCCACCGCGGCGAGGCCTTCGCCGCCGCCCGCCGACTGATCGACGACCTCAAGCACGAGGTGCCGATCTGGAAGCACCAGGTCTTCTCCGACGGCGAGGAGGAGTGGGTCGGCGCGGGCGGCTGCTGAGGACGGCTCCGGGGCCGACGGAACCGACCGGCATACCTCGCGGAACCGACCGGCATACCTCGCGGAACCGGTCTGCGCACCCCGCGGAACCGGCCTGCACGCTCCGCGGAACCGACCGGCACACCTCGCGCGTCCGACGGGTGAGGCGCGCCGGGATGTCACTCCAACGGGCTCGTGACGGCGCTCCGAATACTCCCCGGAAGTGAGCCGATCGGCCGTCCCGTAACCCGGACGGCGCCGGCCGCGTTGTCCGCCGGAGTGGTTAATCTGCTCATAGACACGACGAGCTGGGAGTACTGGTATGAGTGCGCTCGCCTGGCTGATCATTCCGGGTGTCGCCGGCGTCGCCGCCGGCCTCTGGGCACTGTGGGCCCAGAGGGAACCGCGGGCCGCCGGGGACCCGGCCTCACTCGCCGAACACCAGCGCTTCATGGCCGCCATGGAGCGCACCACCGCGGGCACCGCGGCCCCGAGGGAGGGCTCCGGCAGGTAGCCCGGCGGGCGCCTGTTCACGCCCGTCCCGTACTGTCGAGGCATGCCACGCCGCTCCGCGACGATGCTCGCTGCCACCCTGCTGCTCATAGCGCTGCTCTGCGTCTCGGTGCTGATGAAGGTTCCGTACACGGAGATGAGCCCGGGGCCGACGTACAACACGCTCGGCAACCAGGGCGGCAAGCCGGTGATCAGCATCAGCGGGCACGACTCGTACCCGACGACGGGCAACCTCAACATGACCACGGTGCAGGTCACCGGGGCCAAGTACGAGCCCAGCCTGGTCAACGCGGTGGTCGGCTGGCTGCGGGACGACGTGCTGATGGTGCCGCACGACAACGTCTACCCCAAGGGGCAGTCGGACGCGGAGGCCAAGAAGCAGAACGCCGAGGAGTTCGCCTCCTCCGAGGACAGCGCCCGGACCGCGGCGCTCAAGCAGCTGGGCATCCCGGTCGGCAGCGAGCTGATCGTGAAGTCGGTCACCGCGGGCGCCCCGGCCGAGGGGCGGCTGCACGCGGGTGACCAGATCGTGGCCGTGGACGGCACCCCGGTCGGCTCGGTCGAGCAGGTGGTCGCGGCCGTCACCAAGCACAAGCCGGGCGAGTCGGCGGTCTTCACCGTCGTGCCGCGGGTCAAGGACGGCAACGGCGCCGCCGCCGCGGGCGGGAAGACCGACGTCACGGTGCCGACCGCACGGGCCAAGGACCTCGACCCGCAGGCCCCGGCCGAGCGGGCGGAGCTCGCGGTGGTGGGCATCGGCACCGGGATCCGGCACACCTACCCGTTCCAGATCGACATCGGCCTGCAGGACGTCGGCGGCCCGAGCGCGGGCCTGATGTTCTCGCTCGGCATCATCGACAAGCTCACCCCGGGCGGCGACCTCACCGGCGGCAAGTTCGTGGCCGGCACCGGCACCATCGACGACGACGGCAAGGTCGGCCCGATCGGCGGCATCTCGATGAAGCTGATCGCCGCCCGGGACGCCGGGGCCCAGTACTTCTTCACCCCGTCCTCGAACTGCGCCGAGGCGAGCAAGAACGTCCCGTCCGGGCTGACCCTGATCAAGGCGGACACGCTGGACGGCGCGCTGAAGTCGCTGGAGCAGGTCCGCTCCGGACAGACCTCCGCGCTGCCGTCCTGCACCGCCAAGTAGCCGCCGGGGCGACCGCCGGGCCACGGAACGGCTGGCCAAGTAGCCTCCGGGCCACGGAACGGCCGGCCAAGTAGCCGCCGGCGGCCCCGGGAGGCCGCCGCCGGGAAGGCGTCAGGCGAAGGTCGCCAGCAGCGCGTCGGTCAGGCCGGGCACCAGGTCGGGGCCGGTCAGCACCTCGCGGGCGACGTCCTTGGAGCGCAGCCGCAGGGCGATCTCCTTCTTGCCGTCGCGGAGCACCGCGGCGGTGATCCGCACCTCCTCGCGGTTGGGGTGGTTGGCCACCCACTCGGCGAGCTGGGCGTCGCTGGCGCCCCGCGGGCGGGACTGCTCGGCGCCCGGGGGCAGCATCAGGCGCTCGACGACCAGGGCGCAGCCGGCCACGGAGTCGGGCCAGGCGATGGTGCCGAGGAACTTGTCGAGCTCCATGCCGGCGGGCAGCTCGTCCTGCTCGATCGGGGTGAGGCCGGCCTCGTCGCCCTCGGCGAGGCCGAGCTGCTTGGCGATCTTCGGGTTGGCCTTGCGCAGGGCGGCGCTGTCCACCAGGGCGAAGAGTCGGGCCGGGAGGTCCCAGCCGAGGGTGGCGGCGTACTCGTCGATCTCCAGCGCGGCCCGGGTCAGCGGGGTGGCGGCGGGGAGCTTGGAGACGTCGTCGGGGGAGTTGTTCAGATCAGACGCGTCGGACATGCCTCAATCCTCACACGCCGGGCGGGGCGCGCCCGCCGGGCGGGTGGCTGTCGTAACCGTCTGCTAACGGTGGGAACTCGGCCAAAGCCTGGTTAAGTTTCTCTGACGACCGACCCCATTCAGACGACACAGCCGAGGTGCCACCGTGGTCTTCCAGATGCCCGAACGCTCAGGGCCGGGTTTCCGGCGAAGGGTAGGCCCGCCCTCCCGGCGGGCGCGGGTGGCCCTGCTGACCCTGGGCGTGCTCGCGGTGCTCTTCCTGTTGTTCGTCATGTTCGCGGGCTTCTGGACGGACTGGCTGTGGTTCAGGTCGGTCCGCTTCTCCTCGGTGTTCACCACCCAGCTGTGGACGAAGGTCGGGCTGTTCGGGGTCTTCGGCCTGTTGATGGCGGTGATCGTCGGCTTCAACATCTGGCTGGCGCACCGGTTGCGGCCGCCGCTGTCGGCGATGTCGGTGGAGCAGCAGAGCCTGGACCGCTACCGGTCCGGCCTGGCGCCGTTCAAGCGCTGGGCGCTGATCGGCGTCTCGCTGGTGATCGGCCTGGTGGCCGGTGCCGCGGCCTCGGGGCAGTGGCGGACCTGGCTGATGTGGACGAACGCGACCTCCTTCGGTGAGAAGGACGCCCAGTTCGGCATGGACGTCTCGTTCTACGCGTTCGACCTGCCGTTCTACGAGTTCGTGCTGGGCTTCGCGTTCAGCGCGGTGATCGTCTCGCTGCTGACGTCGGCGATGGTGCACTACCTGTACGGCGGGCTGCGGCTGCAGGGTCCGGGCCGCCGGGCGAGTGTGGGGGCGCAGGGGCACCTGGCGGTGCTGCTGGGCGTGTTCGTGCTGCTGAAGGCGGTCGCGTACTGGCTGGACCGGTACGCGCTGGCGGTGAAGACCGGCTCGTACAAGGGCGTCTCGGGGTGGACCGGCCTGCGGTACGTCGACGCCAACGCGTTCCTGCCGGCCAAGACCATCCTGTTCTTCGTCGCGATCATCTGCGCGGTGCTGTTCTTCCTGACGCCGATCCGCCGCACCTGGGCCCCGGCCCTGATCGGCCTGGGGCTGATGGTGCTGTCGGCGGTGCTGATCGGCGGGCTGTACCCGGCGATCGTGCAGCAGTTCCAGGTCAAGCCGAACGAGCAGGCCAAGGAGACGCCGTACATCCAGAAGAACATCGACGCGACGCGTCAGGCGTACGGGATCGCGGACGCGCAGACCATTCCGTACACGCCGCAGGGCACGACCACCGCGGACGCGCTCAAGCCGGACGCCCGGACCATCTCGGACATCCGGCTGCTGGACCCGAACGTCGTCTCGCCGGCGTTCCAGTCGCTGGAGCAGCAGCGCAACTACTACGCCTTCCCGAACACGCTGGACGTGGACCGGTACGGCAGCGGGCAGGACAAGCAGGACAGTGTGATCGGCCTGCGTGAGCTGGACCTCAACGGCGTGCAGCGCAACTGGATCAACGACCACTTCAAGTACACCCACGGCTACGGCGCGGTGGTGGCCAAGGGCAACCAGGTCGACGACAAGGGCCAGCCGGTGTTCACCGAGTCGGGTCTGCCGGCCACCGGCACGCTGGGCGACTACCAGCAGCGGATCTACTACGGCGAGAAGACCACCACGTACTCGATCGTCGGCGGCTCCAACAAGGAGATCGACTACACCGACACCAAGACGGGCCAGAACGCGGAGACCACGTACCAGGGCGACAGCGGGGTCTCGCTGGACAACCCGCTGACCCGTGCCGCCTACGCGGTGCGCTTCGCGGAGCCGCAGATCCTCTACGCGGGGGCGATCACCGACGGCGCCAAGGTGATCTACAACCGGACGCCGAAGGAGCGGGTGGAGAAGGTCGCGCCGTGGCTGTCGATCGACGCCGACCCGTACCCGGTGGTGCAGGACGGCCGGATCCTGTGGGTCCTGGACGGCTACACCACCTCGGACGGCTTCCCGTTCTCCTCGAAGACGACGCTGGGCACCGCCACCAAGGACTCGCTGACCAACCAGCGCGGTGAGCTGCTGACAGCCGCCAACCAGGTCAACTACATCCGCAACTCGGTCAAGGCCACGGTGGACGCCTACACCGGCGAGGTGAAGCTCTACCAGTGGGACGACAAGGACCCGGTGCTGAAGACCTGGATGAAGGCCTTCCCCGGCACCGTCGAGCCGAAGGCGGACATCCCGCAGACGCTGGTGCCGCACCTGCGCTACCCGCAGGACATGTTCAAGGTGCAGCGCGACCTGCTCGGCCAGTACCACGTCACCGACGCCAACTCGTTCTTCAACGGCAGTGACATCTGGCAGACCCCGGTGGACCCGACCAGCGACACCAAGCAGGTCCAGCCGCCGTACTACGTGACGGTGCGGATGCCGGACACCAACGCCGCGAGCTTCTCGCTGACCAGTACCTTCGTGCCCAACCAGCGGCCCAACCTGGCGGCGTTCATGGCCGTCAACGCGGACCCGGGGGACGACTACGGGAAGATCCGCATCCTGAAGATGACGGGCGAGAGCGGCGCCCCCGGTCCCGGCCTGGTGCAGTCGAAGTTCAACTCCCGCCAGGAGGTGGCCTCGCAGATCACGCTGCTGAAGAGCGGCGGTGACTCCGAGCTGGAGTACGGCAACCTGCTGACCCTGCCGGTCGGCGGCGGGCTGCTCAACATCGAGCCGGTGTACGTGCGCGGACGCGGTGCCAAGTACCCGACGATGCAGAAGGTCCTGGCGGTGTACGGGGACGACAACGTGGCGTTCGAGGACACCCTGGAGGCCGCGCTGAAGAAGGTGTTCGGCGGGGCGCCCCCGGCGACCACCCCGACCGTGCCGTCCACGCCCGGTACCGGGACCGCGCCGACCACGCCGACCACGCCGGCGCCGGGCGGGACGATCTCGCCGGAGCTCCAGAAGGCGCTCACGGACGCGGAGAAGGCGTACGGCGACAGCCAGACGGCGTTCAAGAACGGCGACTGGGTGGCGTACGGCAACGCCCAGAAGGCGCTCGGCGACGCCCTGAAGGCCGCCGAGGCGGCGCGCGGCGCCGGCGCCGCGCCGGCTCCGGGTGGCGCTCCCGCCCCCGGTGCCACCGGCGCCGGATCGCCCGCTCCGCAGCCGTAGGCCGCTGAGCTGCGGCAACCGTTTTCCGTTCCACCCCGCGTCCGTGCTAGGGTTCAATCACCGACGCGGGGTGGAGCAGCTCGGTAGCTCGCTGGGCTCATAACCCAGAGGTCGCAGGTTCAAATCCTGTCCCCGCTACAAAGGCCAGAGGCCCGGAGGATACTTCCTCCGGGCCTCTGGTGTTTTCCGTGCCGTTCTCGCCCCGGAAGCGGCAGGAACCGCTCCGGTACTATCGACCGTCGCCAAGGACGACGGCAGCGGGGTTTGTGGGGTTGAAGTGTCGGGAAATCGACAAAGCGCCGAAGCAATTCCGTCGGCTTCGGGTCGGCCCCGCCGGAATTCGGCCGGGGCAGGTGTACGCGGGTACTGGGTGATGCGACGATGGGACACATGGGGGACGGTGCACGGCCGCTGACCGGCCGTCGGGTCCGGCGCCTCTCCTGGGAGTCCCCCCGGCCGCGCGCCGGGGCACGATGCCGCGACACTCTGGGGGAGCGGGAGTCGGCATGAGGCTGATCGGCAAGTCAGGCGCCAGGTCCTCGGCGGCCGCCGAGGCGGACACCGACGCCTGGGCGGAGAGCGCCGAGGCCACCGCCAACCACCCCGGAGCCCTGCCCGCCCAGCGCACCAGCGGACTGTCCGAACGCCCCCCGGCCCCGGGCTACGGGCCGGACAGCCTGGTCCACGTGTCGACCCGTCAGTTCGCCGCCGCCGTCGGCGCGTACGGGGAGGACTCCGGCGGGAAGTCGGCCGCCGGCGCCGCGCTCGACCCGGCGGGCCTCGACTCGACCAGCTTCGAGACCGCCCTGGCCGCCCGCGAGTCCGCCGCCCTGGAGGCCCGCCACCGGCAGGCCGCCGACGGCGGCGACCCGGACGCCGCCTGCCGGCTCGGCACCCTGCTGCTGCGCCGCGGGGAGCTGGAGGAGGCCGAGCCGTACCTGCGCGCCGCCGCGGCCGCCGGGGTGCGCGCCGCCGCCAACAACCTCGGCGTGCTGCTGCACCAGCAGGGCCACCGGGCCGAGGCCGGCCAGTGGTGGCGCCACGCCGCCGTGGCCGGCAGCGCGCCGGCCGCGCACGCGCTCGGGCTGCAACTGCGCGACCAGGGCGAGGAGGAGGCCGCCGAGTACTGGCTGCACTTCGCCGCCGACCACGGCCACCCGCTGGGCGCGTACGCGCTGGGCGACCTGATGGAGCACCGGCGGGACGTGCGCGCCGAACGCTGGTTCAAGGTCTCCGCCGACGCCGGGCACCGGGAGGCCTCCTACCGGCTGGCCCGGATGCGCGAGGCCGCCGGGGACAAGGAGACCGCCGAGACCTGGTACCGCACCGCCGCCGCCCGCAGCCACGCCCGCGCCGCGCTGCGCCTGGGCGTGCTGCTGGAGGAACGCGCCCGCACCGACCGGTCGCTGCTGGACGAGGCGGCCCGCTGGTACCGGCAGGCCGCGCAGAACGGGGAGTCGCGCGCGGCGTGCGCGCTGGGCTTCCTGCTGCGCGACTCCGGGGACCTGGCGGCCGCCGCCGAGTGGTGGCAGGAGGCCGCCGAGGCCGGGGACGGCAATGCCGCCAACGCGCTGGGCGCGCTGCACGCGAGCCGCGGCGAGGCCGCCGAGGCCGAGCGCTGGTACCGCGTCGCGCTGGACGCCGGCGACCAGAACGGCGCCTTCAACCTCGGCCTGCTCTGCGCCGGCACCGGCCGCGAGCAGCAGGCCGAGCAGTGGTACCGCCGGGCCGCGTACGCCGGGCACCGGGAGGCCTGCAACGCGCTGGCCGTGGTGCTGCTGCAGCGCGGCGACGAGTCCGGCGCCCAGCCCTGGTTCTCCAAGGCGGCCGAGGCCGGCAGCGTGGACGGCGCGTTCAACCTCGGGGTGCTGCACGCCGGGCGCGGCGAGCAGCAGCAGGCCCACGAGTGGTACGCGCGGGCCGCGGCCGAGGGGCACGGCGAGGCGGCGCTGCAGCTCGCGGTCGTCCAGGAGCAGCGCGGCAACCTGGCCGGGGCGCTGGAGCGCTACCGGCAGGCGGCGGCGGGCGGTTCGGCCGAGGGCGCGTTCCGGCTGGCCTCGCTGCTGGACCGGCGCGGGGACGCGGACGCCGAGGCCGAGCACTGGTACGCGCTGGCGGCCGACGCCGGGCACCGCCGGTCGCAGGTGCGGATGGGTGTGCGGGCGGCGGAGCGCGGGGCGCTGGAGATCGCCGAGAGCTGGTACCGGCGGGCCGCCGAGGCGGGCAGCCGCAGTGCCGCGTTCAACCTGGGGCTGCTGCTGGCCCGCCAGGACAGCGAGGCCGAGGCGATGCTCTGGTACACCCGGGCCGCGGACGCCGGGCACGGTCGGGCGGCGCTGCGTCTGGCGCTGCTGGCGCTGCGGCGCGGGGAGCCGGTGCAGGCGGAGAACTGGTGCCGGCGGGCGATCGACTCCGGGCCGGCCGAGGTGGCCGAGCGGGCCGGGCGGCTGCTGGGCGCGCTCGACGCGGAGTTGAGCGCGTAGCGGCCGGTCGTGCCAAGTCCCGGGCTGGTGGCGGGAGTTCGGCCGGATCCGGCGGTTCGCTCAGGGGCGGGAGTCCGATCAGGGCCGGCAGTCGGGGCACAGGCCGCGGTAGGTGACCTCGGCGGCGGTGACGGCGAAGCCGAAGCGCTCGGTGGTGGGGAGGGCGGCGAGCGGGTCGCCCTGGGGGTGGACGTCGCGGATCGCGCCGCAGCCCGAGCAGACCAGGTGCTGGTGGGCGCGGTGCGCGTTGGGGTCGTAGCGCTTGGCGCGGCCGTCGGTGGCGACCTCCATGACCTCGCCGAGGGCGACGAGTTCGCCGAGCGTGTTGTAGACGGTGGCGCGGCTGATCTCCGGCAGCCGGGCCGTCGCGCGGGCGTGTACCTCGTCCGCGGTGAGGTGGACGTGCTCGCCGTCCAGGACCTCGGCCACGACCCGGCGTTGCGAGGTCAGCCGCCAGCCTCTTCCGCGCAGTCTCTCCAGCAGGTCGCTCATGTCATCCAGAGTAGGTCAAGCTCTGAGATTGGTTCCAGTGTTGACTTGGACAAAGTCCAAGTTAGGATCGTGCCATTACGACCGGACATCGCGGAGGCACACCCATGACGACCCAGGACGAGCTGCGCCCGACCCTGACCACGGAGGCGGGTGCCCCCGTCGCCGACAACCAGAACACCGAGACGGCCGGCACCGGCGGCCCGGCGCTCATCCAGGACCAGCAGCTGTTCGAGAAGCTCGCCCACTTCAACCGCGAGCGGATCCCGGAGCGCGTGGTGCACGCCCGCGGTGCCGGCGCGTACGGCACCTTCACCGTGACCGCCGACGTGACGCCCTGGACCCGGGCGGCCTTCCTGTCCGAGGTCGGCAAGCAGACCGAGGTCTTCCTGCGCTTCTCCACCGTGGCCGGCAACCTCGGCGCGGCCGACGCGGTGCGCGACCCGCGCGGCTTCGCGGTGAAGTTCTACACCGAGGACGGCAACTACGACCTCGTCGGCAACAACACCCCGGTCTTCTTCATCAAGGACGCCCTGAAGTTCCCCGACTTCATCCACACCCAGAAGCGGGACCCGTACACCGGCTCCCAGGAGGCGGACAACGTCTGGGACTTCTGGGGCCTGTCGCCCGAGGCCACCCACCAGGTGACCTGGCTCTTCGGCGACCGCGGCATCCCCGCCTCGTACCGGCACATGAACGGCTACGGCTCGCACACCTACCAGTGGCAGAACGAGGCGGGCGAGCACTTCTGGGTCAAGTACCACTTCAAGACCGACCAGGGCATCCGCAACCTCACCCAGGACGAGGCCAACACCCTCGCCGGCCAGGACCCGGACAGCCACCAGCGCGACCTGCGCGAGTCGATCGAGCGCGGCGAGTTCCCCAGCTGGACGGTGCAGGTCCAGATCATGCCGGCGGCCGACGCGGCGAACTACCGCTTCAACCCCTTCGACCTCACCAAGGTCTGGCCGCACGCCGACTACCCGCCGATCGAGATCGGCAAGCTGGAACTCAACCGCAACCCCGACAACATCTTCGCCGAGGTCGAGCAGTCGATCTTCTCCCCGGCGCACTTCGTGCCCGGCATCGGCCCGTCCCCGGACAAGATGCTCCAGGGCCGCCTGTTCGCGTACGCCGACGCCCACCGCTACCGGGTCGGCATCAACGCCGACCACCTGCCGGTGAACCGCCCGCACGCCACCGAGGCCCGCACCAACAGCCGGGACGGCTACCTGTACGACGGCCGCCACGGCCGGCAGAAGAACTACGAGCCGAACAGCTTCGGCGGCCCGGTGGAGACCGGCCGCCCGCTGTGGGCCGCGACCGCCGTCGACGGCTCCACCGGCACCCACGCCGCGCCCTCGCACGCCGAGGACAACGACTTCGTGCAGGCCGGCGACCTGTACCGGCTGCTCTCCGAGGAGGAGAAGCAGCGCCTGATCGGCAACCTGTCGGGCTTCATCGCCAAGGTCTCCGCCGACCGCGAGGACATCGTGGAGCGCGCGGTCGACAACTTCCGCAAGGCCGACGCCGACTTCGGGCAGCGGCTGGACGCGGCGGTCCGGGAGCTGCGCAAGCAGTAGGCGCCGGGCCTGGCACGACGGCGGCCCCCTGACCGGCTCCCACCGGTCAGGGGGCCGCGACCGTCTCTCGGGCGCTCGGGCCTCCGAAGCCCCGTCCGCTCAGACGCTCAGCCGGCGCAGGGCCTCCTCGTGCAGCAGCCCGTTGGAGGCGACGGCGTCGGCGCCGCCGGGGCCGGGGACGCCGTCCAGGCCGGTGAAACGGCCGCCGGCCTCCTCGACGATGATGCAGTTGGCCGCCATGTCCCACAGCGACAGCTCGGGCTCGGCGGCAATGTCCACGGCGCCCTCGGCGACCATCATGTACGACCAGAAGTCGCCGTACGCGCGGGTGCGCCAGCAGGCACGGGTGAGGTCCAGGAACGGGTCCAGGCGGCCGCGCTCCTCCCAGCCGGTGAGCGAGGAGTACGAGAAGGACGCGTCCTCGATCCGGGAGACGCCGGAGACGTGCAGCCGGGAGGCCTTGGCCAGGCCGCGGCCGCCGAACGCGCCCAGGCCCTTGGCCGCCCACCAGCGGCGCTGCAGCGCCGGGGCCGAGACGATGCCGACCACCGGGCGCTCGACGCCGTCCGGGCCGTCCTCCAGCAGGGCGATCAGGGTCGCCCAGACCGGGACGCCGCGGATGTAGTTCTTGGTGCCGTCGATCGGGTCGATCACCCAGCGGCGCGGGCCCGAGCCCTGCAGGCCGAACTCCTCGCCGAGGACGGCGTCGCGCGGCCGGGCGCGCTGGAGCACGCTGCGCACCAGCTCCTCGGCGGCCTTGTCGGCGTCGCTCACCGGGGTGAGGTCGGGCTTGGTCTCGATCTTCAGATCGAGGGCGCGGAAGCGCTCCAGGGTGACCGAGTCGGCCGAGTCGGCGAGGACATGGGCGAGTCGGAGATCGTCGTGGTAGTCGGCCATGCCGGAAACCCTAGCCGGTCGGTGCGCCGCGGTGCCCGTGCCCGGTCTCAGTGAGCCGTGCCGCTGAGCTGGAGGCCGATGACGCCGGCGATCACCAGGGAGATCGAGACCAGCTTGAGCACCGAGGTGCTCTCGCCGAGGAAGAGCATGCCGTAGATCGCGGTGCCGGCCGCGCCGATGCCCGTCCACACCGCGTAGGCGGGGCCCACCGGCAGGGTCTTCAGCGAGAGGGTGAGCAGGCCGAAGCTGCCGAGGGCGAACACGCAGAAGCTGATGGTGGGCCAGAGCTTGGTGAAACCCTCGCTGAGCTTGAGGTTGACCGCGAAGCCGGTCTCCAGCAGGCCGGCCAGGACCACCAGGGCCCATGCCATCGGGTGCCCTCCCTGTCGATCGACGGTCGGACCGTGGATAGCCCGACTTTCCTATGATCGCCAGGAGGGACCGCTCCGACACCTCGAACGGGCCACCAACCCCGGGGAGAATGGGCCACCAACCCCGGGGAAGAGCGGAGCAGGGCCCGACTCAGTCGGCCTCGCCCTCCTTGCTGGCCAGCAGCCGGCGCAGCGAGTAGAGCCGGGCGGCCTCCGCGTGGCCGTCCGCGACCCAGGCGTCCAGCGCGCAGTCCGGCTCGTCGTGGCTGCACGCGCGCGGGCAGTCGACGGTGCCGGGCTCCAGGTCGGGGAAGGCGTGGATGACCCGGGACGGGTCGATGTGCGAGAGTCCGAAGGAGCGGAAGCCGGGGGTGTCGATCACCCAGCCGGGGTTCAGGGCCTTCTTCGAACCCGGCTTGGCGCCGGCCGGCGGGGGCAGCCGCAGCGCCAGGGCGGAGACGGTGGTGTGCCGGCCGCGGCCGGTGACCGCGTTGACGTGCCCGGTCTGCCGCCGGCGGTCCGGGACGAGCGCGTTGACCAGGGTGGTCTTGCCGACGCCGGAGTGGCCGATGAACACCGTGGACAGCCCGCGCAGGTGCTCGCGGACGGCCTCGGCGCCGGTGGTCTCCAGCTCGTCGCGGCGGGTGACCACGTACTTGATGCCGAGCGGGGCGTAGGAGTCCAGCAGCGTCGCGGCCGGGGCGAGGTCGGACTTGGTGAGCACCAGCAGCGGCTCCATGCCCGCGTCGTAGGCCGCCACCAGGCAGCGGTCGATCAGTCGCGGGCGCGGCTCCGGGTCGGCCAGCGCGGTGACGATGGCCAGCTGCTCGGCGTTGGCGACCACGATCCGCTCGTACGGGTCGTCGTCGTCCGCGGTGCGGCGCAGCACCGAGCTGCGCTCCTCGACCCGGACGATCCGGGCGAGGGTGTCGGCGTCCCCGGAGAGGTCGCCGACCAGGTTGACCACGTCGCCGACGACGACGCCCTTGCGGCCCAGCTCGCGGGCCTTCATGGCGACGACCTGGCGCTCCTGCTTCGTGCCCGGGTCGACCAGGCAGGTGATCCGACCGCGGTCGACGGTCAGCACCATCGCCCCGGCGGCGTCCTCGTGTTTGGGCCGGATCCTGGTCCGCGGCCGGGATCCCCGGCGGGCGGGGCGGTTGCGGATGTCGTCCTCGTCGGCGTCCTTGCCGTAGCGGCGCATGTGCTCAGTCTCCGCTCAGGCGCCCGCCGCCGCTTCGCCGAGCAGCTCGGCCCACATCGCCGGGAAGTCGGGGAGGGTCTTGGCGGTGGTGGCGACGTTCTCGACCTCCACGCCGGGCACGGCGAGGCCGAGCACGGCGGCGGCGGTGGCGAGGCGGTGGTCCTCGTAGGTGTGGAAGATGCCGCCCCGCAGCGGGCGGGGGCGGATCCGCAGGCCGTCCTCGGTCTCGGTGACGTCGCCGCCCAGGTCGTTGATCTCCTTGGCGAGCGCGGCGAGCCGGTCGGTCTCGTGCAGGCGCAGGTGGGCGATGCCGTACAGGTGCGACTCGGAGTCGGCGAGCGCGGCGACGGCGGCGATCACCGGGGTGAGCTCGCCGACGTCGTGCAGGTCGGCCTCGATGCCGTGGATCCGGCCGGTGCCGGTGAACTGGAGGCCCTCGTCGGTGAACTCGCAGGCGCCGCCCATCCGGGTGTAGATCTCGCGCAGCTGGTCGCCGGGCTGGGTGGTGTGCCTGGGCCAGTCCCGCACGGTGACCCGGCCGCCGGTGACCAGGGCGGCGGCGAAGAACGGCGCGGCGTTGGAGAGGTCCGGCTCGACCACCAGGTCGCGGCCGATCAGGGCGCCGGGGGTGACCCGCCAGACGTCCTTCTCGCCGCCGTCCTCGGGGGCGTCGACCTGGGCGCCGGCCAGCCGCAGCATCTCCACGGTCATCCGGATGTGCGGCAGCGACGGGACCGGGCCGCCGACGTGGCGGACCTCGATGCCGTGGTTGTAGCGGGCGCCGGAGAGCAGCAGGGCGGAGACGAACTGGGACGAGGAGGAGGCGTCCAGTTCGACCGGGCCGCCGTCCAGCGAGCCGGTGCCGTGCACGGTGAGCGGGAAGGCGCCGCGGCCGCCGTCGTCGATCCGGGCGCCGAGCGCGCGCAGGGCGTCGATCACGCCGTGCTGGGGGCGCTCGTAGCAGCGCGGGTCGCCGTCGAAGTGCACCGGGCCGTCGGCGAGGACGGCGAGCGGGGGCAGGAAGCGCATGACGGTGCCGGCGTTGCCGACGTCGACCGAGGCGGGGCCGAGCAGGGCGGGGGCGGGGATGACCCGCCAGGCCTCGCCGCCGCCGGTGCCGCCGGAGTCGTTGTTGACCTTCTCCTCGATGGTGACCCCGAGGGCGCGCAGGCCGTCGGCCATCAGCTGGGAGTCGCGGCTGCGCAGCGGGCGGCGCACCCAGCCCGGTCCGTCGGCGAGTGCCGCCAGCACCAGGGCCCGGTTGGTGACCGACTTGGAGCCGGGGATGGTGACGGTGGCGTCGACGGGGCTGGTCGCGACGGGGGCGGGCCACAGGGTCTCGGTCATGGGGCAAGTCTAGGGCTCGTCTTGTGGACCCTTGCCGGAACAGTCCTGGCGGCGGTCGGACGGCGGGGCGCCTGCCGGAGACGGCGGGGCGCCTACTGGAGACGGCGGGGCGCCTACTGGAGGGGCTGAAGCAGCCAGGCGGTGCCGAGGGCGAGGCAGGCGAGGGCGACGAGCAGGAAGACGGTGACCCAGGCGAGGGCGGGGACGTGGGTGAGCCGGGCGAGCTGGTCGGCGTCGGAGTCGCGGGCCCAGCCGATCCGGCGCTGGTGCTGGAGCTCCAGGACGGGGCGGACGGCGCCGAACAGCAGGAACCAGCAGCCGAGGTAGGCGAAGCCGGCCTGGACCTCGGCGCTGCCGAACCAGGAGACCAGGAAGAAGGCGCCGCCGGCGACGAGCACGCTGAGGAAGCCGAAGGCGTTGCGGATGCGCAGGAGCAGGGCGAGCAGCAGCAGGATCGCCAGCCAGAGCAGCAGGGTGATCCGGTCGGCGGCGAGCAGGGCGGCGCAGCCGAGGCCGAGCAGGGCGGGGGCGGTGTAGCCGGCGGCGGCGGTGAGGACCATGCCGGGGCCGGTGGGGCGGCCGTAGGAGAGGGTGAGTCCGGAGGTGTCCGAGTGTAGTCGGATGCCGGCCAGTTTGCGGCGGGTGGCGACGGCGGCCAGGCCGTGGCCGCCCTCGTGGGCGATGGTCACGGCGTTGCGGGCGACGTGCCACAGGGGGCGGGCCAGGACGGTGAGCAGGGCGGCGGCGCCGGTGGCCAGGACGAGCCAGCCGGGCGGGGCGGTCTGGGTGCCGGTCACCTGGGTCCACAGGTCGCCGAGGGTCCGGTCGTTCGCGTTCATCGGTGTCTCTCCGCCTCCGTCCGTCGCACTGGGCCGTCGCGTTGGGCCGTTCGGGGCAGCCTCCCATGTGGGGACGGTTGGGAGGGAGCGGGTGGTTCTGGCCGGAGGATGAGGAAGCCCTGAGGACGGGCGGCATGGCAAGCTGGCCCGCATGTGCGGTCGGTTCGCAGCGAGCGGCAAGCCCGAGGACATCGTCGAGCTGTTCGGCGTCGAGCAGTGGGACCCCGAGGAGACCCTGGACCCCAACTGGAACGTCGCGCCGACGAACAGCGCCTTCGTGGTGTTGGAGCGGCTGGGCCGGGAGCAGCCGCGGCCGGTGCGGCAGTTGCGGGTGCTGCGTTGGGGGCTGGTGCCGCAGTGGTCGGACTCCGCCGAGACGGCGGTGAAGATGATCAACGCGCGGTCGGACACGGTGCACGAGAAGCCCTCGTACCGGCAGGCCTTCGCCGCGCGCCGGTGCGTCCTGCCGGTGGACGGCTACTACGAGTGGCAGACGGTGCCGGGGGAGCGGGGGAAGGCCCGCAAGAAGCCGTACTTCGTCTCCCGCGTGGACGGGAGCCCGCTGGCGCTGGCCGGGCTGTACGAGTTCTGGCGCAACCGGGCGGTGCCGCCGGGGCATCCGGAGGCGTGGCTGGTGACGTTCACGATCGTCACCACGGACGCCGAGGAGGCGCTGGCGCCGATCCACGAGCGGATGCCGCTGTTCCTGGACCGGGCGGACTGGGACGAGTGGCTGGACCCGCGGCTGACCGACCCGGACGGGGTGCGCCGGCTGCTGACGCCCCCGCCGCCGGGGGCGCTGCTGGCCACCCCGGTGTCGCCGGCGGTCGGCAGCATCCGCAACAACGGTCCCGGGCTCAAGGAGCCGTGGGCCGAGGCCGAGTACGAGACCACGCTGTTCTGACCACTTCTGGAGTCGCCGAGATGAGCACCACCGAACCGGTCCCCACCGACGCCGGGGAGGCCCGGATCACCTGGCACCGGGCCGCGGAGCCCGTGGCGGTGCTGGCGCTCGGCCACGGCGCGGGCGGCGGGATCGAGGCCGGGGACCTGGTGGCGCTGGCCGGGGCGCTGCCGGCCCGGGGGGTCACCGTGGCGCTGGTCGAGCAGCCCTGGCGGGTGGCGGGCAAGCGGCTCGCCCCGGCGCCGAGGACGCTGGACCTGGGCTGGCGGCCGGTGGCCGAGCGGCTGGCGGGGGCGGGGCTGCCGCTGGTGGTGGGCGGGCGCAGCGCCGGGGCGAGGGTGGCCTGCCGGACGGGGGCGGCGAGCGGGGCGGTGGGGGTGGTGGCGCTGGCGTTCCCGCTGCACCCGCCGGGCAGGCCGGAGAGGAGCCGGGCCGAGGAGTTGCTGGGGTCGGGGCTGCCGACGCTGGTGGTGCAGGGTGCGGCGGATCCGTTCGGCGGGCCGGGGGAGTTCCCGGAGCTGCCGGCGGGGCACGAGCTGGTGGCGGTGCCGTACGGCAGCCACGGGTTCGAGGTGCCCAAGCGGGCGCCGGTGGGGCGGGACGAGGTGCTGGACCTGATCTGCTCGTCGGTGGGGGACTGGGTGCTGCGGCTGGTGTGAGGCCGGGCGGTGGCGGGGCCGCCGGCCGTGCGCGGACCGGTTCCGTTCGATCACTCGTGCGAGTGAATGGTGTCGGGGGGCGGGAATGCGGGCGGGGCCGGGGTGGTTGTCGTGTCCGTCAGCATGAGTCACCGGTGAGAGAGGCAGGGCAGATGGGTTCGATCGCGTGCCCGGAACGGCCTGAGGAGCGCGAGGCCACCGCGGCGTTCGCCCCCTCCTGGTCGGAGTGGCTCGACGCGGGCGAGAAGCCCGTCAGCCCTATATCCTCCATTTCTGGGCGGCCCGCCGTGGGCCGTTCCCGTCATGCCGAGGAGGTGGGTCCGGTCGTCGGGACCGAGCACGAGGCCGATCCGGGCCGTGGCCCGGGCGACGCCATGCCCGCGGGCGAGGCGCTCACCGGTGAGGAGCTGGCCGAGGCGATCGGTGAGGACACCTACCGGGTGTCGGCGCAGGAGAGCGAGGAGGCCCGGCGGGGGCGCTTCGAGCGCGACGCCCTGGGCTACCTGGATCCGATGTACTCGGCGGCGCTGCGCATGACGCGCAACCCGGCCGACGCGGAGGACCTGCTCCAGGAGGCGTTCGCCAAGGCGTACGCGTCGTTCCACCAGTTCCGTGAGGGCACGAACCTCAAGGCCTGGCTGTACCGCATCCTCACCAACACGTTCATCAACTCGTACCGCAAGAAGCAGCGGGAGCCCCAGCGCACCGCGGCGGAGGAGATCGAGGACTGGCAGCTGGCCCGGGCCGAGTCGCACATGTCGACCGGTCTGCGTTCGGCCGAGACCCAGGCGCTCGACCACCTCCCCGACAGCGATGTGAAGGACGCGCTCCAGGCCATCCCGGAGGAATTCCGGATCGCCGTCTATCTCGCGGACGTAGAAGGCTTTGCGTACAAGGAGATCGCCGACATCATGGGTACTCCCATCGGTACGGTGATGTCCCGGCTGCACCGCGGCCGCCGTCAGCTGCGCGGCATGCTGGAGGATTACGCCCGTGAGCGCGGGCTCGTCCCGGCCGGCAGCGGGGCAGGGCAGGAAGCGAAGGGCTCGGGCTCATGAGCTGCGGCGATCCGCACGAAACCGAGTGTGGCGAGGTCCTCGACCACCTCTATGAATTCCTCGACAACGAGATGCCCGAGGGCGACTGCGTAAAGTTGCGGGTGCACTTCGAGGAGTGCTCGCCCTGCTTGAAGCAGTACGGGCTGGAGCAGGCGATCAAGGCGCTGATCAAGCGTTCCTGCGGGTGCGACGACACGCCGACGGACCTGCGCAGCAAGGTGCTGGCCAGGATCGACTCGATCCGGGCCGGGCAGCGCTCGGGTGAGCAGGTGGTCGCGGTGGAGACCCCCGTCGAGGTGCACGCCGAGTCGGCGCGGCCGGCGCCCAGACCGGGCGGAGCGGCCGGACAGGAGCCGGCGCACCCCGGCGCACCGGTCGAGGCCGGCGCCCAGGCGGAGTGACGGCCCGTCGGTCGAACGTCCGCACGGTGGTCGACCGGTCGGTCGACGACCGGGAGCGGTAGTCCACCGGCCCGCCGCCGAGGGCGGGGGTCGGTGGTTCGGGCAAGGAGTGCAGCGGCCCCGGGAGCGTGAGCTTCCGGGGCCGCTGCCGTTTCCGCCCGCGAGCCGCCCTCACTCGTTCGGGTGAGTCGGCGGTGCGCCGCCTGTGCCGTTGCGGCATCATGCGTCCCCATGCCCGGGTGGCCGCCTATTCTCCTGACGGTCACTCACCGTCGGTCCGTCCGGCGGGTCGAGGCAGCACGGGGTCCGTACGGCGGGGAGGTCGAGATCGCTACCGACTGTGGAGGATCGGCCCTGCCGCGGGGGGCGGCGCGCTACCTGGCGGCCGTCCCGGCGGCGGCGCTGTGCTGCCTGGTGCCGCTGCTGCCCGCCGCGGCCGCCCCCGGGGTGCCGCACTGGCTCGGCGCGCCGGTGGACTGGCCCAAGGTCGCGCTGCTGGCCTTCCTGCACGGCTGCTGGGAGTCCCTGGCCCAGGGCCTGCCCACGCCCTGCCTGGTGCTGGTGCGTCGGCTGCTGCGCCGGCCGGCGCTGCCCGAGCGGGTGCCCGCCCGGCCCGGGGTGAACGCCTTCTTCCCGGTGCTGTTCGCCGGGGTGCTGATGCTCCCGCCCGCCGCCGCCGCCCTGGTCGCCGCCCCGGCCGCGGTGCTCGGCGGACCGAACGGGCGCGGCTGTCGCCCGCGCCAGCTGTTCAACGGCTCCCAGCTCGCGCTGTGCGCCTTCGCCTCCTCGGCCGCCTTCCACCTGCTGCGCGGCCCGCAACTGCTGCTCGGCTCCCGCTTCCCGGCCGCGCTGCTGCCCGGATTCGCCGCCGTCGCGGTGTTCTGCCTGGTCAACGGGGTGGTGGTGGGTGTCATGCTGATGCTCAGCGAGGGCCGCGGGCCGTGGGTGCTGCTGCGCGGGGCGCACTCGGTGTGCGGGCTGCCGGTGCTGGTGCACGCGGCCGGCGGGCTGATGGTCGCGGTGCTCTGGCAGGGCCCGTACGGCGCGTTCGCGGCGCTGCTCGCCCTGCTGCCGCTGTCCATCTCGGCCTGGGTGTTCGCCCAGGGGCAGCGCGAGCGCGACGCCCACCAGGCGACCGTGCAGTCGCTGGTGCAGGCCGTGGAGATCAAGGACTCCTACACCCGCGGCCACAGCGAACGGGTCGGCCTGGCCTCGGTGCTGATCGCCACTCAGCTCGGCATGGAGGCCGAGCGGCTGCGCACCCTGCGCTTCGCCGGCATCCTGCACGACGTCGGCAAGCTCGGGGTGGCCACCGAGCTGCTGCGCAGAAACGGTCCCCTCACCGAGGCGGAGCGCCGGGCGGTGGAGATCCACCCGGTGTACGGGTACGAGCTGGTGCGCGGGATCGACTTCCTCGGCGAGGCGCACGCCGGGATCCTGCACCACCACGAGCGGATGGACGGCCGGGGCTACCCGAGCGGGCTGGCCGGCGAACAGATCCCCGAGTTCGCCCGGATCATCTCCGTCGCCGACGCCTTCGACTCGATGACCTCCACCCGCTCCTACCGGCGCGGACGCCCGGTCCGCGAGGCGGTCGTGGAGCTGGAGCGCTGCTCGGGCAGCCAGTTCGACCCGGTGATGGTGCGGGCGCTGATCGACGCGCTGGCCGGGCACGACTGGCAGCCGGTGGTGCACTCCGAGGACTCCATCCAGGCGGTGCCGGACATCCCGCTCGGGGTGCCCGAGCCGGTCCGGGCGGCGCCGGGCCGGGTACCGCCCCAGGGCGGGAGCTTCCCCCCGGTGGGGCAGCCGTGAGGGCCGCCGGGCGCGGCGACGTGGGCCGTACCGCGGCCGGGCGGACGGCCGCCGGGCGGGCGGCGCCGGGGGCCGGGGTGTTCGGGCTCCGGAGGCTGGGGCGCGTGGTCCTGGGGTGCACGCCCCGAGGGCGCACCACGCGCGGGGTGCATGCCGCGGCCGCCGCGCTGCTGGCGCTCGCGCTGGGCGCGGTCGCGGTGCGCGGGGTCGCGGAGCCGGGGGTCGCGCTGGCGTTCACCGCGCTGATCACGCTCGGCGAGTGCGTCCGCATCACCCTTCCGGGCGATCGGGAGCAGGCGCCGATCGGCGCGGCCGCCGCGCTGGCGTACGCCGTGCTCGGGCCGCTGCGCGGAGTGCCGACCGCGCCCGGGACGCTCCAGGTGGTCGCGGTGACCGGGGCCGGCCTGCTGCTGGGCTGGCTGGTCGGCGGCGCCGGTCACCCGCACCGCCGCCCGCCCTGGGCCGACCCGGCCCGCCGCGACGGCGCCGCCCGCAGGCTGCTCGCCGTCGGCTTCGCGGCCGCCCTCTTCCAGCCGCTCTACAACAGCGGCATGGTCGACCGCTTCTCGCCCGAGGGCCCGGCGTACGGGGTGTTCCTGACCGCCGTGGCCGGGCTGGCCGCGCTCTGCGACGCCACCCTGGCGGCGCTGCTGCGCCGCTCCGGCGGCGGACCGCGGTTCCCGGCCGCGCTGGAGGACGAACTGCGCTCGCTCTTCGGCATCGGCTCGGCGATCGTCGCGACCGGGATGCTGGTCAGCCTGGCGGCCGGCGAGGTCGGGCTGTGGGCGCTGCCGCTGTTCTGCACCCCGCTGCTGCTCGCCCAGGTGTCCTTCCGGCGCGCCGCCGCCGTACGGGCCACCACCGGGCAGACCATCGCCAGCCTCGCCCGGGCCACCGAAGTGGCCGGCTACACCCCGCACGGGCACGCGCGCAGGGTCGCGGACACGGCGTGCGCGCTCGGCCGCGAGCTGGGCATGAGCACCCACGAGCTCGCTCTGCTGGAGTACGCCGCGCTGATGCACGACGTCGGCCAGCTGTCCCTGGTCGAGCCGGTGCCGGACGGCGCCACCGCGCTGCTGCCCGGCGCCGAGCAGCAGCGGATCGCGCGCCTCGGCAGCGAGGTGATCAGCCGCACCAGGGTGCCCCGACAGGTCGCCGAGCAGGTCGCCCGGCTGGCCGACCCCTGGACCGGACCCGCTTCAGGCGAGGGCCAGGTGCCGCTCGCGTCCCGGATCATCCGGGTCGCCAACGCCTACGACGACCTGCTCACGGCGGCCCGCGGCCGGGGCATCGGCGAGGCGGTCGGGCGGTTGGAGGTGCTGGAGGTGCTGCGACTGGGCCGCGGCCGGGTCTACGACGCCCGCGTGGTGGACGCCCTGGCCAGGCTGAACGGCCGAGGCCGCCGCTGAACGGCCGGGGCCGCCGTCGGGCCCGCCGGGCCCGCCGTCGCGGCCCCCGGGACCCGGGCCGCGGCCGTCAGGGGTTGAGCGGTCGGGATCGGACAGGCAGGCTGGGGAGGGGCGGGCCCCAACCTCGGCGGTGGGGAGCGCGGGCGGGGGCGGGCGTGGTTGGATGCGGTCGTAGCGTGGAACACCGACCCGGGGCACCGGGCCCCGCACACGTCGGAGGCGGTACGGGCACGGTGGCACGGGACTTGAGCGGACGACGACGGCAGGGACGAACGTGAGGATCTTCCACCGGGCACGGCACCGGCCGTCCGCCACCTGGCGGCAGACGACCGACCGGGCCTTCACGCTGATCGGCGACGGCCGCTACGAGGACGCCGGCGCGCTGCTGGTGATGGCCGCCGACCTGGAGCCGTGGCTCTCCGACTCCTGGTTCAACCTCGCCCTGCTGCACAAGTTCCGCCGGGACTGGGAACAGGCCCGCTCGGCCGGCCTGCGCGCCGTCGCCCTGCTGGATCGCGAACACGGCGCCCCGGACTGGTGGAACCTCGGCATCACCGCCACCGCCCTCCAGGACTGGCCGCTGGCCCGCCGCGCCTGGCAGGCGTACGGCCTGAAACTGCCCGGAGGCCCCGGTGCCCAGCAGGACGGCCCGGTCAGCCTGGACCTCGGCACCACCCCGGTGCGGCTCTCCCCGGACGGCGAGTCCGAGGTGGTCTGGGGCCGCCGGCTGGACCCGGCCCGGATCGAGGTGCTGTCCATCCCGCTGCCCTCCTCCGGCCGCCGCTGGGGCGAGGTGGTGCTGCACGACGGTGCCCCGCACGGCGAGCGGGTCACCGACGGCGTCGCCTACCCGGTGTTCGACGAGATCGAGCTGTGGGCGCCCTCCCCGGTGCCGACGTACGTGGTGCTGCTCCAGGCCGCCACCGCCGGTGACCGGGACGCGCTGGAGCGGCTGGTGGCCGACGCCGGCTACGCGGCCGAGGACTGGACGTCCTCGGTGCGGCTGCTCTGCCGGGCCTGCTCGGAAAGCCGGATGGCCTCCGACGACGGCGTCGCCGCCCACCACGACCCCCACGACGACGGCGACGCCGCCCATCCCGGCCACCTCAGCCACCTCAGCCAGGGCGGCGCGGCCGGGATGTCCTGGCTGGTCGAGCGCGAGTGCGGGATCGCCGCCCCGGCGCACCTGGTGCGCACCCTGCTGGACCGCTGGGTCGCGGCGGCCCCGGGAAGCCGGGCGTACCGGGACCTCGAAGAGGTGTGCTGAGTACCCTGGTGAGGTAACGCGTACACCTACGGAAGCGGAAGACATGGCGGAGCAGGCCGAGCAGCACGAGCACGAGCACGACGTGGAGGGGACGGCGCCCGAGACGCCCGTGAAGGTGATCGGTGAGGAGCCCGACCTCAGCAAGGGCACCGCGCGTCCGATCACCGTCGTCGGCAACCCGGTCCTGCACCGCGAGGTCAAGGACGTCACCGTCTTCGACGGCAAACTGTCCGCGCTGATCGACGACATGTTCCAGTCGATGTACGCCGCCGAGGGCGTCGGCCTCGCCGCCAACCAGATCGGCGTCGACCTCAAGGTCTTCGTCTACGACTGCCCGGACGACGACGGCGTGCGCCACATCGGCCACGTGATCAACCCGGTGCTGGAGGAGTACCCGGCCGACCGCCGCCGCGTCCTGGACGACGGCAACGAGGGCTGCCTCTCCGTCCCCACCGCCTACGCCGAGCTGGCCCGCCCGGACTACGCCGCCGTCACCGGCGTCGACAAGAACGGCAAGGAGATCCGCGTCGAGGGCACCGGCTTCTTCTCCCGCTGCCTGCAGCACGAGACCGACCACCTCTACGGCACCCTCTACATCGACAAGCTGTCGAAGCGGGACCGCAAGGACGCCCTGCGGCAGATGGCCGAGGGCACCCCGAAGTACGCGACGGTGCCGAACGCGTAACGCCCGGAGGCGAGTCGGGGGCCGGCACGGGGAAATCCCGGGCCGGCCCCCGCGTTTCGTATCGGCCCGGGTGTCAGGGCCCGCTCGGCCCGTGCAGCGGACCGTTCCGCCCCGTGAACCGGAGCCCTCCGCCCGCGTGCGGTCAGCCGGTGACGAAGAGCCACTCCGGGCCGTAGGTGAAACGGGGGTCCGCGGGGAGCTTGACGGCGTTGATCCGTTGGGCGGTGTCGGCCAGGTCGCTCATGTTCCCGATCGCGGTGAAGAGCTCGTTCGGGTTGCCGCCCCAGGCGTGTTCGAGGGAGGTCAGCATGGCGCTGTACGTCGAGTTGAAGTCGTGCAGCAGGGCGGCGGTGGACTGGTCGGGCGCGTTGCCGGGGTCGTTGGCCCAGCCGCCGGCGGGGACCCGGGCGACCGGCGAGGTGTCCGGGAGCGGCACGTCGGGGCCGGTGAACTCGAACTTCCCCGTCGCCGGGTTCTGCACGAGCTTCTTGCCGACGGCGATCTCCTTGAACGCGTAGTAGTGGGCGAGTTCGCCCGGGGCACCGGGGAAGGGGTTGTCCGGGGAGGCCGTGGTGCCCTCGCCCTGGGTCTGGATGATGTCGATCGCCTTCAGGACGTCGTCGATGGTGTTCATCGCGACGATGTCGTTGCCGGCGCCGTGGCTCGACCCGAGCGGGAAGGTCACCTGGTTCCGCCCGGTCAGCAGGTGGGCGAAGTTCGGGAAGACATTGGCGATCCGCTGGTAGAACGCACCGATCGTGTTCCCGTCGGCGGCGAAGGCGAGCGGGTTCTCGGGCTTCTCGATGTCGGAGAAGAGGCCCGCCGACTCCCGGGTCAGCCCGGCGAGGGAGACGATCAGCCCCGGGTTGACCCCGCCGGGCAGCTCGCCCGGGTACTTGGGGACGGTGGCCGGGTCGGTGAGGACGACGGTGCCGCCGATGCTGGTGAGCATGTTGCAGACCAGGCCGAAGTGCGACATCTCGTCGAAGACGATCTCGCGGATCGTGTGGCGGACGGGCTGGGAGTCGTCCTGGCTGGTGATCGACCAGAGCGCGGTGGCGTAGGGCGGGATGGTGGAGAGCTCCAGCATGATCGCCCGCTGCAGCGCGTCCTTGAGCTCCTGCTCGCTCCAGTCCTCCTCGGCCATGCTCATGAGCTGGACGATCGCGTCGCTCTCGTAGTCCAGGATTCCGGCCGTCGCCATGGTGTTCCCCTTTCGTTCGACTGTGCGCCGGACCGTAGCCGGAGGCGGGCCGTGCCCGGACGCACGCCGCCGGTGCGGTCGAGGAGTTCATCCGGACGGTGCTCACGCGGCGGCCCGCTCGGGGGAGATGCGGCACCAGACGACCTTCCCGATGCCGCCCTCGCGCGGGCAACAGCCCCACTGGGTGGCCAACTTCTGGACGAGGAGCAGGCCCTGGCCGGTCTCGGCGGCGGTGGAGGCGGGGCGGAGCGAGGGCGAACCCCAAGGAGTCGCTGGATATGATCGCGGCCCTCGCCGCGCCGACATGACGATCAGAAGATGTGTGAGCGCGTGACTGTGCCGGACAGTGCCACTCAGGGGTGGCGCAAGAAGGACTCGAGTGGGCCAGCTCTGGCGTTCGCTGCCGATGCCCGGGCCTCGTTCATCACCGGGGTCAAGTCCGGGGAGTTTTCGACCGACTGACATGTGCAGGTGCCCCGCACGGGCTGTGGCCGTGCGGGGCACCCCTGTTCTGTACTGCTTAGAAGTCGTCGTCGAAGGAAACCGAGCCCTCGACGGCCACCTGGTACGCCGAGACGCGACGCTCGAAGAAGTTGGTCAGCTCCTGGACGTTCTGGAGCTCCATGAAGCCGAACGGGTTCGTCGAGCCGTAGCGGATCGGCAGGCCCAGACGGGCCAGGCGCTGGTCGGCGACGGCCTCCAGGTACTGGCGCATCGAGGCGGTGTTCATGCCGGGCAGGCCGTCACCGCACAGGTCCTGGGCGAACTGGAGCTCGGCCTCGACGGCCTCCTCCAGCATCTCCGTCACCTGCTTGGCCATCTCGTCGTCGAAGAGGTCGGGCTCCTCCTCGCGGACGGTGTCGACCACGGAGAACGCGAAGTCCATGTGCATGGACTCGTCGCGGAACACCCAGTTGGTGCCGGTCGCGAGGCCGTGCAGCAGGCCGCGGCTGCGGAACCAGTACACGTAGGCGAACGCGCCGTAGAAGAACAGGCCCTCGACGCACGCCGCGAAGCAGATCAGGTTCAGGAGGAACGCGCGGCGGTCCTCCTTGGTCTGCAGCGAGTCGATGTGGTCGACCGCGTTCATGTACTTGAAGCAGAACTTGGCCTTCTGCGCGATGGAGGGGATGTTCTCCACGGCGGCGAACGCGGCCGCGCGGTCCTCCGGGTCGGGCAGGTAGGTGTCCAGCAGCGTCAGGTAGAACTGCACATGGACGGCCTCTTCGAACAGCTGCCGCGAGAGGTACAGCCGCGCCTCGGGCGAGTTGATGTGCTTGTAGAGGCTCAGCACCACGTTGTTCGCGACGATCGAGTCACCGGTCGCGAAGAAGGCGACCAGGCGGCCGATCATGTGCCGCTCGCCCTCGCTGAGCTTGGCGAGGTCGGCGACGTCGGAGTGCAGGTCCACCTCCTCCACCGTCCAGGTGTTCTTGATGGCGTCCCGGTACCGGTCGTAGAACGACGGGTAGCGCATCGGGCGCAGGGTCAGCTCGAAGCCGGGGTCGAGCAGCATCTTGCGGTCTTCGGGGGTGCTCACTGGCAGGCCTCGCAGGACTCGGGGTTCTCCAGGGAGCAGGCGATGGCGGCTTCCTGCTCCGGGGTGAGGGAGGGGGTGTTCACGGGCACCGGCGCGGCGGCCCTGGCGGTGCCGGACGCGGCCTGGGCGATGCGGGTGGCCGGGCGCGAACGCAGGTAGTAGGTGGTCTTCAGACCGACCTTCCACGCGTAGGCGTACATCGAGCTGAGCTTGCCGATGGTCGGCGCCGCCATGAACAGGTTCAGGGACTGGCTCTGGTCCAGGTACGGCATGCGGGCCGCGGCCAGGTCGATCAGGGCGCGCTGCGGCAGCTCCCAGGCCGTGCGGTACAGCGACCGCACCTCGGCCGGCAGCCAGTTCAGCTCCTGGACGGACCCGTTGGCGTCGCGCAGGGCGTCGCGGGTCTGCTGGTCCCAGACGCCGAGCTCCTTGAGCTCGCGCACCAGGTACGGGTTGACCTGGAGGAACTCGCCGGACAGCGTCTCGCGCTTGAACAGGTTGGACACCTGCGGCTCGATGCACTCGTACACGCCGGCGATGGAGGCGATGGTCGCGGTGGGCGCGATGGCCAGCAGCAGCGAGTTGCGCAGGCCGGTCTCGGCGATCCGGGCGCGCAGCGCCGTCCAGCGGTCGGCCCACTGCGGGGCGGCCGTCGGGAAGTGGTCGATGTGCAGCTCGCCGCGGGCGGCGCGGGTCTCGCCGTACGCCTCGTGGCGGCCGAGCTGCTCGGCCAGGTCGGCGGAGCGCTCGTAGGCGGTGAGCATGATGCGCTCGGCGATGAGGGTGGAGAGGGTCTTGGCCTCGGCCGAGTCGAAGTCGATCCGCAGCTTGAAGAAGACGTCCTGGAGGCCCATCACGCCGAGGCCGACCGGGCGCCAGCGGGAGTTGGACGTCCCGGCCTCGGTGGTCGGGTAGAAGTTGATGTCCACCACGCGGTCGAGGAAGGTGACGGCGGTGCGCACGGTGGCGTCCAGCCGCTCCCAGTCCATCGCGCCGATCAGGTCGTCGGCCGAGGCGCCGGCGGCGACGTGGGCGCCCAGGTTGACCGAGCCCAGGTTGCAGACGGCGGTCTCGGAGTCGTCCGTGACCTCCAGGATCTCGGTGCACAGGTTGGAGGAGTGCACCGTGCGGCCCGGCAGGGCGGTCTGGTTGGCGGCGCGGTTGGAGGCGTCCTTGAAGGTCATCCAGCCGTTGCCGGTCTGCGCCAGGGTGCGCATCATGCGGGCGTACAGGGTCTGCGCCGGGATGGTGCGGACGGCCTTGCCGGCCTGCTCGGCCTTGCGGTAGGCCTCGTCGAAGTCGGCGCCCCACAGGTCGACCAGCTCCGGCACGTCGGCCGGGGAGAACAGCGACCAGTCCTCGTTGGCGTTGACCCGGCGCATGAACTCGTCCGGGATCCAGTGCGCCAGGTTGAGGTTGTGGGTGCGGCGGGCCTCTTCGCCGGTGTTGTCGCGGAGCTCCAGGAACTCCTCGATGTCGGCGTGCCAGGTCTCCAGGTAGACGCAGGCCGCGCCCTTGCGGCGGCCGCCCTGGTTGACGGCGGCGACGGAGGAGTCGAGGGTGCGCAGGAACGGCACGATGCCGTTGGACTTGCCGTTGGTGCCGCGGATCAGGCTGCCGCGCGAGCGGATGCGCGAGTAGGACAGGCCGATGCCGCCGGCGTGCTTGGAGAGGCGGGCGATCTGCGCGTAGCGGTTGTAGATCGAGTCCAGGTTGTCCAGCGGGGAGTCGAGCAGGTAGCAGCTCGACATCTGCGGGTGCCGGGTGCCGGAGTTGAAGAGCGTCGGCGAGGAGGTCAGGTACTCCAGGCGGCTCATCAGGCCGTACAGCTCGGCCACCTCGCGGACCGACTGCTCGCTGTCGCCGACCGCCAGGCCACAGGCGACGCGGAGCAGGAAGTGCTGCGGGGTCTCGATCACCTTGCGGGTGATCGGGTGGCGCAGCAGGTAGCGGGACTGCACGGTGCGCAGGCCGAAGTACTCGAAGCGGTCGTCGCCGGTGGTGTCGATCAGCGCGTCCAGGGCGGCGGCGTGCTTGGCGACGAAGTCCGCGGTGGTGTCGCCGATCAGGCCCTCGGTGTGGCCGACGGCGATCGAGGCGGAGAAGGACACCGAGCCCTGGCTGTTCGCCTCGTCGACGATCTCCAGGGCGAGCAGGCGGGCGGCCAGCTTCGAGTACTGGGGGTCCTCGGCGATCATCGATGCGGCGGCGTCCACGGCCAGCCCGCGCAGCTCGGCGAAGTCCGAGCCGGCGTGGCGGCCGCGCAGAGCGGCGGCGGCGACATGGCCGGGGTCGACCTCGGTGAGGTCGGTGCTGCGGTCGGTGAGCAGCCGCAGCAGGGCGCCGCCGGGGTCGGAGACCGTCGGGTCGGTGAAGGCGGTACCGGTGCCCTGGGCGGGCAGGGTGGCTGAGGCGGCGGTGGTCAAGGCGCTCTCTCCTGGCGGCGATCGGCGGCGGTGATCGGGGGCCACCGGGCCGATCGGGGCAGGGGAGCACGGCACGAACGCAGACGGCGTCGCGCGACGGTGACTCCCCGGCCCGCCCGCGAGGCCCGGAGGGGTACTGCTCGTGTCGGCGCGGCCTCTGCGGGAGGGCCGTGGCGCACGCTGTCGGCAGGTCATCGGACTCGCGGGTACGGCTGCTGGAGCCGCCCGCACACCGCTGCGGGGCAGTCCCGGATTCGCACCGGGTTCCCCTGCATCGACAGCAGAAGCGAGCATACATGTAGTGGTGTCTCCCTGAAGCGACCCCAGATGTAGTGCGGCGCCGCGTGTCGGGGCGATGACCGGTGGTACCGGAAACGTGGCCCCGGATGGCCCTGCGAGGCCCCGGAACCGGGCCGGGGGCGTCCTGGTTTCGATACGGAATGGTCACCGGGAGGATCGGCGGACACGAGGATGCCCTACGATCTGGGCGCATGAGCGACGGAACTGGCGTACCTGGGCAGGGGCCGCAGGGAACGCCTCCCGCCGGGCCGGGGGGCGCACAGAGTCAGCAGCCGGTGGTACCTGGTCCGGTACCGCCGCCGAGCGGGGGTTTCGGGCCGCCGCCGGCCTCGTACGGGCCGGTCGTGCCGGCGGCGCAGCCGGTCGCGCAGCCCATCCCGCCGGTGCCGCAGCCGGTCGCGCCCGCGCCGCAGCCGGCTCCGCCGGTCGGGCAGCCGCCGCACGCCCAGCCGCAGCCCGTCGCGCCGCCGCCCTTCGCGCAGCCGCAGCCCCAGCCGGCCCCCCAGCCGCAGCCCCAGTGGCACCTCCAGCAGCAGCCCCAGCAGCCGGTCCCGCCGCAGCGGGCCGAGCCGGACTGGGACGCGCTGGCGGACCGCAACGAGGCCGAGGGCAAGCGCCGTCGCCGGATGAGGGTCATCGGCGTGGTGGCCGCGGTCGCCGTGGTGGGCGGCCTGGTCGCCGGCGGTGTGGTGCTGTTCAAGGGCAAGAAGGACGA
This sequence comes from Kitasatospora sp. NPDC001132, assembly GCF_053598415.1. NCBI lineage: Bacteria > Bacillati > Actinomycetota > Actinomycetes > Kitasatosporales > Streptomycetaceae > Kitasatospora > Kitasatospora sp. NPDC001132. The sequence goes on along the minus strand of NZ_JBSFKF010000004.1, from coordinate 255,213 downwards.
CGGCTCCCCGACGGCCGTCAAGAGCACCCAGCCGGTCGTGCCTCCGAGTACGTCCGGCACGCCGGGCGGCCAGCCGGACGACCCGTCCAAGCCGATCTGGGAGGCCGCCACCGACCCGGCGCCGCAGGACGCGGGAGCACTGTTCTCCGCGCTCCAGGTGACGATCAACGGCGCCACCTGGAACCGGACCGTCGTGGCGCTGGACTCGCCCTGCTGGGACGGGAACTCCACGACCGGCGGGCTGGGCAAGGTGCTCGGCGACCAGGGGTGCCAGCAGGTGCTCCGGGCGACGTACGTCTCCGGTGAGAGCGCGGTCACCGTCGGGGTGGCGGTCTTCGACCGCAAGCTCCAGGCCGAGACCGCGCTGAAGAACTTCACCGGGCAGCTCAAGGGCGCGCCGGCGGCCGGGGCGCCGGCCTTCTGCGCCGGCGCCGGCTGCACCGGCACCCACAACAGCCTGGGCCGGTACGGCTACTTCACGGTCGAGGGCTCGGCGAAGGGCGGCAACGCCCCGGACGCCACGGCGACCGCGGCGGCTTCCGGGTTCGCGGAGCACGTGAAGGGGCAGTTGCTCAAGCGCGCCAAGGCCGCGTCCTCGGCCGCGCCCGGCGTCCAGGGCACCGCTCCGGCCTCGGCGGGCTGATCCGCCGGGGCGTCCCGCGGGCGGGCTGATCCGCCGTGACACCCCGGCCCCCCGGCCTACTGTTCGCGCAGGCCGGGGGGAGTGTGGCAGGCTCTCGGGACAGTCATGTCGTACGCGTTTCCGGTTGCGTCCGTGGGGGGCGGCGCCGGCGAGCAACCGGAGGAGCGGTCAGTGGCCCTGCCCAGAGCCCTGCGCGGCAAGCCCGCCGTCCTGGCCGCGGCCGGGATCGTCGCCGCCGCGGGAGCGGTCCTCCTGCTGGACCACGACGGCCGGGCCGACGGCGAACAGCTCCCGCGCGTCCCGGTGTCGGTCGGCCTGCCCGGGCGCACCCTGCCGCCGGAGGTGGGCCGGGACCTGCTCGCCCGGGACCCGCAGGCCTCGCCGAACGCCCGCGCCGTCCAGCAGTTCCTCGCCGACCTGGAGTCCCAGGCCCGCACCGGGCAGAGCGGCGGCACGGTGATCGGCCAGCACGTCGAGGCGCACAACGAGCGCAACAACCCCGAGTACGGGGACTACCGGGGCACCAAGCAGGTCGGCTACTACTACAAGAAGGCCGCCGACATCACCGGCAAGCTGCCCGGCTTCGTGGAGACCGACCTCGGCCCCGGCTACGGCCAGAACGGCTGGGGCGTCGGCAATCCCCGGTCCTACTCGGCCGGCCGCTGGCCCACCTGCCGGGCCGGCTGGCAGTACACCGACGACGCCGTCGACCTGCTCTCCGCCGTCTGGAACGGCCACCCGCGCGCCGAGGACGGCGGCTACGGCGCGGCGGGCGTGCAGCAGAACTGCGACGGCAGCAGCACCGAACTGCCCGACAACGGCGGCGGCCCGGCCGGGATCGTCGGCATGTCCTTCCACCAGCCCTACCCCGGTTCGGACGTCAAGTCCTTCGACCGGGTGCTCTGTTCGAACTCGCCGGTGGCGAAGGACCCCGACTGGTTCGGCCGGGTCGTGGACGGTGCCCACGACACCCCCGAGTACCGGGCACTGATCACCGACCTGTCCTACCTGGCCGACCACCTGGAGTACCTGGCCGCCCACGACGTGCCGGTGCTGCTGCGCCCGTACCACGAGATGAACGTGCTGGACTGCTCCCGCCGGTTCTGGTGGGCGGGCCAGAAGCCGGCCGACTACCAGGCGCTGTGGAAGATCACGTACAGGTACCTGGTGGAGACCCGGGGGCTGCACAACCTGCTGTTCGTCTGGACGCCGGTGTCCTGGGACGGTGCCCCGGGCGTGGACCCCTGGGACTACTACCCGGGTGCCCAGTACGTCGACGTGGTCGGCGTGGACGACTACAGCGGCAGCCCGGCGCACCCGATCGGCACCGGTGAGGTGTGGACCAAGCGGTACTACGACGGGCTGTCCTCCTACGGCAAGCCGCGGATGCTGGCCGAGTCCTTCGCCGTCCCGGTCAACTCCCGCCAGCCGGAGACCCTGCGGCGCACGCCCTGGACGATCTGGACGGTCTGGGGGCAGTCCCTCACCGCGAACAACCTGACCCCGGACCAGCCGCGCAACTCGGTCGCGGACGTCACCGCCACGTACCGCAACCCGCTGGCGCTCACCGGCGGCTCCGGTCCGTTCGGGGCGAACGTCGACTGGGGCGGCCTGCACGTGCGCTGAGCCGACGCCACCTCCGGCGTGGCCGCCGGCGCCGTGCGGCGGGTGGTGCCGCGGGGCTCGGCCGTACGGGTGGAATTCCGGCGCGGTTGTGCCGTGTGGCATCCTGTGGCGGCGAAGCCGAGGGCGGGCCGACGGCCGGGACGGGTCCGGAGGGGGCGGGGGATACGGGATGACACGGACGGGTCCGATGCGCGCGGCCGGCGGCGTGGCCGTCAGCTGGGGCGTGCTGCTGCTCTGCTGGGCCGGGTACAACTGCTTCGGCCAGGTCGGCGTCGCCACCTACCTCAAGGGCATCTTCTACTACGGCGGCTCCTCGGTGTTCGCCGAGACCGGGAGCCTCAACTACGGCCTGCTGTACCTGGTTTCGGGCATCCTCCTGCTGCGCGGGCGCAACTGGGCGCTCGGCGTGGCGGCCGGTGTCGCGCTGGTCGAGGGGTACAACCGGGTGCGCAGCCTGGTGGGCGCGCTGCTGGACAAGCCGCAGCGGGAGTGGTTCACGGGCACCACCGAGGGCTGGCTCAAGCTCGCGACCTTCGGGCTCGGGGTGGTCGTCACCGCGGCGCTGATCGTGCTGCTGGCCCGGTCGGTCTGGCGGGAGCAGCCGGCGCCGGCGCCGCTGTCGTCCGCGCAGCCGCAGCCCGCGTGGTCCCAGCCCGCCGCCTGGCCGCAGCCCCAGCTCCAGCCGCAGCCGCTGTCCCAGCCCCAGCCCGCGTGGCCCCAGCCACTGCCCGGACAGCCGCAGCCCCAGCCCGGTTGGGGGCAGCCCGTGCCCGGCCGGCCGGCGCCGTACCCGCCGCAGCAGCCCGCCCAGCCGGGCGCGTACCCGCCGGCCGTCGCCCAGCCGTGGCCCGCCGCCCCGCCGCAGCCCGGCGCGCCGGCACCCGGCCCGGTCGCTCCCGGCCAGGTGCCGCCCGGCCCGGCCGTGCCGCCGCCGGCGGACCGGCCACCCCAGGGCTGACCGCCCGGGGCCGACCGCCGCGGGGGCCGACCGCCCCGCGGCTGAACGCTCACGAACGACCCGCGCCCCGCCCGGGGCCGGGACGACACCAGACGAGGAAGCGCTACCGCCATGTCATCGACCACCGCCGAGCGGACGGTGCTGACCACGTCCCGCGAGGCCGCCCGGCTCGCCGAGCGACAGATGTCGTGGAAGCCCCGGGTGACGCCGTTCTACGTCTCCTTCGCGATCATCTTCACGTTCTCGCTGTGGGCGTACGTGCCCAACCCCACCGCGCTGGGCTGGGCGATCACCATCCTGTGGGGCATGCCGGTCTTCGGTGTGCTGATCGGCTTCCAGGGCGTGCTGATGGTCCGCCGCCGGCTGCGCCAGGTCAGCCGGATGACCCCGGCCGCGCCCGTCGAGGACGACTTCCTGATCGTGCTGGTGCCGACCATCGGCCGCCACGACACCTACCCCGCGCTGGAGCGCTCGGTGCTCTCGTACGTGGAGCACCTCCCGCCGTACTTCCCGTGGATGCGGGTGGACATCCTCACCGAGGAGGGCTGCGCCGCCGCGGAGAAGATCGACGAGCTGGCCGAGCGCCACCCGCTGATCCGCGTGGTGACCGTGCCGAGGGCGTACGAGACGCCCAACGGCACCAAGTTCAAGGCCCGCGCCAACCACTACTCGCACGAGCTGCGGATCGAGGAGGGCGAGGCCGAGGACGACGTCTGGGTGCTGCACATGGACGACGACACCGGCGTCGGCCCGGACACCGCCGCCGCCGTCGCGCAGTTCGTCAACCGGCAGCGCCGGGCCGGGGACGACGCCAAGCACATGGCGCAGGGCATCCTGACGTACCCGCGCGAGAACGCCGTCTCCACCTTCACCTGGCTCGCCGACGCGATCCGCCCCGCCGACGACATCGCCCGCTTCCGCGCGATGACCGGCACCGGCACCCCGATCGCGGGCGTGCACGGCGAACTGCTGATCGTGCGCTCCTCGGTGGAGGCCACCATCGGCTGGGACTTCGGCCCGAAGACCATCGTCGAGGACGCCCAGATGGCGCTCAACTTCTGCCAGCGCTACCCCGGCCGCAGCGACTGGTTCAACGGCCGCTGCTACGGCGCCTCGCCGGCCGGCGTCAAGGACTTCCTCAAGCAGCGCGAGCGCTGGGCCTGGGGCCTGGTCGCGCTCTGCTTCAACAAGACCATCCCGCTGCGGTACCGGCTGTTCATCGGGATGGGCATGGTCAGCTGGGTGCTCGGCCCGCTGCAGCACGTCGGCCTGGTGCTGCTGGTGGCGTGGTTCACCGGCACCTGGAACACCTCGCCGGTCACCCAGTCCGTGGTGCTGGTCTGGTCGATCAACTTCGCGTACGTCATCTGGACGTACTGGGAGGGCCTGCGGCTCAACGTGGTGGCCTCGGCCAACCACCGGCGCAAGTGGTGGGAGCCGATCGTGGTGGTGGCGGCCATTCCGCTGTTCTCCTTCCTGGAGGGCTGGGGCGGGCTGCGGGGACTGATCAAGTTCCTGAAGCGCGAGGAGAACAAGTTCGTCGTCATCGCCAAGCCGGCCTGATCGGAGAGCACGACCGTGAAGCGCCCCGTCATCTTCATCCTCCCGACCGTGGTGGTCGCCCTCACCGTGGGCATCCCGGTGGTCTGGGGGGACCATCCGATCAAGTTCGACCACCGCCGCCCCACCACGGTGCACTGGGCCGGCGCCCCGACCGAGCAGGGCCGGGTCTGGGGCTTCGGCAAGGACACGCCGCAGGTGGAGGACGACGGCCCCAAGGTGGCCCGTCCGTGGACCAAGGGCAGCCCCGAGTGGGGCGTGCAGGTGTACTGGTTGGACGACCCGGCGGACCCGGAGAGCTTCGTCCAGGGCAAGGTCGACCGCATCGTCAAGTACGTGGTCGGGCTGAACGCCAACTCCCTGTCGGTGACCTTCCCGTACTACACGACGGGCCCCAAGTCGAACGCCGTCGCCGCCCGGGCGACCACCCCGAGCCCGGAGCGACTGGCCCTGCTGCTGGACTCCGCCCACCGGGCCGGCCTGCGCACCACGGTGCGGCCGATCATGGACGAGGAGGTGTTCGACTACTCCGCCACCGGCGTGTGGCGCGGCAACATCGCGCCCGCCGACAAGGACGCCTGGTTCGCCAGCTACACCGCCTTCCTGACGCCGTACCTGAAGACCGCCCAGGAGCACTCCGCGACCGAGTTCACCGTCGGCACCGAGTTCAACTCGCTGGAGAACGACCCGCACTGGGCCGGCCTGATCGAGCAGGCCAGGAAGACCTTCCGCGGCCAGATCGTCTACGACGCCAACTGGGACAACTGGTCCAAGGGGCCGCTCACGCTGCCGGCCGACGGGACCGGCGTGGACGCCTACTTCCCCGCCAAGTCGGCGGGCGACGACGCCCCGGTGGCCGACCTGGTGGCCAGCTGGAACGGCTGGCTCGACAAGCGGGGCGCGGGGCCGCAGCCCGCCACCAAGCTCACCGAGGTGGGCATCCCGGCGCAGAAGGGCGCCTACAAGACGCCCGGGGACTTCTACACCAAGCGGGAGCTGAACGAGCCCGTCCAGGCCGCCTGGTTCACCGCGGTCTGCCAGGTGGCGCAGGAGCGCAAGCTGGGCGGGGTGTACTTCTGGTCGCTCTACTTCGGCATCGACCCGACCCTGCCGACCAACCAGGACACCCCGCGGATGGACTTCGCCGGGCGCCCCGCGTCCGAGCAGGCGATCCGCACCTGCTTCGCGCAGACCTACGAACTGCCGCCCTCCTGAGGGATGTTGTCCGCCGGGCCTCCGGCGGGCAACGCCCTAGCCCTGGGGCGCGGTCGTCTTGGTGCTCGGGGTCCGGGTGGGCTTCGCCGAGGTGTGGCCGGCCGTCGGCTTGGTGGACGAGGTCGGGGTCGCCGTCGGCGCGGGGGTCGGGGCGGTCGAGGCCGTCGGCGTCGGGGTGGGGGTCGGGGTCGGCGCCGCGGCGGGCTGACCCGGTGCGGCGCCGGCCAGTGCGCCCGCGATCTCCTTCTCCAGCCACGGGGTGACGAACCGCATGCCGGCCCGGGTGAGGTGCACCCCGTCGTTGGCCGGGGAGACCAGGTGGCCCTCCTTGTCCTTCCAGGCGCAGGTCTCGTACGGGCAGTAGAAGGCGTTGAGGTCGAGCAGCCGGACGGCGCCGCCGGAGGCCTTCACGAAGTCGCCGATCTGCTGGTTGTAGCAGGTGCCCCAGGTCTTGTTGATGGCGCCGTTCTCGACCCGCTCGTTCATCAGCAGCACCTGGGCGCCCTGGGCGCGGCGGCGGATCTGGTCCACGGCCTGGGAGAGCCGGACGCCGTAGCGGGTCCGGTAGTCCTCGTCGCACGGGTTGAGCCAGCTGCCGTCGAGGTACTGCTCGGCGGCGTCCCAGCCGAGGTGGACCACCACGGCCTGCGGCCCGGCGCCGAGCTGCCGGTCCCAGGCGGCGTTCCGGTCGCGGCACTCCTGGCTGGTTTCGAACTCCTCCCGGGAGGTGGTGCGCACCTTCTCCGGGCCGAACACCCCGCACCCGCTGATCCCGCCGTCGACGACGCGGTAGCGGTCCCCCTGCCGGTACAGGCCGGTGGAGAGGTCCTGGGAGAAGGAGTCGCCGAGCAGCAGGACCATCGGCTTGCCGTCCGGCCCGGACTTCATGTCGTGCGTGACCCAGGCGGGCAGGTACCAGGCGCCGGTGGTGGCCACCGCGGCGGTGACGGCCACCAGCGGGACGGCCGGGAAGGCCCGCCAGCGCAGCACCCGCAGCTTCTCGGTGCCGGTGTGCAGCAGCCAGGCCAGGACCCAGGAGACGGGTGCGCCGATGGCCAGCAGCTTCTTCGGCGAGATGTCGTCGACGTAGTGCTGGAGCAGCCAGTACACCGGCAGGTGGAGCAGGTAGAGGCTGTAGGAGATGGTGCCGGTGAGCCGCAGCGGGGGCAGCGACATCAGCCACACCAGCGGTCCCCGCTCCTGGCACAGCGAGACGGTGAGGACGGCGGCGAGGGCCGCGACCACGGCCAGCCCGCCCTGGTAGAGCCACGGTTCGTGGTAGGTGCCGACGGCGAGGCTGGCCCACACCAGGCCGCCGAGCGCCGCGGTGCCGACCAGGGTGGGCAGCACGGGGCCGGCCGGCAGGCGCAGGCGGGGGCGCGGCCCGCCGGTGCCGTCGGGGGCCCCGGCGCGCACCTTGCGGCGCAGCCACAGGTACACCCCGAAGGCGGCGGTGGCGCCGGCCGCGAAGCCGACCGCGCGGGTCTCGGTGCCGAGGTAGAGGCGGTCGCTGTTGTGGCCGTTCCACAGCAGCGGGGCGACCAGCGCGGCGGCGACGAACAGTCCGGCGGTGGCGAAGCCGGCCGCGCGCACGGAGCGGCGGCAGATCCCGTAGACGGCGAGCAGCAGCAGCGGCCAGAGGGCGTAGAACTGCTCGGTGATGCTGAGCGACCACATGGCCGCGAGCGGGTCGATCGACTCGAAGTGCTGCCAGTAGGCGTCACCGCGCGACAGCTGGGCCCAGTTGGCGATCTGGGCGAGCGCGGCCAGGGCCTGCGGGCGGAGGTCCCTGACGTCCCGTAGCGGACTGACCAGGGCGGACAGCCCCACCACCAGGATGATGGTGGCGAACAGGCCGGGCAGCAGCCGCTTGGCCCGGCGGCGGTAGAAGACGCCGAGCCGGATGCCGTCGGTGCGGTCCAGCTCGCGGACCAGCACCAGGGTGACCAGGAAGCCGGAGAGGACGAAGAAGACGTCCACGCCGAACAGGCCGTTCTGGAACCAGTTGGTGTGGTACAGCAGCACCGAGGCGATGGCCAGGCCGCGCAGGCCGTCCACCGCCTTGAAGCGGACGGACGGCGGCAGCGGTCCGCGGGGCTCCGGGACCGGTGCGGGGATCGCGTAGCGGCTGGTGGCGGGGGCTTCGACGCCCCTGCTCCTGCGCATGTCCTGGAGCGTGGGCCCGCTCGCGGGCGCGCCGATGCCGGGCCCGTCGTCCATGTGGTCTGTTCCCCCGGGGTCGATCGACTGTCGCGACGTGTCCATGGGCACGTCTTGATCTGTGGTTTATATCAAAAGACGTCTGCTGATCGTCCGTCGGTCACCGGCCGGGAACACGGCCGGTGACCCCGGAAGGCGCCCCGGGGCCGGGTCAGAACGCCATGGTGTAGACCATCAGGTCCATTCCCGGGTACGGGGCCCAGTCCCGCTCGGGCGTGCGGCGGAAGCCCGTCCGCTCGTAGACGCGGTGGGCGGTGGTCATCTCCGGGCGGGTGGAGAAGGCCATGCCGGCCAGGCCGAGTTCGTGGCTGCGGGCGACGGCGGCGCGGACCAGGGCCTCGCCGACGCCGCGGCCGCGGGCGGCGGGGGCGGTGGCGAGCATCCGGATCTCGCCCTCCCGCGGGGTGGCGATGTCCGCCCACTCGGTGCCGCCGACGGCGAAGGTCACGCAGCCGAGGACCCCGGCTCCGGCCGCGTCGACGGCGACCAGCAGCTCGGCCTCCCGGGCCCGGCGCTCCGAGTCGCGCAGCAGCTCGACGTAGCTGCCCGTGGGGTTGGTGAAACCGTCGCCGACGAAGGCCTCGACGGTGATCCGGCCGGCGTCGGCGAGGTCCTCGGGGAGGGCCTGGCGGATGAGGAAGTCCATCGGGCCAGTGTGCCGGAGCCCGGTGCGGGGCGGCTCTGCGGGGTCGAACGGGCCCGGCGGGCGGCAGGGCGGGCGGCAGGGCGGACGGCCCGACGGCCCGCTGGACGGCCGGCCGGGAGGCCCGCCGGGGAGGGCGGCCGTCAGTCCTCCCCGAACGCCAGGTGCCCGACCCCGTTCCAGCCGTCCGGCCGCAGCCGCCCGTCCTGGGCCCGCCAGAGGCTGGTGGAGCAGTTGTGCACCGGCCCGAGCGCGGTGAGCTGGTCCTCGGTGAGCCGGTCCAGCGCGTAGCGGAGCATCAGCACCGTGCAGTCGTGGGCGACCAGCAGGACGGGCCGTCCGGCCTCCTCCTCGCAGAGGTCCCGCAGCAGGCTGCGCACCCGCAGCGCGACGTCGGCCCAGGACTCGCCGCCCGGCGGGCGGTAGTACAGCTCGCCCATCTTGCGCCGCCGGGCCGCCTCCTCCGGGTGCTTGGCCTCGATCGCGGCCTTGGGCAGCATCTCCAGGACGCCGAGCTCGCGGTCGCGCAGCCGCTCGTCGTAGCGGACGGCCAGGGTGACCGGGACGGCGCCGAGCCCGGCGGCCTGGGCGAGCGCGATCCGGGCGGTCTCGGCGGTGCGCACGTACGGCGAGCACCAGACGCTGCGCGGGCGGTCGGCGCTGGGCAGAGCGGCCCACCAGTGGCCGAGCGCCTGGGCCTGCCGCCGGCCGTTCAGCGACAGCGGGATGTCGGCGTCGCGGCAGCTGATCGGGACGCTGAGGGCGCCGACGGCCTCGGCGAGCTGGAACTCGACGTTGGCGGTGGACTCCCCGTGCCGGGTGGCGATCAGCACGGACGGCAGCCGGCCGGCCGTCGGCGGGCGGTGGGCGGCGGCGTGCTGCCCGTGAACGCCGGTGTGCTGGCCGTGGCCGGCGCCGTGCTGGCCCGGGGCGGTGCCGTGCTGGCCCTGCGTGGTGGCGTGGTGGTGCTGGCTCTGGGTGGACTGGTGCTGGCCGTTGAGGGTGGTGCCGAGTTCTGCCATGGCCGCGAGCTCCCCGTGGTCGATCAGGTCCCGGCCGGATGCCGGTCCGGTCTGGTGGTGCCCGGCGTGCACGCCTGTTCATACATATGATCGCGCCGCCTTCTCCAGTGTTCACGGAGAAGGCGGCGCGATCACAGGGCGCGTACCGCGCCAATCAGTGCGCCGCTACGGGCTCCGGCGCGTTCTTCAGCTCGTCGTCGCCGGCTTCGGCGCTGTAGTCGGACGGCTTGGTCTCGTCCGGGAGCTCCGGCGCCTTGGCCGCCCGCAGCACCAGGGTGAGCACCACGGAGACGATCAGGTTGAGCGCGAAGGCGGTCAGGCCGATGTAGCCGATCTCGCCGATGCCGGGGATCTCGGCCGAGTTGCCGCCGAAGTGCTTGGTGGCGGGGCTGGCGATCCCGTACGCCTTCCAGGTGCCGTACACCATGCCGGCCGCCCAGCCGGCGAACAGCGCCCAGTGGTGGAACCAGCGGGTGAACAGGCCGCCGACGATCGACACGAAGGTCTGCAGGATCCACAGGCCGCCCAGCAGCTGGAGGTTGATCGCGGCCTGCTTGTCCATGCCGAGCACGAAGACCAGCGCGCCGACCTTCACCAGCAGCGAGACCAGCTTGGCGACCCGGGTCTCGTCGGCGGGGGTGGCGGCGGGCTTGAGCCACTCCTTGTAGACGTTGCGGGTGAACAGGTTGGCCGCCGCGATGGACATGATGGCGGCCGGCACCAGCGCGCCGATGCCGATCGCGGCGAAGGCCACGCCGGTGAACCAGTCCGGGAACATGTTCGCGAACAGCTGGGGCACCGACAGCTGGGAGTTGTAGCCCTTGACGCCCTTGCCGACGCCCGCCGCGACCGCCATGAAGCCGAGCAGCGCCAGCAGGCCCAGCATCAGCGAGTAGGCGGGCATGATCGCCATGTTGCGGCGCACGGTGTTGCGGGACTTGGAGGCCAGCACGCCGGTCACCGAGTGCGGGTACATGAACAGCGCCATCGCCGAGCCGAGGGCGAGCGTGGCGTACGTCCACTGCTTGTTCTCGGGGATGGTCAGCGAGCCGGCCTTGGCCTCCTTGAAGTGCTGGGCGGTGGCTTCGAAGATGTGCCCGTAGCCGCCGAGCCGGATCGGGATGTAGATCACCGCGACGATGATCACGATGTAGACCAGGGCGTCCTTGACGAAGGCGATCAGCGCCGGGGCGCGCAGGCCGGAGGAGTAGGTGTAGGCGGCCAGCACGCCGAAGGCGATGAACAGCGGCAGGTCCTTGACGAACCAGTTGGCGTTCTCCCCACCGCCGACCCCCAGCACGTCCAACACGGCCTGGATGCCCACGAGTTGCAGGGCGATGTACGGCATGGTGGCCAGGATGCCGGTGAGCGCGACCACCAGCGACAGCGGCCGCGAGCCGTACCGGCCGCGCACGAAGTCGGCCGGGGTCACGTAGCCGTGCACCCGGGAGACCGACCAGAGCCGGGGCAGGAAGAGGAAGACCAGCGGGTAGGCGATGATCGTGTACGGCACCGCGAAGAAGCCGGCCGCGCCGGTCGCGTACACCGCCGCCGGGACGGCGACGAAGGTGTACGCGGTGTAGAGGTCGCCGCCGAGCAGGAACCAGGTCACCCAGGTGCCGAAGCTGCGCCCGCCCAGGCCCCACTCGTCCAGGTGCGCCGCGTTGTCCGCGCGGCGCCAGCGCGAGGCGAGGAAGCCCATCACCGTGACCAGGGCGAAGAACAGCACGAAGACCACGAGGGCCGGCACGTTGACGTCCTTCATCGCGCACCGCCCTTCCGGGCCGCCTTGCGGGCCTTCTCGTCCCGGTTGATCAGCAGGTAGGCGGCGACGGTGAACACGGCCGACACCGGCACCCAGAGCAGCTGGTACCAGTAGAAGAACGGCATGCCGGCCGCCGCCGGGTCGCTCTTGTCGTACGAGGACACCCAGAGCATCGCGACGATCGGCACGAGCAGGGCCAGGCCGGCCAGCACCCGTTCGGGCGTCACCGCCGGGACGGGCCTCCCGGCTGGCTCGGGCATGACATCTTCGACGGTGAGGGGATCAGACGGCATCTTCGGCTCCGCTCCGGAGGGTTCCCCGTCGGCGCCGCAGCCCGGTCGGCGCCGAGCGCCGTACGGGCCCGCCGAGCAGCACCATCGGTGATCGGCAGTCAGGTCTGTACGGCTGCGCAATCTAGAGCATGGGGTGATCCATGTCACCGGAATTGACGCAACTTCCCACCAGTCGGACGCGAGCGGCCGATGTCCGCCGTCGGGGCGGCGGAAATGCGGCGGAAATGCGGCGGAAGCGCGGCGGAGGCACGGCGGGAGCGCGGCGGAGGTACGGCGGAGAGGCGCAGCCGGCGCGGGACCCGGAGAGGCCGTCACGGAACGCGAAGGGCACCGGCGCGCGGGTCGCGCGCGCCGGTGCCCGAAGTGCGGTGGGGGGGGTGCGGCTACTCCGGACGCTTCAGCCGGGTGATGAACTTGTAGCGGTCCCCGCGGTAGATCGAGCGGACCCACTCGACCGGCTCGCCCTCGGCGTCGAAGGAGTGCCGGGAGAGCTGGAGCATCGGCAGGCCGAGGTCGGAGCCGAGCAGGCCGGCCTCGCGCGGGTTGGCCAGGGTGGTCTCGATGGTCTCCTCGGCCTCGGCCACGGTGACCCCGTACACCTCGCGCAGCGCCGCGTAGAGCGAGTTGTGCTTGGCCAGGTTGCGGCGCAGGGCCGGGAAGCGCTTGGCGGACAGGTGGGCGACCTCGATGGCCATCGGGTCGCCGTTGGCCAGCCGCAGGCGCTCGATCCGCAGCACCCGGCCGCCCGGCTTGATGTCGAGCAGCGGAGCGAGCCGGTCGTCGGCGGTGATGTAGCCGATCTCGATCAGCCGGGACGCGGGCTCCAGGCCCTGGGCGCGCATGTCCTCGGTGTAGGAGGTCAGCTGGAGGGCCTGGGCGACCTTGGGCTTGGCGACGAAGGTGCCCTTGCCCTGGATGCGCTCCAGACGGCCCTCGACGACCAGCTCCTGGAGGGCCTGGCGCACGGTGGTGCGCGAGGTGTCGAACTGGGCGGCCAGCGCCCGCTCGGGCGGCACCGGGGTGCCGGCGGGCTGGGTCTCGGTGAGCTGCAGCAGGTGCCGCTTCAGGCCGTAGTACTTGGGGACGCGCGCGGTCGGATCGGTTCCGGCCTGCGTCGGGAGGTTGTTCACCTCGGGGTCGTTGACCTGGGCGGTGGATCCCCCGTCGCTGCTCATCGGACCTGTTCTCCCGCTTCTCGCGAGGTCCTCGCTGACCCCGCCTCATCGTTAACGGCTCACATCGTTGCATGTATGGCTACGGAACGAATACCTCATCACGCGATGAACGATGTGCGGTGTCGGCTTGATAACGGGTGGTCGAGAACGGTCGAACAGCCGTTGACAGGCCCATTGGTCTAGGCCAAGCTCCAGGCAGCTGGTCTACACCACTAGGCCGGTAACTATGAATCCCCCACCCGTTCGAAGGGTCCGCGGCACCATTCCCCCCGCTTTGTGTGGGTCTGCCGCTGCCGCCCGACGGGGGCAACCCAGGCATCCCTCAGGAGGATGGCGTGAAGCGTCAGCTCATCGCGGCGGTCGGCGTCGCAGCAATGGTCGTCGGTGTGGCGGCTTGCGGCTCGGACGACAAGAAGGAGGGCGGTTCCTCCTCGGCGGCCAAGAACTACGACGGCAAGACCCTCACCGTGTGGCTGATGGACGGCTCGGCCCCCAAGGGCTGGGAGGACAGCGTCAAGGCGGACTTCGCCGCCGCCTACCCGGGTGCCAAGCTGGAGATCCAGACCCAGAAGTGGAACGGCATCGGCCAGAAGGTCACCGCCGCCCTCTCCGAGGGTTCGGTGGACGTCCTGGAGATCGGCAACACCCAGACCGCGGGTTACGCGGCCACCGGTGGTCTGCTCGACATCACCAAGGACAAGGCCGACCTGGGCGGCGCCGACTGGGCCGCCAACCTGAGCGAGTCCTCGATCATCGAGGGCAAGCAGTACGCCGCCCCGTGGTACTTCACCAACCGCGTGGTGACCTACAACAAGGACATCTGGACCAAGGCCGGCATCGCCGCCCCGCCGAAGACCCTGGACGAGCTGTACCAGGACCTGGACAAGGTCAAGGCCGTCCCCGGCGTCAACGACGCCCTCTACATGCCGGGCCAGGAGTGGTACGTCTACTTCGGCCTGCTGCAGAGCGAGGGCGGCAAGCTCGCCAAGAAGGACGGCGACAAGTGGGTCGGCGGCCTGTCGAGCCCCGAGGGCCAGAAGGCGTTCGAGACCTACAAGAAGCTGCAGAGCTACTCGGCCACCGCCCCGAAGGACAAGGACGAGGCCACCCCGCAGCAGAAGGACGTCTTCGCCAAGGGTGACATCGGCACCATCATCGGCCTCGGCTGGGAGGTCCCGAAGCCCGAGGAGCTGGCGGCCGACAAGATCGGTTACTTCGCCCTCCCCGGCAAGACCGCGGACAAGCCGTCCAGCGTCTTCCTCGGCGGCTCGAACCTGGCGATCGCCCAGCAGAGCAAGAACCCCGAGCTCGCCAAGGGCTTCCTGAAGATCGCCATGAGCGACAAGAACGAGGGCATGATCGCCTCGTCCGGCCTCATCCCGAACAAGGTCGCGCTCAACGACAAGGTCACCGGCGACTTCGCCAAGGCCGCCCTGCCGGCCTCCGCCAACGGTGCGACCACCCCGAACGTCCCGACCTGGACCAACGTCGAGAACGAGCCGAACCCGATCAAGGACTTCCTGACCTCGGCGCTGACCGGCGACTACGCCGCCGCGGCCAAGAAGGCCGACGACGAGATCGCGAAGCGTCTCAACCAGAAGCAGTAAGGCAGTCGAGCGGCGTCGCTCACCGGCTCCCGGCGGGGGGCCGGTGGGCGGCGCCTTCCGTCGTGGTCGGGTTTGCAAGGAAGAGAGAGCGATGGCTGCGCAGTCGGAACGGGTGCAGACACAGTCCCCGGAGCCAACGAAGTCCGTGGTGGCGTCCACGCCCACCACCCCCGGTGCCGAGCGCACCCCGAGCAGGGGCGGCAGACCGTCGGACGGGCCCGGCGTGGCGTCCAGGTTCGCCCCGTACCTGCTGCTGCTGCCGGCCATCGCGGTGACCCTCGTCCTGCTGCTCTGGCCGTTGGTCGAGACGGCCGTGGTGTCGTTCCAGAACCTCAACAAGCGGCAGTTCATCCAGCACCTGACCGAGTGGAACGGCTTCGGCAACTACACGGACCAGCTCTCCGGCTCGGAGTTCTGGACGATCACCCTGCGCACGGTGGTCTTCACGGCGGTCAACGTCGTGCTGATCATGGTGTTCGGCACGCTGATCGGCCTGCTGCTCAACACCCTCGGCAAGTGGATGCGGCTGGCGCTCTCGGTCGCCCTGCTGCTGGCCTGGGCGATGCCGGTGGTCGCCGCGACCACCGTCTACACCTGGCTCTTCGACCAGAACTTCGGCGTCGTCAACTGGTTCCTGGACAAGCTGGGCTGGCACTCCATGGCCCACTTCAACTGGACCGGCGGCCAGTACTCCACCTTCTTCGTGATCATCCTGCTGATCGTGTGGCAGTCGGTCCCGTTCGTGGCGTTCAACATGTACGCGGGCCTGACCACGATCCCCAAGGAGCTCTACGAGGCCGCCCGGATGGACGGCGCCGGCTCGGGCAAGATCTGGAGCGCGGTGATCTTCCCGATCATGAAGCCCTTCCTCCTGGCCACGACCTTCCTGGAGGTCATCTGGGTGTTCAAGGCCTTCACCCAGGTCTACCTGATCAACAAGGGCGGGCCGGACGGCCTGACCCGCACCCTGCCGGTGCACGCCTTCCTCGAGGGCATCGGCTCCCAGCGCTTCGGCGTCGGCTCCGCGATCGCGGTGCTCACCATCCTGATGCTGGCCGCGCTGATGGCCTACTACTTCCGCATCATTCTCAAGCAGGAGGACGAGCTGTGAGGCGCTCGCTCATCGGACGCACCTGGCCGAACCTGATCGCGGTCGTCCTCTTCGTCTTCTTCCTGTTCCCCGTCTACTGGATGTTCACGACGGCGTTCAAGCAGAACAAGGACATCGTCAGCCGGGACCCCGTCTTCCTGCCGCTGAACGGCACGTTCGAGCACTTCGACCGCGCCGTGCACGTCCCGCACTTCTGGACGTACGTCACCAACAGCCTGATCGTCACCGTCGGCGCGGTGCTCGGCTCGCTGGTGATCGCCACCCTGGCCGCCTTCGCGATCGCCCGGATGCGCTTCCGCGGCCGCAAGGGCTTCGTCCTGGTCGTGATGGCCGCCCAGATGGCGCCCTGGGAGGTCATGGTCATCGCGGCGTACCTGATCGTCCGCGACAACGACATGCTCAACAGCCTGGTGCCGCTGACCGCCTTCTACCTGATGATGGTGCTGCCCTTCACGATCTGGACGCTGCGCGGCTTCATCGCCGCCGTGCCGAAGGAACTGGAGGAGTCGGCCATGGTGGACGGCTGCACCCGCACCCAGGCCTTCGTGAAGGTGATCTTCCCGCTGCTCGCCCCCGGCCTGATGTCGACCTCGCTGTTCGGCTTCATCACCGCGTGGAACGAGTTCCCGCTGGTCAACATGCTGAACAAGAAGGAGGCGGCGCAGACCCTCCCGCTCTGGCTGTCCTCGTTCCAGACCGCGTTCGGCACCGACTGGGGCGCGACCATGGCCGCGTCGACCCTGTTCGCCGTACCGATCCTGATCCTGTTCATCTTCCTGCAGCGCAAGGCGGTCAACGGACTGACCGACGGCGCCGTGAAGGGCTGAGTCCACGTGAGCATCCTCGTTCCCACCGTGCCGGACAGCGACCAGCTGCACCGCGACGCCCTGACCGTCCTCCAGCCCGGCTTCGTCGGCACCGAGCCGCCGGAGTGGCTGCGCCGCCACCTCGCCGCGGGCCTCGGCTCGGTCGCGCTGTTCGACCGCAACGTGGTCGACCTCGGCCAGCTGTCCGCGCTCACCGGGGCGCTGCGCGCCGAGAACCCCGACCTGCTGATCGCCATCGACGAGGAGAGCGGTGACGTCACCCGGCTGGAGGCGGGCTCCGGCTCGTCCTGGCCCGGCAACCTCGCGCTCGGCGCGATCGACGACCCGGTGCTGACCCGGGACGTCGCCCGCGAGCTGGGCCGGGCGCTGGCCGCGGCCGGCGTCAACTACAACTGGGCGCCCACCGCGGACGTCAACTCCAACCCGCGCAACCCGGTCATCGGGGTCCGCTCCTTCGGCGCCGACCCCGAGCTGTGCGCCCGGCACACCGCCGCCTGGGTCGAGGGCCTGCAGTCGGCCGGCGTGGCCGCCTGCTCCAAGCACTTCCCGGGCCACGGCGACACCGCGGTGGACTCGCACCACGGTCTGCCGGTCATCGACGTCGACCTGGACGTGCTGCGGGCCCGCGACCTGATCCCCTTCCAGGCGGCGATCGCGGCCGGCACCAAGGCCGTGATGACCGCCCACATCATGATCCCGGCGCTGGACCCGAAGCTGCCCGCCACCCTGAGCCCGGCCGTGCTGCGCGACCTGCTGCGGGCGGCCCCGGCCGACGGCGGCCTGGGCTACCAGGGCCTGATCGTCAGCGACGCCATCGAGATGGGCGCCATCGCCGACACCTTCGGGATGGGCGAGGGCACCGTGCTGGCCCTGGCGGCCGGCGCGGACGCGATCTGCGTCGGCGGCGGGCTCGCCGACGAGGAGACCGTGCTGATGCTGCGCGACGCCATCGTGGCGGGCGTGCGCTCCGGCCGGCTGGCCGAGGAGCGACTGGCGGACGCCGCCGAGCGGGTCCGGGCGCTGGGCAGTTGGGGCCGGATCGCGGCCCAGGGCGAGCGGATCGAGCCGGACCTGGCGGTCGGCCTGCGGGCCGCGCGCCGGGCGCTCCGGGTGGTCCGGGCGCCGGGCCTGGCGGTGCCCCCGGTGAGCGAGCGCCCGTACGTGGCCTCGTTCTCGGACGAGCCGAACATCGCGGTCGGCGACGTCACCCCGTGGGGTGTGGCCGGCATGCTGGCCGACCGCTTCCCCGGCACCCGCACCCGCGAGGTGTCGGCGGCCGAGGCCGCGCCGGAGCTGCTGGACGCCCTGGTCGGCGAGCTGGTGGCCGGCGCCGAGGGCCGCCGCCTGGTGCTGGTGGTCCGGGACGCGCACCGGCACGCCTGGATGTCCGCCGCGCTGGGCCGCCTGGTGGCGGCCAGGCCGGACGCCGCCGTGGTCGAGATGGGCCTGCCCCAGTCCGAACCGGTCGGCGCCCTCCACATCGCCACCCACGGCGCCGCCCGGGTCTGCGGACTGGCGGCCGTGGAGGTCCTCACCGGACAGCCGGGAGCGGTCGGCTGAACCGACCGACGAGGCGTCACCGGCCGTGTCCGGTGGGCGTCGGCCCACGGGCCCGCCATGCGCATGTCGCATGGCGGGCCCGTTCCGTTTCCCCGGCGTCGACCTGCGGATCCTCCGGGTGACCGTGTTCCCTCAAGCAGGCCTTAAATCCACCTTAAGATTCACTTGGGGTGACGGAACGGCGACTGGCCGCCACGCGGTACAACAGCTCTGCAACGGCCGCCCCGAGTAGTGCTTTTGGTCGTTGACACCACCTATGGTCTAGGCCAGAGTCCAGTCATCCGGTTCGAGATTCAACCTCGCCGGATGTGGTATCGGCCCTCCCCGAAGCTCTTCGCCGCCCCCTGTCCGGACCCTCCGCCACGGGCGACGCCAATCACGCTGCCGGCGGGCAACACGGCTCTACAACCCTCGGAGGATGGCGTGAAGAAGCGTCAGCTCATCTCGACGCTCGGGACCATGGCACTGGCGGTCGGTCTGACGGCCTGTTCCTCGACCGCGAAGCCCGCGGGCGGCGGCGTTCCCGCCGGCTCCGCGGACGCGAAGGGCGCCGCCGGCACCGTCACCGTCTGGCTGATGGACGACGCCCAGAAGAACTGGCCGGACCTGGTCCAGCGGGTCAACGACGAGTTCGCGGCGAAGTACCCGAACATCAGCCTCAAGCTCGTCTACCAGGGTTGGGCCGACAAGGTCGGCAAGCTCGACAAGGCCATCGCCGACGGCAGCGCCCCCGACGTGGTCGAGCTGGGCAACACCGAGACCATGAAGTACGTGCTCTCCGGCGCGCTGGCCCCGGTGGACCGCGGCACCTTCGACAACTCCGACAGCTGGATCAAGGCGCTCGCCAACACCTGCACGTACCAGGACAAGCTCTGGTGCGTGCCCTACTACGCCGGCTCCCGGGTCGCCATCTACAACTCCACCGCCTTCCAGCAGGCCACCGGCAGCGCCGACTTCCCGAAGACGGAGACGGAGCTGCTGACCGCGCTGGACAAGATCGCGGAACGGAACAAGGCCGACAAGACCTTCTCCCCGCTGTACCTGCCCGGCCCGTACTGGTACGCCGCGATGAGCTACGTGGCCGCGTACGGCGGCGCCATCGCCAAGTTCGACGGCTCCGGCAACTGGCACGGCACCCTGCACGACCCCAAGTCCCAGCAGGGCATAGCCCACTTCGTCGACCTGGTGCGCAAGTACAACAAGGGCGACCTGACGGTCAACGAGCAGAACCAGTTCGAGTCGATGGCCCGCGGGCACGCCGCGTCCTTCTACGGCAACGGCTACGAGGCGGCCAGCGTCACCGCGCCGGTCACCGGCGACCCGAGCCTCAAGGACGCCGTCAAGGTGGCCACCATGCCCGGCCCGGACGGCAAGCCGCTGCCGACCTTCATCGGCGGCTCCGACCTCGCCCTCACCGCCAAGTCCCAGCAGGCGGCGGCGGCCACCGACTGGATCCGGATGTTCACCGGCACCAAGTCCCAGCAGGCGCTGGCCGACAAGGACATCCTGCCGAACAACCTGACCCAGCTGAACCCGTTGAAGAACAAGCCGACCACCGCCGCCGCGGCCAACGCCGTCCCGGACGCCTGGTTCACCCCGCTGGCACCCGGCTGGGGCGCGATCGAGAAGCAGAAGATCATCCCGGACATGCTGGCCTCGATCCTCAAGGGCAAGTCGGTGGACCAGGCCACCAAGGAGGCCGACGCCGCGATCGACCAGCTGATCAACAAGGCGTCCTGACCTTCCGTCGCGGCCCGTCGCGGTGTGCCCCTCCGGCCTCCGGAGGGGCACGTCCGTCCGGCCTCCGGAGGGGCGCGTCCGTCCGCGCGGGGTGCGCGGACGGAGTGCCCGGCGGCAGGTGCGACCGTAGGATTGCCGCACGAAGTACCGCAGCGAGTGTGCGGACTCGCCGCCGTGGAGGTCCCCGCCGGGCAGCCGCCCGGGCGGGGTCGAAGCGTCTCATCGGAGGCAGACCCAGATGTCCGACCCGCAGACTGTTCCCGTCCCCGGCCGGATCATGGCGGCGGAGATGGCCGAGCAGCCGGCCGTCCTCCAGCGCATCCTCGACGAGGGTGCCCCGAAGATCCGCGAGGTCGCCGCGCAGATCGCCGCCCGCAAGCCGCGGTTCGTCCTGCTCACCGCGCGCGGCACGTCCGACAACGCCGCGCTGTACGCCAAGTACCTGATCGAGATCCTGCTGGGCAAGCCGGCCGGACTGACCTCGATGTCCACCACCACCGCGTACGGGGCCAAGCCGGACCTCACCGACGTCCTGGTCGTCACCGTCAGCCAGTCCGGCGGCTCGCCCGACCTGGTGGCCTCCACCAAGGCCGCCCGCGAGGCCGGCGCCATCACCCTCGCGGTGACCAACAACGCCGCCTCGCCGCTGGCCGAGGTCTCCGAGTTCCACATCGACGTGCTGGCCGGCCCGGAGAAGGCGCTGCCGGCCACCAAGACCTACACCGCCGAGCTGCTGGCGCTCTACCTGCTGGTCGAGGGCCTCGCGGGGGCATGGGGGTACCCCCTGCCGAAGGCTGGGGGAGGCTCGGCCGCCGAGGGGCTGCCGGCGCTGGCCGCCGGGGTGCTGGCGCGCGGGGCCGAGGTGAAGGCGCTGGCGGAGCGCTACCGCTTCGCCCAGCGCCTGGTGATCACCTCGCGCGGCTACGGCTACCCGACCGCCCGCGAGGCGGCGCTCAAGCTGATGGAGACCACCTACATCCCGGCCACCCCGTTCTCCGGCGCGGACCTGCTGCACGGTCCGCTGGCCATGGTGGACAACGTCTCGCCGGTCATCGCGATCGTCCCGGACGGCAAGGGCGGCGAGGCCCTCCAGCCGGTGCTGGACCGCCTGCGCGGGCGCGGCGCGGACCTGGTGGTGGTCGGCCGGCAGGCGCAGGTGGACGCGGCCTCGGCGGGCTTCGCGCTGCCGACCGGCGTACCCGAGGAGGTGCAGCCGATCCTGGAGATCCTGCCGCTGCAGCTGCTGGCCTACGAGGTCACCATCGCCCGCGGCCAGGACCCGGACGCCCCGCGCGCCCTGGCCAAGGTCACCGAGACGCGGTAGGCCCGTCTCTTGGATTCCGTCGGCCCCGGAAAGGATCCGGGAGGCGGGCCCTGACCCCACCCCGGGCGAGGAGTCGGCCCCCGGTCCACAGGTCTGTGGACCGGGGGCCGACTTCCTGAGCGGCGGGCAGGTGGTTCCGGGGGTGGAAAGCACTACGGGCCACGGCGCCGACACGGGACCCTCAACCCGTGCGGCACCGCAGCCCGGAGCTGTCGTCGGGCGCCGGAGTCGATCGAGAACTGTGCGGGGTCCTCGATCTGCGGCGTCCGACCGAGGAGGGGTCGCGCGCGGTCAGGGCAGTTGCGCGGGGGCCTCTCCTTGGTGCTCTTTCATTGTGGACTAGACCAATCTCGGTTGTCCAGGCCTCTCGGAAAATTGGTCTAAACAACTCCGGGGGTGGCAGGGCCCGGCGCCGGGCCTCCCGCCGGACTCGCCCTGGCCCTCCCGCAGGCGTACCCGCAGGCCCGCTCACAGGTCCGCCGCGCCCCGCCGGGACCGGCGGCGATACGCTCGCCATGTGCCCTCGCTGAACGAACTCGTCCGCCGCCACACCACCCTCACCGGGGCCGACGTGGAATGGCTCCACCACCTGGTCTCGGAGTGGCAGCTGCTCTCCGACCTCTCCTTCGCCGACCTGGTGCTGTGGATCCCCACCTGGGACGGCATCCGCTACGTCTCGGTGGCGCAGATGCGGCCCAACACCGGGCCCACCTCCTACCAGGACGACATGGTCGGCCACCTCGTCCCGCGGGGCCGCCGCCCGCTGCTGGACGCCGCCTTCGACGAGGGCCGGATCGTGCGCGAGGGCGACCCGGAGTGGCGCGAGGAGGTCCCGGTCCGGGTCGAGTCGATCCCGGTCCGGCGCGAGGGCAAGGTGCTGGGCGTGATCGCCCGCAACACCAACCTGCTGACCGTCCGCACCCCGAGCCGGCTGGAGCTCACCTACCTCCAGAGCGCCTCCGACCTGGCCCAGATGATCGCGGCCGGCTCCTTCCCGTTCCCCGACGTCGAGCAGGCCGACATGGACGCCGCGCCCCGGGTCGGCGACGGCCTGATCCGGCTGGACGCGGACGGCATCGTCACCTACGCCAGCCCCAACGCCCTCTCCGCCTACCACCGGCTCGGCCTCACCACCGACCTGGTCGGCAGCCACCTCGGCCGGGCCACCGCCGACCTCGCCCCGCCGTCCCGCTCGGCCGTCCACGAGGCGCTGGTGAAGCTGGCGAGCGGCTGGGCGCCCCGGCAGACCGAGGTCGAGGCGCAGGGGGGAGTGGTGACCCTGCGGGCGATCCCGCTCAAGCCCAAGGGCACTCTGACGGGTTCGCTGGTGCTGTGCCGGGACGTCACCGAGCTGCGCCGCCGGGACCGCGAGCTGATGACCAAGGACGCCACCATCCGGGAGATCCACCACCGGGTGAAGAACAACCTCCAGACCGTCGCGGCCCTGCTGCGGCTGCAGTCCCGCCGGATGGACTCGGAGTCCGGCCGGGCCGCGCTGGACGAGGCGGTGCGCCGGGTCGGCTCGATCGCGATCGTGCACGAGACGCTCTCCCAGGCGCTGGACGAGCAGGTGGCCTTCGACGAGATCGCCGACCGGGTGCTGGCGATGGTGATGGAGCTGTCCCAGGACGGCCGGGTGGCGACCCGCCGCACCGGCAGCTTCGGCATCCTGTCCGCCGAGGTGGCGACCCCCCTGTCGATGGTGCTGACCGAACTGCTCCAGAACGCCCTGGAGCACGCGTTCGGCCCGACCGCCTCCGGGAACCTGGAGGTCAGCGCGCTGCGCGGCCGGGCCCCGGCGACCGGGAAGGGCTGGTCGGACAGCTGGAACGGCGGCGCCCGGCCGGAGGAGTACCTGCTGATCACGGTGCAGGACGACGGCCGCGGCATGCCTGAGGGGTTCGACCCGAAGACGGCGGGCAACCTCGGGCTGCAGATCGTCCGGACGCTGGCCACCGGTGAGCTCGGCGGCACCTTCGACATGGTGGCCGGCCCGAACGGCGGGACCAAGGTGGTCCTGGAGATCCCGGTCCGCTGAGGCCGCGCGAAGTGCGCGAAGGTGTGCGGCGTGCACGAAAGTGTGGGACGTGCGCGAAGGTGCGTGGCGGGGGCGTGTACGCGGCGGAAGCGCCGGGTGCACGCTCCACGCACCGGCGTGCGGAAGCAGGTGCGCAACTGGGTGCGCAACCGGGAGGCGGAAACAGAAACGAGGCCCTGTCGACCGGGGGGGTGGGTCGACAGGGCCTCTCAACCCGTTCCGGCCGTCGGGGGGAGTCGGCCGGAGCGGGGGCTCTGGGTGGTGCGACACCTCGCCGGTGCGTTGCACACGGTGAGCGCCACGGCTCCACGATATTGCTCTAAGTGAACAGTATCAAGTGCCTGGGCGGGTCCGGTGTCGCGGGACCTGGCTGGGCGAGGTCCTTTGTACGGAAGGCTTCACCAGGAGGTGCAGGGAAGCCTTTGATCATGTGTCGATCGGTACTGCGTTGCTGCTGGTGCTACGGCGTGTGATCGCGGGCGATCAGGCGGTGCGGGCGCGGTTGCGGGCGGCGCGGCGCTTCATCGCGCGACGCTCGTCCTCGCTCATGCCGCCCCAGACGCCGGCGTCCTGGCCGGTCTCGAGCGCCCACTGGAGGCACTGCTCCATCACCGGACAGCGGCGGCACACGGCCTTGGCTTCCTCGATCTGCAGCAGAGCAGGACCGGTGTTCCCGATCGGGAAGAACAGCTCCGGGTCCTCTTCGCGGCAGACAGCGCGGTGGCGCCAGTCCATGGTCGTCCAACTCCTCCTGCCGCGGGGGGTGGCCCGATCGGCATAATCGAATGGCTTGTGAATGTGAACGCTTTCACGAATCCCGCAACAGCAAAAGAGACCAAAGGCCCGCCGGGCCCGGGTGGTCTGTGCTGAGGGGATTCGGCGATTCGAGGGACGAACCGCGGTCGGCGCTCCTGTGGTTCCGGAGTTGCCGTCGCTGCGATGTGTCCCGATCGCCATGTAGAGGTTCGCAAACCTCGGGCTCGGATACAACCCCCTTCGGGGAGGAATTTTGGATTCTTCGGTGTCGCCTAGCTCACAGCCAGTACTTCTATGGAGTGAAGGGGGCTTGTGCGTTCGAGAAGAAGGAGGAACCCCCCTTCCAGTCACACAATCACACGCAGTGCCCGCCGTACGCCTGTGAAACTGACGCGACTCCTGTCTCCAAGATGGTCCCCGTCGACCTGGAACGGGGCCGCTTCCTCCGAAACCAAGGTGAAGTGTCTGACGTCGTGATAGGAGACGACGTGCTTCCCGGAGGGACCGGCCGGAGGGGCGCCGTCGCTCGAAGGCGCGTACGACCGCAGGATCTGACGGACCGTTCGAGCCGTGCCGAACGCCGTCATCCGGGTGATGCCGAAGACGTCCAGATCCGTGTCGAAGGAGGCGAGCGGTGAGGGGTAGACCGGACGGTTGCCGAGGAAGGTCCACGGCGAGGTGTTGCTGACTATCGACAGGACCAGACCCGAAACCCGCTCGCGGCCAGGCAGCTCAAGGGAGACCGGGCCGGAACGGCGCTGCTCACGCTGGGTGAAGTAGTGCCGCAGGGCCTGGCCGACGTACAGGGCGTGGGTGGACTTGCGCCCGGCCCGTCGCTGTGCCTCGACCCGGCCGACCACCCCGGCGTCGAAGCCGAGGCCGGCGGTGAAGGTGAACCAGCGGTCCGGCAGCCCCTCCGTCATCGCCTTGCCCAGCCCGATCGGCCGCTCCCGGCCGTGCTCCAGCGCGTCCAACAGGACACCGGTGGCCTCCACCGGGTCGTTGGGCAGGCCCAGCGCGCGGGCGAACACATTGGTCGAACCGCCCGGCACCACGGCCAGTCGCGGGACCTTCTCGCCCGGGCCGTGCGCCAGCAGCCCGTTCACCACCTCGTTGACGGTGCCGTCCCCGCCCAGCGCCACCACCAGGTCGACCGTGCCGTCCTCCGCCGCCTCGCGGGCCAGGTCGCGCGCGTGGCCCCGGTACTGGGTCTCGGCGACCTCCAGCTTGAGATCGCTGCGCAGGGCGTGGATCAGGACGTCCCTGGTCCGGCCACTGGTGGTGGTGGCCTTGTGGTTCACGACCAGGAGAGCGCGCATGGGGAAAGCCTACGGGTCGGTACGGACCAACCGGCGGCTACCCTGCTGGAGTGACCGCAGAAACCTCCGCCCCCGCACCCTCGGCCGGCTCCGGGCGCCCGGCCTCCCTGACGCTGGGCGCCGCCATCACCGCCCTGGAGGGCGTCGCGCTGGCCCTCGTCGGCGTCTCGGACATGGTGTCCGCGCTGTCCGGCCAGGCCAAGCAGCTCGCCCTGAACGAGTTCGGCGGAGCGGTCATCGTGCTGCTCGGCGTGCTGCCGGTGCTGGCCGCCCGCGCGCTGCTCAGGGAGCGCCGCTGGGGCCGCAGCCCGGCCGTGCTGACCAACTCGATCTGCCTGCCGGTCGCCTACTACATGGTCGAGAGCGGCGGCGCGATGATCGCGGTCGGCGCGCTGGTCGGCGTGCTCGGCCTGGTGGGCATCGGCTGCCTGCTGAACCCGAAGTCGACGGCGGCCCTGTACGCCCCGTCCGAGGACTAGGGCACACAGGGCCGGGGGCACGCGGGGCCGGGAGTCGTACGCGCGGCCGCCCGAGCTGAGCGGCCGTCAGTCCTACTCCTCCACCAGGAGCTTCTCCCGCAGCTGTGCCAAGGTCCGGGCGAGCAGCCGGGACACGTGCATCTGGGAGATCCCCACCTCGGCGGCGATCTGCGACTGGGTCATGTTCCGGAAGAACCGCAGCACCAGGATCTTCTGTTCCCGGGGCGGCAGTTGGGCCAGCAGCGGCTTGAGCGACTCGCGGTACTCGACGCCCTCCAGCGCCTCGTCGGTGGCGCCCAGGGTGTCCGCGACGGCCGGCGACTCGTCGTCGCTGTCCGGCACGTCCAGGGACAGCGTGGAGTACGCGTTGGCGGACTCCAGGCCCTCCAGGACGTCCTCCTCGGAGATCCCCAGGTGCTCGGCCAGCTCGTGCACCGTGGGGGAGCGGCCGTGCCGCTGGGAGAGCTCGCTGGTCGCCGTGGTGAGCGACAGCCGCAGCTCCTGGAGCCTGCGCGGGACGCGCACCGCCCAGCCCTTGTCGCGGAAGTGCCGCTTGATCTCCCCGACGATGGTCGGCGTCGCGTAGGTGGAGAACTCGACCCCGCGCTCGTGGTCGAAGCGGTCCACCGACTTGATCAGGCCGATGGTGGCGACCTGGGTCAGGTCGTCCAGCGGCTCGCCCCGGTTGCGGAAGCGCCGGGCCAGGTGCTCGACCAGCGGGATGTGCATCCGCACCAGCTGGTTGCGCAGCTCGACCCGCTCCGGGGAGCCCTCGGGCAGCGCGGACAGCCGGACGAACAGCGCGCGGGCGGCCTCCCGGTCCGGGGCGCCGGTGCGGTGCGAGCCCTGGGTGGGGACGGTGCCGTGCAGCTCGGCCTCGTCCGCCGGGTCCGTCCCGTCCGCCGGGTCCGGCGGGGGCACGGCGGCAGGCGTCGGCTCGGACGTCGGCTCGGTGGGGTGGCTCATCCGCTGGGCGTCCTTCGGGTGCGCTTCGTCGTTGGCGGCGAGGCCGGGAACGCTCGCCTGGGTCGGTACGGCAGGTCCCGCCGTCGCGAGGCCGGTACGGTCCAGATCACTCACGGCCATTCCCCCGTTCCGTTCCGGGAGCACCGGGGCCGGCGGCCCCGGAATCGTCTCGTTGGTCGTACCGCGTGGGCGGCGGTACCGGGAGCCGTCCGTCGGGCCCCGGGGCGGGGATCGGCGGACGGCCCTTGCGCGGGTGCTGCTCGGTCGTGCGGTTCGGCTCGGCGCCCGGCTAGTGGGCGGCGGAGCCGCCGCGCTTCTTGTGCAGGCTGATCGACACGGTGTTGTCCTCGCCGACCGAGGAGTCGACCTCGCCGGCCAGGGCGGAGAGCACCGTCCAGGCGAAGGTGTCCCGCTCGGGGGCCTTGCCGTCGGTGGTCGGGGCGGAGACGGTGACCTTCAGCGAGTCGCCGACCAGCCGGAACTCGCAGGACAGGACGGAGCCGGGCACCGCCTGCTGGAGCAGGATGGCGCAGGCCTCGTCGACCGCGATCCGCAGGTCCTCGATCTCGTCGAGCGTGAAGTCCAGCCGGGCCGCCAACCCGGCCGTCGCTGTTCGCAGGACGGAGAGGTAGGCCCCCGCTGCGGGCAGCCGGACCTCCACGAAGTCCTGAACACCGAGATCGCCGTCGATCTGGGACACCCTTGCCTCCTGGGCGACGCGCCGTGCCTTCTTTGGTACCCCGCTTGTTACCGCTTGCTACCCCCGAAGGGGGGCCGGCGCGGCGGATCCGCCATCGCTCTGCCTTCCGCAACCCCGGTTCGGGAGTTACTCATGGTAAGGCATTGCGACGCAGGGTGGCAGACCCTTTCCCCGGACTCCGGAGGGCCGTTCAGCGCCGTCCGGCGTCGGCCAGCGCCTCGTCGGTGAGCCGGTACACCGTCCACTCGTCCATCGGCACCGCGCCGATGGACTTGTAGAAGTCGATCGAGGGCTGGTTCCAGTCCAGGACCGACCACTCGACCCGGGAGTAGCCGCGCTCGACGGCGATCCGGGCCAGTTCCAGCAGCAGCGCCTTGCCGTGGCCGCCGCCGCGGGACTGCGGGCGGACGTACAGGTCCTCCAGGTAGATCCCGTGGGTGCCGCGCCAGGTCGAGAAGTTGCGGAACCAGACCGCGAAGCCGACCGGCTCACCGGTTGTGTCGTCCTCGGCGATCAGCCCGAACAGGGCCGGGTTCTCGCCGAACAGGGCCTGGTGCAGCTGCTCCTCGGTGGCCTTCGCCTCGTGCAGTGCCTGCTCGTAGTCCGCGAGTTCGCGGATCATGGCGTGGATGACGGGGACGTCGGTGGCGACAGCGGTGCGGATCATGCCAGTGAGCCTACTGCTCGGGACCGGTCTCGTCCCAGGCCTGGACGGAGGTCTGGTCGACGATCCGCCCGTCCCGCAGCCCGGCCATCGAGGACATCAGCACCCGGACGCCGTCCGGGTACCGGCAGGACTCCAGGAAGGCGACGTGGTCGCCCTGGACCACCACCTGTTCCAGCTTGTGGGTCATCTCGCGGCTGTAGATGTCGTCCAGCATGGCGCCGATCTCCTCCCGCCCGTGCATCACCAGGGGGTGGCTGGGCTGGGTCTTGCGATCGACCATGCGCAGTTCGGCGTCCTCCGCGTAGAGCGCGAGGAGGGTCTCGGCGTCGCGGCGCTCGATGCCCTGGCGCAGTGCGCGGGTGTCGAAGGCGGCGGGGGTCGCCGTGGTGGTCATGATCTCGCTCCTCCGGTCGGGTTCCGTCGGCTCGTACCTTGAGCGTACGCCCGGCCGCCCGGGGCCGGAGGAGCGGGAGCGGGACCGGTCAGCGGGCCGGGACGGTGCGCAGGTACCCGGCCAGCGCGCCGACCGCGGCCGGGTTGCGCGGGCTCTCCACCAGGTCGACGTAGTCCATGACGAAGATCCGGTCGTTCCTGATCGCGGCGACGTCGGCCAGCGGCGGGAAGGACTTGAGGAACTGCCGCTTCTCCTCGGCCCCGGGCGTCGCGTAGTCGTTGATCACGATCACCTCGGGGTCGCGCTCCACCACGCTCTCCCAGCCGGCCGTGACCCAGGTGTCGGCGAGGTCGCCCATGATGTTGGTCCCGCCGGCCTTGGCGATGATCTCGTTGGCGGCGGCGAACTTCCCGGCGGTGTACGGCTTGTCCTGCCCGCTGTCGTACAGGAAGACGGACGGGTGGCGCTCGGGCTGCGGGACGGCGGCGATCTGCGCCTTGAAGTCGGCGATCAGCTTGTCGGCGCGGTCCTTGACGTCGAAGATCTCGCCGAGGTTGGCCAGGTCGATGTAGAGCGCCTCCAGCGGGTCCATCACGCCGCGCACGGTGCCCCTGCCGGTGCGGCAGGACTCGCTGAGCACGTACGAGTCGACGCCGAGCGCCTTGAAGGCCTGCGGGGTGACGCCGCTGCCCTCGTCGAAGCCGTAGTGCCAGCCGGCGAAGACCAGGTCGGCCTTGGCGTCCAGGGCGATCTCCTTGGTGAGCACCTTCTTGGAGAGCCAGGTGGTCTGCTGGTAGCCGTCCTTCCAGGCGACCTTGTCGATCTGCCCCTTGTCGTCGGGCATCACGTAGCCGGCCATCCGGTCGGCGAGGCCCAGGGAGAGCATCAGCTCGGTGATGTTGACGTCGTTGGTCACCACCCGGGCGGGCTTCCGGTCGAAGGTGAGCTTCTCGCCGCAGTTGTCCACCGCCACCGGGTAATGGGCGGAGGCGGTGGCGGTCTCCTTGGGGGCGATCTCGGCGCCGCAGGCGGTGAGTCCGAGGGTGAGCAGGGCGGTGGCGGCAACGGCCTTGGTGCGCACGGTGGTTCCTCTGGGCAGGGGAGGGCGGATCAGACGGGGTGGTCGAGACGGTCGAACAGCAGCTGGAGGGCACCGCTCTCCGGGTGCCGCACCGGGGTGGCCCGGACGCCGAACACCTCGGCCAGCAGGGCGGGTCGGAGCACCTCCTCGGGCGTGCCGGAGGCGACGATCCGGCCGGCCCGCAGCACGTACAGCAGGTCGCAGTGACCCGCCGCCAGGTTGAGGTCGTGCAGCGCGGTGAGCACCGTCGGGCCGGCCTCGCGGGCGAGCGCCAGCACCTCCAACTGGTGGGCGATGTCGAGGTGGTTGGTGGGTTCGTCCAGCACCAGCAGGCGCGGCTCCTGGACCAGGGCGCGGGCGAACAGCACCCGCTGCTTCTCGCCCCCGGACAGGCTCAGGAAGCCGCGCTCGGCCAGGTGCCCGGCCCGGACCTTGCGCAGCGCCTCGGCGCAGCGCTCCGCGTCCCCGTCGGTGGGGGCGCCGAAGCCGCGGCGGTGCGGCAGCCGGCCCATCGCGACCACCTCGGCGACGGTGAAGTCGAACTCGGCGGAGTGCTCCTGGGTCAGTGCGGCCACTCGGCGGGCCGTCTCGCGGGCGGTGAGGGCGTGCAGGTCGTCGCCGGCCAGCCGGACCGCGCCGCCGGCCGGCTTCAGCACCCGGTAGACGCAGCGCAGCAGCGTCGACTTCCCGCTGCCGTTCGGGCCGATGAGCCCGACCACCTGTCCGGCGGCGGCCGCCAGGCTCACCTCGTGGACCAGTCGGGTGCCGGCCGGCTCTACCGAGACGGCGTCGACGGCGAGGTCCTGGGCGTGCGCGGCCACGGCGGCCGCCTCGGTCACGTCGGTCACCGGGTGCCTCCGAAGGACTGGCCGCGGCGGCGCATCATCAGCAGGAAGGCGGGCACGCCGAGCACTGCGGTGAACACCCCGACGGGCAGTTCGGCGGGCGCCAGCAGGGTGCGCGAGGCGATGTCCACCCAGACCAGCAGCAGGGCCCCGGCGAGCGGGGCGATCACCAGCACCCGGCGGTGCCCGGCGCCGACCAGCATCCGGGCCAGGTGCGGCATCAGCAGCCCGACGAAGCCGATCGCCCCGCTGACCGCGACCACGGTGCCGGTGACGGCGGCGGTCACCACGAACAGCTCGCGGCGCAGCCGGTCCGGGTCCACGCCGAGCGAGGCGGAGGTCTCGTCGCCCATCGCGAGCGCGTCCAGCCGTCCGGCGGCGCAGGCCAGGTGGGCGAGGCCGGCCAGGACGGTGACGGCGGCGATCGGCACCGAGCCCCAGGTGGCGCCGCCGAGGCTGCCGAGCAGCCACATCATGGCGTCCCGGGCGGCCTCGCCGCGGTCGGCGGCGAAGACCATCAGGGTGGTGGCGGCGGAGAACCCGTAGGACAGGGCCGTGCCGGTGAGCACCAGGCGCAGCGGGGTGAGCCCGAACGCGGTGCGGGCGGCGAGGTAGACCAGCGTCATGGCGGCCAGGGCGGAGCCGAAGGCGGAGGCGGAGATCGCCCACACGCCGAGCGAGGCGAAGGCGCCGAACAGCAGGACGGCGTTGGCGCCGACGGCCGCGCCGGAGGAGATGCCGAGGACGAAGGGGTCGGCCAGCGCGTTGCGCACCAGGGCCTGGACGGCGACGCCGCAGGCGGCCAGTCCGGCGCCGACCACGGCGGCCAGTACGGTGCGCGGCAGCCGGATCTCCCAGACGATCGCGTACGCGGCCGCCTCGTCCGCCTCCAGTCGACCGCCCGTCAGCCCGGCGCCCAGCAGCCGCAGCACCCGGGGCAGGCCGAGCCCGGAGGAGCCGAGGGCGACCCCGCAGACCAGCGAGAGCAGGAGGGCGGCGCCGAGGCCGGCGGCGAGCGGGACGACGGGTGTGCGACGAGTGGGCGGGCCGACTGCACGGTCTGCGGGTGCGCGGTTCACGGGTGCGCCTTGCCTCGGGCCGGGGGTGCGCCGGGGCGGGCGCGGGCCGGGGCGTGCCGGGGCGCCGTTCCCCTCGCAGTCCACGGCGAGTTCTCGGGAGTTCGGCGGCCGAGGGTGATCGGGCTGGCGCGGCCGTACGGGCTGGTACGGGCCGTGCTCACCGTTGCGGGTCAGCGCCGGATTCACACCGGACTTCCCCCTCGGACGCCCTGGCAGCATAACAGCCACTCAGGGCAGGCAACCCTTACCGTTCGAGGATCGGGCGTGAACGCACGACCGCCCCCGTCCGGTGGTCCGGACGGGGGCGGTCGGGTGGCGACGCGTCAGGCTCAGGCCTGCTTGGTCTCCCAGAAGATCTTGTCGACCTCGGCGATCAGGTCCAGCAGGGCCTGGCCGGTGGCCGGGTCGGTGGACGCCTTGGCGGCCGAGGCGGCCTTCAGGGTGTCGTTGATCAGCTGGTGCAGCTGCGGGTACTTCTCGAAGTGCGGGGCCTTGAAGTAGTCGCTCCACAGCACCGAGATGTGGTGCTTGACGGCCTCGGCGCGCTGCTCCTTGATGATGATGGCGCGGGCGCGGAAGTGCGGGTCCTCGTTGGCCTGGTACTTCTCCTGGGTGGCCTTGACGGACTCGGCCTCGAGCTTGGCCTGCGCGGGGTCGTACACGCCGCAGGGCAGATCGCAGTGGGCGTGGGCGGTGGCACGCGGTGCAAACAGACGAGAGAACATGGGAGTCCTTCCTTAGATCGTCTTCCCGCGCCCGAGATTACCCTTCCGCCCGCCCGGTTTCGCGATCGGGCGGCGGGCCTAGGGCGAAAGACGGACCCGGAACCGGGGTATTCCGGACATCGGAGCGCTGACGGCCCGTACGGCAGACTGGGGTACGGGCGGAGCGGGAGGAGGAGTCGTGGCGCGGAGCACGCGACCGGAGGACGTCGGAGCCGGGGACCGGGGCGGCGTGCTGCCGTTCGGGCTGGTCGACGTGGCGGGGCCGTCGATGGTCCCGACCCTGCGCGAGGGCGACCGGCTGCTGGTCCGGTACGGCGCGCCGATCCGGCCGGGCGCGGTGGTGGTCTTCCGGCACCCGTTCCAGCAGGACCTGCTGGTGGTGAAGCGGGCCGCCGAGCGCCGGCCCAAGGGCTGGTGGCTGCTGTCGGACAACCGCCCGGTGGACAGCGACAGCCGCAGTTACGGCGCCGTCCCGGACGAGCTGGTGCTCGGCCGGGTGCTGCTGCGGCTGAGCCCGAGCCCGGCCTGGCTGGCGCCGGGGCGCCGGCTGGAGCGGCTGCTGCTCACCCCGCGGCTGGCCCGGGTGCCGGGCCTGGCCCGCCGGCTCGGCGCCTGGGTGGAGGAGGTCTGAGGCCCTGGGGCCCGGACTCCCGGGGCCTCGACCTCCCGGGGCCTGGGTTCGCGAGGGCCTAGGCCCGGCCCGCGGCCTCCGCCTCCTGGCGCTTGCGGGCCCGGTAGGCGGCCACGTTGGCGCGGGTCGCGCAGCGGTCCGAGCAGTAGCGGCGGGAGCGGTTGGTCGAGGTGTCCAGGTAGGCGTTGCGGCAGGGCGCGGCCTGGCAGATGCCGAGCCGGTCGGCGCCCAGCTCGGTCAGGTGGACGGCCAGGCCCATGCAGGCGACCGCGGTGTAGTGCGCGGTGGCGGTGGGGGAGTTGTCGGCCAGGTGCAGGTGCCAGCGCGGCCGCCCGGCGTCGTCCGGGTAGTCGTGTCCGGAGACCAGCGGGCTGACGGGGTACTCCATCAGCAGGCTGTTCAGCAGGTCGACGCCGCGGACCTCGTCGCCCTCGGCGGCGGCCTCGAAGACGCCGCGCAGCCTGGTCCGCACCGCCCGCAGCCGGGGCAGGTCGGACTCGTCGGCGAGGGCGGCGGCCCGCGAGGAGTCGGAGAACAGGCCGCGCACCGCCTCCACGGAGGTCAGCGCGTCGGTGCCGCGCTCGGGCTCCTCGGTGTTCACCAGCCGAACGGCGAGATCGGCGTAGGCGGCGAGCTCCACAGGGGTCCTTCCAGATTCGGTAACGGGCTGACTGCTTCCAGCCTATTACTCGTACGGCGTTCCGGCCTCCTTTCCCCGGCGGGAAAGGAGGCGGCGCCCGGCAGGACGGGGTCTGCCGGGCGCCGACGGTACCGCCTAGAGCACCTTGGACAGGAAGGCCCTGGTGCGCTCGTGCTGCGGGTTGGTGAGCACCTCGCGGGGGTTGCCGGACTCGACCACCACACCGCCGTCCATGAACACCAGGGCGTCGCCGACCTCGCGGGCGAAGCCCATCTCGTGGGTGACGACCACCATGGTCATGCCCTCCTCGGCGAGGCCGCGCATGACGTCGAGGACGTCGCCGACCAGCTCCGGGTCGAGTGCGGAGGTGGGCTCGTCGAAGAGCATCAGCTTGGGCTTCATGGCCAGCGCGCGGGCGATCGCCACGCGCTGCTGCTGGCCGCCGGAGAGCTGCGAGGGGTAGTTCCCGGCCTTGTCGGCCAGGCCGACCCGCTCCAGCAGGGCCATGCCGCGCTCGCGGGCGTCGGCCCTGCTCTCGCCCTTGACCTGGACCGGCGCCTCCATGACGTTCTCGACGGCGGTCATGTGCGGGAACAGGTTGAAGCGCTGGAAGACCATGCCGATGTCGCGCCGCTTGAGGGCGACCTCGCGGTCCTTGAGCTCGTGCAGCCGGTCGCCCTTCTGCCGGTAGCCGACCAGCTCGCCGTCCACCCAGAGGCGGCCGCCGTTGATCTTCTCCAGGTGGTTGATGCACCGCAGGAAGGTCGACTTGCCGGAGCCGGAGGGGCCGATCAGGCAGAACACCTCGCCCTGCTTGACCTCCAGGTCGATGCCCTTGAGCACCTCGACCGGGCCGTAGGACTTGTGCACGTTCTCCGCGCGGACCATGGGCTCGGTGGACGCCGCGGCGTCGGCGGGGGTCTTGCTCAGGTCGGTCATACGTGACCACCTCCCTCGAGCCCCGGGACGACGTCGGCGGTCGTCCTGGGAGCGGGCTTCCCGGCGAACAGGCCCCGCAGCCGCTGCAGCGGGGTGGGCGGCAGGGTGCGGTTGGAGCCCCGGGCGTAGTGGCGTTCGATGTAGTACTGGCCGATGGTCAGTACCGAGGTGAAGAACAGGTACCAGAGGCTGACCACGATCAGCAGCGGGATGTTCTGGTAGTTGCGGGAGTAGATGACCTGGCCGGCCCGGAAGATCTCCTCGAGGGAGATCACGGAGACCAGCGAGGTGGTCTTGAGCATCGAGATGGTCTCGTTGCCGGTCGGCGGGATGATCACCCGCATGGCCTGCGGCAGGACGATCCGGCGCATGGTCTGGAACCGGCTCATGCCGAGCGCGTGCGCGGCCTCGGTCTGGCCCTCGTCGACCGACTGGATGCCGCCGCGGACGATCTCCGCCATGT
Organism: Kitasatospora sp. NPDC001132; assembly: GCF_053598415.1. Lineage (NCBI taxonomy): Bacteria > Bacillati > Actinomycetota > Actinomycetes > Kitasatosporales > Streptomycetaceae > Kitasatospora > Kitasatospora sp. NPDC001132. Next base: position 220,202 of record NZ_JBSFKF010000004.1, on the reverse strand, counting down.
AGGCGGCCTCGTTGAGGCCGAGACCCAGCAGGGCGGCGACGAAGGTCGGGATCAGCACGTTGGTCTGCTCGGACCAGAACTCCGGCCCCCACGGCACGCCGATCGACAGCTTGGCCCAGATCAGGCCGAGGAAGTTCCAGAACACCAGCTGCACCAGGACCGGGGTGCCGCGGAAGATCCAGATGTAGACCCAGGCGACGCCGGCCAGCAGCGGGTTCGGGGAAAGGCGCATCACCGCGAGGACGATGCCGCCGACCACGCCCATGAGCATGGCGAGAACGGTCAGTTCCAGCGTCACCAGCAGGCCGTGCATGATGCTGTCGTGGAACAGGTACTGACCGACGATGTCCCACTTGAAAGCGGGGTTGGTGAAGAGGGCGCTCACGAGCATCGCCGCGAGTACGGCGATGACGACGGCGCCGGCCCAGCGTCCGGGGTGACGGACGGGGACGGCCCTGATGGTCTCGGGCCGCCCCTTCTCCGCCGTCCCCTTGTCCAAAGAGTTCACGGTGTGGCCTCGGGGGATAAGTGAAGCGTACGAGGGTCAGGAGGCGCTGTTGACGACCGACTTTTCGATGGCGCCGGCCTCGACACCCCACTTGCTGAGGATCTGCTTGTAGGTGCCGTCGTCGATCAGCGACTGGACGGCGCCCTGGATGGCCGGGGTGAGCTTGGAGCCCTTGGCCAGGGCCACGCCGTAGGGGGCCACGCCGTAGGTCTCGCCGATCTTCTCCAGCTGGCCGCCGGACTGCTTGACCGCGTAGTCGACGACCTGGGAGTCGGCCATCAGCGCCTGGTCGCGGCCGGAGACCACGGCGTTGGTGACGTCCGTCTGGAGGTCGAACTTGTCGCCCCCGTTCTGGATGCCCGGCTTGCCGGCCTTGGCGCAGTCGGGGTCGCGGGTGTCCTTGATCTCGTCGGCCTGGGTGGTGCCGGTCTGGACGGCGACCTTCTTGCCGCAGAGGTCCTTCGGGTCGATCTTCTCCGGGTTGCCCTTCTTCACCGCGACGGCGCTGCCGGAGTTGAAGTAGGTGACCATGTCGACGATCTGCTCGCGCTCCTTGTTGTCCGTGAAGGACGACATGCCGAGCTGGAACTTGTTCGACTGGATGCCGGGGATGATCGCGGTGAAGCCGGAGTCCTGGACCTCGGCCTTCAGGCCGAGCTTGGCGGCGATGGCGTTGGCCAGGTCGACGTCCATGCCGATGACCTTGCCGCTGTCGTCCTTGAACTCGTCCGGCGCGTAGGAGGCGTCCGCGCCCACCACGAGCTTGCCGGCCGCCTTGACGTCATCCGGGACGAGCGAGGCCAGCTTGGGATCGGCCTTGACCTCGTTGACGGTCGCGGAGGCGTTGGGGGCGCCGCTGCCGTCGCTCTTGCTGCTGCTGCAGCCGGTCAGCACGAGGGAGACCGACGCGGCGACCACACCGGCTGCGAGGAGCCGGCTGCGCTGGGTACGGGTGGTCATGAGGGGGATCTCCATCCTGGGGGAGAGAGGTCGGGCGGAGCGCGCCGCGGGAGCGGCGCACCGGAACGGCGAGCCGCGCGGCTCGGTACGGGTGCGTGTCGCCGTACGTCGTCGTACGTGCAGGCCGGGTCGTGCAGTTGCCCGGGCGCGGGGGGTGCCGCCCGGGGGTGTACGAGGTACTGCTTCCGCCACCCTCCGCCGAGGTGGACGTTGACCGGTCGGCCTCGACCAGTGGCCGGCTCGATCCGAGATGGGGGGAATCCTGCCATCTGATGACAGTCAGGTGGCCCTCATCCAGATCAAAATCGGATAACGAGGGGTCGCACTGTCCGCTATTCGGACTTATCCCGGGCCCCTGTCACTCTGCGCATAAGTATGCAGACCCGTCCGTGCCGTACCCGGCGGCCCGCCGCCCGCCGGTCAGATGCCCCCGTTGACCACCGCGTTCTGCGCCGCGCCGGCGCTCACGTTCCACTTGGCCAGGATCTTGTCGTACTCACCGCTGCGGATCAGCTGGTCGATCGCCTTGGCCAGCACGTCGCGCAACTGCCCGTCGTCCTTGCGCAGCGCGATCCCGTACGGGTTGGAGGTGGACTGCCCGCCGGTCAGCTCGAAGCGGGCGCCGCCGTCGGTGGTCTTCGCCGCGTAGGCGGCCACCGGGAAGTCGTTCAGGCCGGCCGCGGCCGCGCCGGAGGCGACCTCGGCCAGCGCCTTGGTGTCGGTGTCCAGCTTGTGGGGGACCAGCGCGGGACGGCCGGCCCGGGCGCAGACGGACACCTGGCGGGTGACGATCTCGTCCTGGGTGGTGCCCTGCTGGAACGCCACGGTCTTGCCGCACAGGTCGTCCAGGCTCTTGACCGCCTTGGGGTTGCCCTTCGGGACGACGATCGAGCTGCCGGCGATGAAGTAGTCCACGAAGTCCACGCCGGGGCCGGCCTGCTTGCCGTTCTCGTCCAGGGCGTCACGGCGCTTGCGGGTGTCGCTGAGCGCCGACATCGCCACGTCGTACTGCTTGGCCTGGAGGTTCGGCACCAGCTTGTCGAAGGGGGTGTCGACGAACTCGACCCGCACGTCGAGGATCCGGCCCAGGGCGGCGGCGAGCTCCGGGTCGAGGCCGGTCGGGGTGCCGTCCGGGCCGCGGAACTCCACCGGGGGGTAGTTGACGTCCATTCCGACCCGCAGCACCCCGGCCGACCGCAGGGCCTTCGGCAGCTTGCCGCGCAGGTCCTTGACCGGATCCTCCGCGGCGGCCTGCCCGCCGCCGCCGCAGCCGGTCAGCAGCAGGGCTCCGGCGGTCGCCAGGGCGGCGGCGGCCGGGATCGGACGGCGGGCGAGTCGGGCGTGACGCATGAGGGCGGCTCCTGAGGGAGAGACGGGCGCCGCCACGGTGTCGCGCGGGTGTACGCGAAATGGCGGACAAGCGATCCTGCCATCCCGGCCTGCCGGGCCCGGCAGCGGGTGTGTCAGAATTCGGTACCGGGTGACCCCCGAACGCTCGAACCAGACCGACGAGCCCCGACAGGCTCGCGGTGCTCGGGAACGGAAGTCCTCACGTGGCTCCGTATCCGGGGTGCCGACTCCCTTCGGACCTGCGTTCACTCCTGCGGGTGCGCGTGCGCTCATGCCGCTGCCGCCGTCGGTGCCTGCGCTGAGACGCCGGGCTCCCGTGACGACAGCTCGGCGATGAACCGTACGTGACGAGGACGAAAAGGCATAGGTGCGATGCCGTCGTCCGACCTACGCTCGGCCCGTAAGCACAACGCGGACAACAGAAGACCCAACAAAACCCTCATCCGAGGGCGCCGCCCGACGGCAGCGCCCCGACCCTGACCCCGGGTCCGCTTCGGCGTACCCGGTTTCCGGTTTCCGGCCGGGTCGTCCTCCCGTCGGCCGCGCGTCCTCGCCAGATCAATGACGAAGAGGTCATCGTGGCAGCGGAGATCATCAGCAGCACCCAGGACACCGACGATCCGGTCGACGCGGTTTTCGCGCTCCACCGCGGCGGCAAGATGGAGATCCGGGCGACCGTCCCGGTGCGCGACGCGGACGACCTGTCCCTCGCCTACACCCCCGGTGTCGCCCGGGTCTGCACGGCCATCGCCGAGCAGCCGGAACTGGTCAACGACTACACCTGGAAGTCCAACACCGTCGCGGTGGTCACCGACGGCACCGCGGTGCTGGGCCTCGGCGACATCGGCCCGCAGGCCTCGCTGCCCGTGATGGAGGGCAAGGCCATCCTGTTCAAGCAGTTCGGCGGCGTGGACGCGGTGCCGATCGCGCTCGCCTGCACCGAGGTCGACGAGATCGTCGAGACCGTGGTCCGGCTGGCGCCCTCCTTCGGCGGCGTCAACCTGGAGGACATCTCCGCGCCCCGCTGCTTCGAGATCGAGCGCCGGCTCCAGGAGGCCCTGGACATCCCGGTCTTCCACGACGACCAGCACGGCACCGCGATCGTCACCACCGCCGCCCTGTGGAACGCCGCCAAGGTGACCGGCCGTGAGATCGGCTCCCTGCGGGCCGTCATCTCCGGCGCCGGCGCGGCCGGCATCGCCATCGCCAAGATGCTGGTCGCGGCCGGCATCGGCGACGTGGCCGTCTGCGACCGCAAGGGCGTGGTGTACGAGGGCCGCGGCGACCTCACCGACGTCAAGGCCGAGATCGCCGCGCGGACCAACCGCACCGGCCTCAAGGGCTCGCTGGCCGACGCGATGGCCGGCGCCGACGTGTTCATCGGCGTCTCCGGCGGCACCGTGCCGGAGGAGGTCGTCGCGACCATGGCCGAGGGCGCGTTCGTCTTCGCGATGGCCAACCCCACCCCGGAGATCCACCCCGAGGTCGCGCACAAGTACGCCGCGGTGGTCGCCACCGGCCGCAGCGACTTCCCGAACCAGATCAACAACGTGCTGGCCTTCCCCGGCATCTTCGCGGGCGCCCTCCAGGTCCGCGCCTCCCGGATCACCGAGGGCATGAAGCTGGCCGCCGCCAAGGCGCTGGCCGGCGTCGTGGCCGACGAGCTGACGCCGCAGAAGGTCATCCCCTCCCCGTTCGACGAGCGGGTCGCGCCGGCGGTCACCAAGGCCGTCGCCGAGGCCGCCCGGGCGGAGGGCGTGGCGCGGATCTGACGACGCGCCGGGGGAGCGCGCCGGCCGCGGCGGCCGCTCCCCCGCACCCCCGCCGAGCCGAAGGGCGCGCCGCTGCCGGAAGCGAGCGGCGACAAGCGGGGTGCGAGCGCCGGAGCGCCGGGCGTCGGCAGTGGGTCAGAGCGCCCGGAGGCGAGCGGCGTAGTCGGAGCCGGGACAGCCGGGACACGCGTCACACGTTCGCGTGGTTCCCGGCCCCGGCCGTCGGAGCTATCGTCCGGGGCATGTTCGCTGCCTACGCCGCACGTATCGACGCCGCCGACCCGCTGAGCGGGCTGGAGCTGGGCGACCTCCCCGAGCCGCAGGCCCGTCCCGGGTGGAGCGTGGTCACGGTCCGGGCCGCCAGCCTCAACCACCACGACCTCTGGTCGCTGCGCGGGGTCGGCCTGCCCGCCGAGAAGCTGCCGATGATCCTCGGCTGCGACGCCGCCGGCGTCGACGAGCACGGCAACGAGGTGGTCGTGCACTCGGTGATCGGCCAGAGCGGCCACGGGGTCGGCCCGGACGAGCCGCGGTCCATCCTGACGGAGCGCTACCAGGGCACCTTCGCCCAGCGGGTGGCCGTCCCCACCTGGAACCTGCTGCCCAAGCCCGCCGAGCTGAGCTTCGAGCAGGCCGCCTGCCTGCCCACCGCCTGGCTGACGGCGTACCGGATGCTGTTCACCAACGCCGGGGTCAAGCCCGGGGACACCGTCCTGGTGCAGGGCGCGGGCGGCGGGGTGGCGACCGCGCTGGTCGTCCTCGGCAAGGCGGCCGGCCTGCGGGTCTGGGTCACCGGACGGGACGAGGCCAAGCGCGCCCGGGCGGTGGAGCTCGGCGCCGACGCGGCCTTCGAGAGCGGCGCCCGGCTGCCCGAGCGGGTGGACGCGGTCATGGAGACGGTCGGCGCCGCGACCTGGTCGCACTCGGTGAAGTCGCTGCGCCCGGGCGGCACCGTCGTCATCTCCGGGGCCACCTCCGGCCCCAGCCCGAGCTCCGCCGAGCTGAACCGGATCTTCTTCCTGGAGCTCAAGGTGGTCGGCTCGACCATGGGCACCAAGGAGGAGCTGGCCGGGCTGCTCTCCTTCTGCGCCAACACCGGCGTCCGGCCGGTGATCGACTCGGTGCTGCCGCTGGCCGAGGCCAGGGACGGCTTCGCCCGGCTCGCCAAGGGCGACGTCTTCGGGAAGGTCGTCCTCAACCCCTGACCCGGGGCCGTCCGAGGCTCCGCACAGGTGGCGGCCCGGCGCCTCCCGAAGGGGGCGCCGGGCCGCCGTTCCGGACCGTCGGCGTCAGCCGAGCAGTCGCTTCAACCGCTCGCCCGCGGTGCCCAGCACCGTACGGGCCTCGGCAAGCTCGTCCGCGCCCACCCCGCCGTCCCTGGCCGCGTCCCGCACCTGGTCGCGAAAGCGGTCGAGCAGCCGCTCCAGCTCACGGGCCGGATCCCCGGCCGGGTCGGTGCGGGCCCACGACGGCAGGTCGGCCGGGGTTCCGGGCGCGTTCTCGTCCTTGTCCAGGTCGATCCTGGTCACGGTGACCTTCTCGGTGGGCTCCGCGGCCGGCTCCTCCGGGCCGTGGCCCCAGCGGGCCGCGTCGGCCAGCCCGGCCAGGCCCTTGGTCAGCTCGGACAGGCCCTCGGCCAGCCCGGTCGGCCAGTCGCCCTTCGCGGCGTGCTCGCGCACCTGCTGCTCGACCCGGCGCTTGATCCGCAGCGCTTCCTGCTGCGCGGCGGTGCGCGAGGCCTTGGCCTGCTCGCGCAGCCGGCGGGCCTCCGCCTCGGCGGCCTTCGCCTTGGCCTTGGCGGCCTGCTCCTGCTCCCGGGCGCGCTTGGCCTGTTCCTTCGCCTGCTGCTTGAACTGGGCGAACTCCTCCTTGGCGCGCTGCCAGGACTCGTTGTCGCCCCAGGGCCCGGCCCACGGGTCGCCGCTCTCGGCGCGCTCCGGCCGGGGCGCCTGCTTGGCGGCGTTCCACAGCTCCTCGCGCAGATCCTTGGCGCTGTCCCGGACGTCCTCGCGGATCGCCCCGGCGAGCTGCGCCACGGAGTCGTGGATCTCCAGCTCCAGCTCGTCCAACTCGCCCTGCCGGGCTTCGAGTTCGACGCGTCCGGCGTCGGTCAGCCGGTACACCTTGCGGCCGCCCTCGGTGCTGTGGGTGACCAGGCCCTCCTGCTCCAGCTTGGCCAGCCGCGGGTAGACCGTCCCGGCCGAGGGGGCGTACAGGCCCTGGAAGCGCTCCCCCAGCAGCCGGATCACCTCGTAGCCGTGCCGCGGGGACTCGTCCAGCAGCTTCAGCAGGTACAGGCGGAGCCGACCGTGGCCGAACACAGGGGTCATCTCAGGCCTCCTTGGTGAGGTTCGGCGTACCGGGGCCGGCCGGGAGTTCCTTGACGACCACCGGGCCCTCCTCCTCCGCGTCGGGGCGGCGCAGCACGGTGACCGCGCCGGAGACGGTGGTGACGTTGAGGTTGCCGCGGCCCTCGCCGAGTCGGCCGGAGATCTTCTTGGCGCCCCAGGTGCTGCTCATCTGGAGCTGCTCGAAGGTGCTGGAGACGTCGCCGCTGGTGGAGCCGGCCTCGACGGTGGCGTCGGCCGCGGAGGGGATCCGGACCACGACCGCGCCGCTGACGGTGTTGACCTTGACGTCGGTCTCGCCGGCCACGTCGAGGTCCAGGGTGACGGCGCCGGTGACGGTGTTGGCCTGGATCCGGTCGGCGGTGCCGGCGATCACGGTGAGCTGCCCGGAGACGGTGTTGACCTTGAGGCGGCCGCCGACCGCCTGGGCGTCGACGTCGCCGGTGACGGTGCTCGCGTCGATCCGGCCGGTCACCCCGGCGAGCGTGGTGTCGCCGTTGGCGCTCTGCACCGAGACGCGCCCGTCGATGCCGCTGACGGTGGCGTGGGCGGACACGGTGCCGACCTTGACCTCGACGTCGGCGGGGACGGTCACGGTGACACCGGCGATCCGCTTGCGCTTGAAGGAGCCGAAGAAGTTCCGCACCGAGCCGACGGACTTGACCCAGTCGCCGAACTCGCCCCAGCTGTTGATGTCCTTGTAGGTCACGGTCAGGACGCCGTCCACCAGGGTCACGTGCAGCGGGTCGCCGACCAGCTCGGTGACCTCGAGACGGGCCGGGCCGTCGGCCGCCACCACGTTCACCGTGCCCTCGATGGTCCGCACGTGCAGCGCGCGCACCGACTCGTCGAAGGTGATCCTCTCGGTGCCCTCGACCGTCCACTGGCTCATCTCTGCCGCCTCCCGTTGGCGATCGCGATGTATCGCGTTCTCTTCTAAAGACGATATATCGCGTGCCGGCAGAGTCAAGCGCTCCGGCCCCCGTCCCGACCCCGATCCGTCCCCGATCCGTCCCCGAGGCCTCCCCTACGGGGACGGCGGAGCTCCGTGCCCGAACACGCGTGAGGCCCGGGAGGCGGTTGCCTCCCGGGCCTCACGACGGCCGTCACCGGGTCACTCGTCGTCCTCGTCGTCGAGCCGCGCCAGCCAGGTGGCCAGCCGTTCGACCGGGACCTCGAAGTCCGGGTTGAGGTCGACGAACGTGCGCAGCTGCTCGGCCAGCCACCCGAGGGTGACCTCCTCCTCGCCGCGCCGGTTCTCCAGCTCCTCGATGCCTCGGTCGGTGAAGTACACGGTTCGCTCCGGTCCGGTGGGGATTGACCTGGTCAGGATAGTGCTCAGCCGGCGCGCCAGGTGCTGACGGTGACCTTGGCGGCCCCGGAGGTCGGGTCGGCCTGCTCGATCGCCACGATGGCGATGTTGCGGGTGACCCGGTCCCGGACGCAGAGCAGCCGGCCGGGCGCCACCCGGTTGTACGAGAGGTCGGTGTCCGGCCGGGAGTCGATCGCGGCGGCGCACTGCTCGGCGGTGACGGACGGCTCGGTGATCACCGCGAAGTCCGACTTGTTGTCGCCGTAGCTGGCGAAGGCGTTGGCCTTGCTGCCACTGCTGTTGTTGGTGACCCCGAAGCCCCACTTGAGGTCGGTGGAGCGGGGCACCACGGTGCCCGAGTCCAGGTCGATCCGGTAGGCGTCGGAGGAGTAGTCGGCGCTGGGGATCGCCAGCGACTTCTTGTCCAGCATCGGGGAGTAGCCGGTGGGCCGGGCCGGGGCCGAGACGGTGCTCTGGCCGGGCTTGGGGGAGGAGGCCGTCACCGGGTCGGTGGAGGCGGAGGCGCTGGGGGAGGAGGCCGGCCTGGTCGGGTCAGGGCCCTGGGTGACGGTGACCGCCGGGGCCGGCTTGGCGTCCGACGCCTTGCCGTCGTCCAGCTTCTTCATCAGCACCACGCCGCCCGCGGTGCCGCCGACCGCCATCACCAGGGCGACGGTGAGCAGCACCTTCCAGGACACCCCGCCCTTGCGCCCCGGCCCGGGCTCCGGGGCCGCGGCGGGCGCCGGGTCGGCGGTCAGTGCCGGGCCGGGCGGCGGGGTGTCGTAGGACGGCGGCTCCGGCTGGAGCCGGACGGTCGGCGGGGTGGGCAGCACCGGCGCGGTCGGCGACTCGGTGGGCGGCTGCGGGGCGCCGTACGAGCCGACCGGCGGCGGCGTGAAGCCGTGCGGGGGCGTCGGCGGCTGCTGCGGCGGGTGCACCGCGGTGGCCGGGTGGGTCGGCGCGCCGGGCGGCGGCGGGGGAGTGGCCGGCATCGCGGGCGGCGGGGTCGGCGGGGTGGCGGGCGCGGCCGGCAGCGGGGTGGGCGGAGTCTTGGGCAGGTCCGAGCGGCGGGTGATCTCGGTGTTGACCTCGCGCGGCAGCCAGTCGTCGCCGAACCGCAGCTGGCCGCCGACCTCCGGGTGGTTGCGGGCGACCCGGATGATCTCGGCGGGCGTGGGGCGGTCCTCCGGGGACTTCGCCAGGCAGCGCTGGATCAGCTCGCGCAGGTCCGCCGGGACGGCGGTGAGGTCCGCGTCCTCGTGCACCACCCGGTAGAGCACCGCGGTGTCCGGGCCGTCGCCGAACGGCGCGGTGCCGCCGGCCACGTACGCGGCCAGGGCGCCGAGCGCGAAGACGTCGGTGGCCGGGGTGACCGGGCGGCCCTGGGCCTGCTCGGGGGACATGAAGGCGGGGGAGCCGATCCGGTAGCCGGTGCCGGTCAGCGCGGTGGCGTCGGCGGCGCGGGCGATGCCGAAGTCGATCACCCGCGGACCGTCCCCGGCGACCAGCACGTTGGCGGGCTTGAGGTCGCGGTGGACCACCTCGACGCTGTGGATCGCCTGGAGGGCCTCGGCGATGCCGCCCATCAGCAGCAGCACGGTGCGCACCGGGAGCGCGCCGTTCTCGCGCACCACCTGCTGGAGGGACGGGCCGGGGACGTACGCGGTGACCAGCCAGGGGGCGTCGCCGTCCAGGCCGCCGGAGTCGATCACCTGCGCGGTGTAGAGCCCGTGGATGCGCTGGGCGTTGCTGACCTCCTGGGCGAAGCGGCGGCGGAACTCGCCGTCCTCGGCGAACTCCGGGCGCACCACCTTGAGCGCCACCGGGCGCCCGCCCGGGGTGTACGACAGGTAGACCCGGCCCATGCCGCCGGCGCCCAGCCGGGCGAACAGCCGGTAGCCGCCGACCTCCCGCGGGTCGTCCGGGAGGAGCGGCTGGAAGACCGGTGGGAGCTTTCCGGCGTCCCGAGGCGTGTCGGCGGTCATGTGGTGGTCCCCCTGGGAGAGCGGTGAGGCGGTACGGCCGTGGCGGTCGGGCGCGTGGACGGGCACCGGGGCCGCCGGACGGCGAGGCATAACCTACCGACCCGTCAGGAGCTCGCGCACCGCGGTTCCGCTTTGGTTGCAGAGCTGGGACCAAAAGGTCAGCGCACACGGACCCCTGACGGGCGGGCGGGAGCGCCCGACCGGCGCGCGGGAACGCCCGCGGCCCCGCCCTCCGGTGGGAGGACGGGGCCGCGGGCGTGGAGAGTGCGGGCTTCAGCGCGTCAGAGCGCGAAGACCTCCTCGACCAGGGCCTGCTGCTCGGCGGCGTGCCGCTTGGCCGAGCCGACCGCCGGGGACGAGGCCGCGGTGCGGGCGACGCGGCGCAGACGGGCGTCGCCGCCGCTGCGGCCGATGACGACCTGCAGGTGGTCGACCAGGTTCATCGCGATGAACGGCCAGGCACCCTGGTTGGCCGGCTCCTCCTGCGCCCAGACGAACTGGACGTCGTCGCCGTAGCGGGCCAGCTCCTCCTGGAGCTCGGCCACCGGCAGCGGGTAGAGCCGCTCGACCCGGACGATCGCGGTGTCGGTGACGCCGCGCTCGGTGCGGGCCGCCTCCAGGTCGTAGTAGAACTTGCCGGCGGTGATGACCACCTTGCGGACCTGCGCCGGGTCGACGGTGTTGTCGCCGATGACCGGGCGGAACGAGCCGGACAGGAACTCCTCGGTCGCACTCGCCGCGGCCTTCAGGCGCAGCATCGACTTCGGGGTGAAGACGACCAGCGGCTTGTGGTGCGGGTTGTGCGCCTGCCAGCGCAGCAGGTGGAAGTAGTTCGACGGCAGGGTCGGCATGGCGACCGTCATGTTGTTCTGCGCGCACAGCTGGAGGAAGCGCTCCGGGCGGGCGGACGAGTGGTCCGGGCCCTGGCCCTCGTAGCCGTGCGGCAGCAGCAGGGTGACGCCGGAGTGCTGGCCCCACTTCTGCTCGGCGGAGGCGATGTACTCGTCCACCACGGTCTGCGCGCCGTTGACGAAGTCGCCGAACTGCGCCTCCCACATGACCAGCGCGTTCGGGCGGGTCAGCGAGTAGCCGTACTCGAAGCCCATGGCCGCGTACTCCGACAGCAGGCTGTCGTAGACGGTGTAGCGGGCCTGGTCCTCGGTGAGGTACTGCAGCGGGGTGTAGTCCTCGCCGGTCTTGCGGTCGATCAGGACGGCGTGCCGCTGGCCGAAGGTGCCGCGGCGGCTGTCCTGGCCGGCCAGGCGGACCGGGTGGCCCTCCATCAGCAGCGAGCCGATGGCGAGGGTCTCGCCCATCGCCCAGTCGATGGTGTTGTCCTCGACCGAGGCGGCGCGGCGCTGCAGCTGCGGCATCAGGCGCGGGTGGACGGTCAGCCAGTCCGGCAGGTTGACCTGCGAGGCGGCGATCCGCTTGACCATCTCCTGGGAGATGCCGGTCTGGATGGAGACCGGGAAGTCGGCGACCGGCTTGCCGGCGGTGGCGGCGGCCGGCGCCTGGGCCGCGTCGCGGACCTCGGCGAAGACCTTCTCCAGCTGGCCCTGGAAGTCCTGGAGCGCCTGCTCCGCCTCTTCCATGGTGATGTCGCCGCGACCGATCAGGCCCTCGGTGTACAGCTTGCGCACCGAGCGCTTCTTGTCGATCAGGTCGTACATCAGCGGCTGGGTGAACGACGGGTTGTCGGCCTCGTTGTGACCGCGGCGGCGGTAGCAGATGAGGTCGATCACGACGTCCTTGTGGAACGCCTGGCGGAACTCGAAGGCGAGCCGCGCGACGCGGACCACGGCCTCCGGGTCGTCGCCGTTCACGTGGAAGATCGGGGCCTCGATCATGCGCGCCACGTCGGTGGAGTACATCGAGGAGCGGCTGCTGGCCGGGGCGGCGGTGAAGCCGACCTGGTTGTTGACCACCATGTGCACGGTGCCGCCGGTGCGGTAGCCGCGCAGCTGCGACATGTTCAGGGTCTCCGCGACGACGCCCTGGCCGGCGAAGGCCGCGTCACCGTGGATCTGGATCGGCAGCACCGGGAAGGTGGTGCCGCCCTGGTCCAGGATGTCCTGCTTGGCGCGGGCGATGCCCTCGAGGACCGGGTCCACGGCCTCCAGGTGGGAGGGGTTCGCGGCGAGCGAGACCTTGATGGTCTCGCCGTCCAGGCCGGTGAAGGTGCCCTCGGAGCCGAGGTGGTACTTGACGTCGCCGGAGCCGTGCATCGACTTCGGGTCGAGGTTGCCCTCGAACTCGCCGAAGATCTTGCCGTACGGCTTGCCGACGATGTTGGCCAGCACGTTCAGGCGGCCGCGGTGGGCCATGCCGATGACGACCTCGTCGAGGCGGTGCTCGGCGGCGGCGTCGATCGTGGCGTCCAGCAGCGGGATGAGCGACTCGCCGCCCTCCAGCGAGAAGCGCTTCTGCCCGACGTACTTGGTCTGCAGGAAGGTCTCGAAGGCCTCGGCCGAGTTCAGGCGGCGGAGGATCCGCAGCTGCTCCTCGCGCTCCGGCTTGGTGTACGGCTTCTCCAGGCGCTCCTGCAGCCACTGGCGCTGCTTCGGGTCCTGGATGTGCATGTACTCGACGCCGACGGTGCGGCAGTACGTGTTGCGCAGCAGGCCGAGGATGTCGCGGAGCTTCATCATCTTCTGGCCGCCGAAGCCGCCGACCGCGAACTCGCGCTCCAAGTCCCACAGGGTGAGGCCGTGGGTGGTGACGTCCAGGTCGGGGTGCTTGCGCTGCTTGTACTCCAGCGGGTCGGTGTCGGCCATCAGGTGGCCGCGGACCCGGTAGGAGTGGATCAGCTCCATGACGCGGGCGGTCTTGTTGACCTCGTCGTCATGGGTGGTGGCGACGTCGGTGGCCCAGCGGACCGGCTCGTACGGGATCCGCAGCGACTCGAAGATCTCGTCGTAGAAGCCGTTCTCGCCGAGCAGCAGGCGGTGGATCTCGCGCAGGAACTCGCCCGACGCCGCGCCCTGGATGACGCGGTGGTCGTAGGTCGAGGTCAGCGTCATGATCTTGGAGACGCCCAGGCGGGCCAGGGTCTCCGGGGCGGAGCCCTGGAACTCGGCCGGGTACTCCATGGCGCCGACGCCGACGATGGTGCCCTGGTTCTGCATCAGGCGCGGCACGGAGTGCACGGTGCCGATGCCGCCGGGGTTGGTCAGCGAGACCGTGACGCCGGTGAAGTCGTCCATGGTCAGCTTGTTGGCGCGGGCCCGGCGGACGATGTCCTCGTAGGCCTGCCAGAAGCCGAAGAAGTCGAGCGTCTCGGCCTTCTTGATGGCCGCGACGACCAGCTGGCGGTCGCCGTTCGGCTTGACCAGGTCGATGGCCAGGCCGAGGTTGACGTGCTCCGGCTTGACCAGGAAGGCCTTGCCGTCCTCCACCTTGTAGCTGTGGTTCATGCCCGGGGCGGCCTTGATGGCCTGGACCAGGGCGTAACCGATCAGGTGGGTGAAGGAGACCTTGCCGCCGCGGGCGCGCTGCAGGTGGTTGTTGATGACGATGCGGTTGTCGATCAACAGCTTCGCCGGGACGGCGCGGACCGAGGTCGCGGTCGGCACCTCCAGCGAGGCGTCCATGTTGGTGGCGACGGCCTTCGCCGGGCCGCGCAGCTGGATCAGCTCGGGGCCGGTGGCGGCGGCGGGCGCGGCCGGCGCCGGGGCGGCGGCCTTGGGGGCCGGGGGCGCGGCGGGCGCGGCGGCGAGCGGAGCCGGGGCGGCCGGAGCAGCCGGGGCGGCGGGCGCGGCCGGAGCAGCAGCAGCGGCGGGCGCGGGGGCAGCGGCAGGGGTCGGCGCGGAGCCGGCCTGGGTCGCGGCCTGGGTCACTGGGGTCACCTCGGTACCGGGCTTGTAGTCGGCGAAAAAGTCCCACCAGGCTCGGTCGACCGAGTTCGGGTCCTGGAGGTACTGCTGGTAGATCTCGTCGACGAGCCACTCATTGGGGCCGAAGCCAGTGGAACTTGCCGAGCTGTTGGGGGTTTCAGGGGACTGTGGCGACACGGCGGCAACCGCCCTCTTCCGCTTCCTTTTGGGATGTTTGGACAGCGGGGATTAAGGCTACGCCCCTGACCAGTGATCGCGCAGTCCCCGAGGCCCAGGCGTCGCCCAGATCACAGTGTTGACCTGCACTTTGGCTGAAAAAGTGCGTTAGGAAGCCGCATCTGAGGGGAAGCGGTCGGCGCCGAACAGGGCCCATACCCGGACCAAACCGGACAAAAACTCGGTCGAATCCTTTAACGATCTTCGCATGCGTCTGTGTCGGATCTGTGACAAATGTCCCGACCGTCACCCTGGCGCTGCCCGGGCAGCCGGACCTCGATCCGGCAGCCGCGCGGGGACTCGGCCACCGCGATCCGCCCGCCGTGCAGGTCCACCGCCCAGCGGGCGATGGCCAGGCCCAGCCCGGTGCCGCCGTCCGCGCCCGGCCCGGCGGCGGTGGCGGTGCCGCTGCGGCCGAACCGCTCGAAGACCCGGGTGCGGTCGGCCGGCGGGATGCCGGGGCCCTCGTCCTCGACCTCCAGCAGCAGGCCGCCCGGCCCGCCCTCCGGTCTCGCCCGCACCGTCACGGTGCCGCCGGGCGGGGAGTGCTTGCAGGCGTTGTCGACCAGGTTGGCGACCACCTGGTGCAGCCGTTCGGGGTCCGCCACGCCGGTCAGGCCGGTCGGGCTGACCTCCAGGGCCAGCCGGACGTCCCCGCGCCGGGAGAAGGCGCCGCCGGCCGTCGCGCCGTCCACGGTGACCCCGCGCAGCACGCCGTCCAGGAACTCGCGCACCTCGAAGGGGCGGGCGTCCAGGTCGACCACGCCGTCGTCGATCTTCGAGAGGTCGAGCAGGTGGGTGACCAGCCGGCCGAGCCGCTCGGTCTGCTCCAGCGCCGCCTCCAGGGTGGCCGGATTGGGCTGGACGACGCCGTCCACCACGTTCTCCAGGACGGCGCGCAGCGCGGCGATCGGCGTGCGCAGTTCGTGCGAGACGTTGGCGACCAGCTCGCGGCGGTGCCGGTCGGCGGCTTGGAGGTCGGCGGCCATGGCGTTGAAGGCGGCCGCCAACTCGCCGATCTCGTCGCGTGAGCTCGCCTCGACCCGGCGGCTGTAGTCGCCGGAGGCCATCGCGCGGGCGGCGGCCGTCATCTCGCGCAGGGGGGCGGTCAGCCCGTGCGCGAGGAACTGCATGAAGAGCAGCGAGGCGATCATGGAGAAGACCACGATGATCCGGATCTGGGTCTCGGACCGGATCGCCACGACCACCATCCCGGTGGCCAGGAACACGGAGACGATCACGAGCAGGGCGAGTTTGCCCTTGATCGAGCGGACCGGGTCGAGCGGCCGGATGTCGGCCCAGACCCGGCGGGCGGCGCGGGCGGCCAGGTTCTGCTGCCGCGTGCCGTCGGATTCCCCGTTGCGTTGCTGTGGAAAGGTCATTGTCCCCTGTGGTCCCGCGTTGTCCCCCGCGTGGTGGCACGGCGTCGTCCGGACACGGGCCCCCCGGTGGCCCGTCGCCCGTGAGCGAACGCTAGGAGAGCGGGGCCTCCAGCGCGTAGCCGACGCCGTGGACGGTGCGGATCCAGCTGGCGCCGATCTTCCGGCGCAGCGCCTTGACGTGGCTGTCGACGGTGCGGGTGCCGGAGGCGTCGGTCCAGTCCCAGACCTCGGCCAGCAGCTGCTCGCGGGTGAGCACGGCGCGCGGCTGGGCGGCCAGGCAGGCGAGCAGGTCGAACTCGGTCGGCGTCAGGTGGACGTCGCCCGAGGCCAGCCGGACCCGGCGCTGCACGTGGTCGATCTCCAGCTCGCCGAACCGCAGGCTGCCCAGGGCGGGCGTGCGGGCGGCCTGCTGGGCGCGCTCCACGCGGCGCAGCAGGACGTTGACGCGGGCGGCCAGTTCGCGCATCGAGAACGGCTTGGTCATGTAGTCGTCCGCGCCCACGCCGAGGCCGACCAGCAGGTCCGTCTCGTCGTCGCGGGCGGTCAGCATCAGGACGGGCACCGGGCGCTGGGCCTGGATCCGGCGGCACACCTCCAGCCCGTCGAAGCCGGGCAGCATGATGTCGAGGACGACCAGGTCCGGCTGCCAGGTGTGGAAGCCGTCGACCGCGCCGGGGCCGTCGTGGGCCACGGCGACCTTGAAGCCCTCGGCGCCCAGCCGGGCGGCGATCGACTCGGCGATCGTGGGCTCGTCCTCCACCACCAGTACTCTGCGCTGGCTGCTCACAGTGCCACCGGTGTGCTGGTTGTCCTGCTGGATTTCTGTCACGGTCACGCCACCGCCCCCAGGGCTGCGGGCCGGCCACCCGTGGGGATGGCGGGGCTCCGCTCGTAGTCTTGTTCCGTCGTGGACTGTGCCGGGTCCGCCGTCCCGCCGCGCGATCGGGAGACGGGGACGGATGGTCGGCCGCCCACTTCTCCCGCGCACTTCGCAGCGTACGGACAGCGGATGCTTCCCGGCAGGTGGACCGGACGTTTCCGGCCCGTGGGCCGGCTCTCGGGCCGCCCTCGGACCCACTGCACGAGTGGGCACGGGCCGATACCTTACCCGGCGAATTTTCTCTGCGTAACGGTACGTATGCAGTCCAGTTGACGCCGAGGCGCCGGTCAGAGGCCCTGCGCCTCCATCGAGGGGGAGAAGGTCTGGACCAATATCGGGAATCCGGCGGTCCGCCGCGGCGACGGTCTTCACGGGCTTTTCCCAGGTGTCTCCCAGAACCTCGACGTACCGTGGCCACGACAAGGCCCGACCGGGCGGAATCCGCGGCGCGCGCCGGTACGTTGGGCACCTGACGAGGAGTCGGTGGCTGCGGCGTGGAGCGGAGGCGGCATGGCGGGACTCGGGCGGGGCGCCGAGGGGTTCGGGGCCGCGCGGGCGCCGTACGGAATGCTCCGCCTGGGGCTGCGCGCCGGCGTCGTGGAATGGCTGATGGAACGGGTGCCGACACCCCGGAGAACGCCCTTCACCATCGGATACCTCGCCGTCGTGGGAGCCACCACGACCTTCGCCGGGCTCGCCGATCCTGAACTCGTCCAGCGTCTGCAGGAAGCCTCCAGTTCGGACGGGCACAACCTGCTCCAGCACCCTTTGCGCGCTCTTGTGCTGAGCGGATTCTGGGTGGCCGGCGAGGTGTGGATGCCGTACCTGTGGGGATTCGCCCTCACCCTCGCGCCGCTGGAGCGCAGGGTCGGTCCGGCCCGGGCGGCGGCGGTGTTCGCGGCCGGGCACGTCGCCGCGACGCTGCTCTCCCAGGGCGTGGTGATCACCGCGGTGGAGACCGGGCGGATGGCGCCCGAGGCGATGGACCACCTGGACATCGGGGTCAGCTACGGCGTGCTCGCCTGCCTGGGCGCGGTGGCAGGGCTGCTCTCCTGGCGCGGGCGGCTGCTGGCGCTGGGCGGTGCCGGGCTGATGATCGCCGAGCAGATCGCCTCCGACCGGGACGTGGTCACCGGGGTGGGGCACCCGGCCGCGGTGCTGACCGGGGTCGCGCTGTGGCGCTGGCTGCGCCGGGTCGAGCGGCGCCCGTCCAGGCCGCGTCCGGTCGCCGCGACGGCCTCCGGCGGTGCGCCGGCCCGGGTGCGGGCAGTGCGTTGACGCCGTCGCCCGGTCGGGGTTCACCCGGGGTCGGGCGCTCGGCTGTCAGGGCTTCCCCAGGAGCCCTCGGCCTCCTTTTGACGCGGTCACGGGAAGGGCCTTCCGCACCGAATCCCGTTCGCTCGCGGCGAACAGGCCGTCGGGAACATCCGGCGACCGCCAGGCCTTAGTCAGGTCGACTCAAGTTCGCTGACTGGGGAGAGATCATGGCATCGACGTCCACACCGCTCACCCTGCCCGTGCTGCCGCTCGACGACGAGGTCGTCCTGCCGGGCATGGTGGTCCCGCTGGACCTGAAGGACACCGAGGTGCGCGCCGCGGTCGAGGCCGCCCGGGCCGCCGCCACCGGCAAGCCGCAGGTCCTGCTGGTCCCGCGGGTGGACGGCTCGTACGCGGCGGTCGGCACGCTGGCCACCGTGGAGCAGGTCGGCCGGCTGGCCGACGGCCCCAACACGTTGTTGCAGTCGGCCGCGCTGGTGCGCGCCGTGCGCCGGCTCCGGATCGGGGTCGGCACCACGGGCCCCGGCGCCGCCCTCTGGGTGGAGACCACGCCGTTCCGGGAGTCCTCGGTGGGCACCCCGGTGGCCGGCCGGACCGCCGAGCTGGTCAGGGAGTACAAGGCGCTGTCCACCCAGTGGCTGCGCAAGCGCGGCGCCTGGCAGATCGTCGACCGGGTCGACCGGATCGAGGGCGTCGGCGAGCTCGCCGACAACATCGGCTACGCGCCCTTCGCCACCGCCGAGCAGAAGCTCAAGGTGCTGCTGGAGGCCGACCAGGTCGCCCGTCTGGAGTACGCGCTCACCCTGCTGCGCGACCACCTCGCCGAGGAGGAGGTCAACGACACCATCCGCAAGGACGTCGAGGAGGGCGTGGCCAAGCAGCAGAAGGAGTTCCTGCTCCGCCGCCAGCTGGAGGCCGTCCGCAAGGAACTGGCCGAGCTGAACGGCGAGGCCGCCGACGAGGAGGGCGACTACCGCGCCCGGGTCGAGGCCGCCGACCTCCCCGAGAAGGTCCGCGAGGCCGCGCTCAAGGAGGTCGACAAGCTGGAGCGCGCCTCCGACCAGTCACCCGAGGGCTCCTGGATCCGCACCTGGCTGGACACCGTCCTGGAGCTGCCCTGGAACGAGCGCACCGAGGACGCGTACGACATCGCCGGCGCCCGCGCGGTGCTGGACGCCGACCACGCCGGCCTGGCCGACGTGAAGGACCGGATCGTCGAGTACCTGGCCGTCCGCAAGCGCCGGGCCGACCAGGGGCTCGGGCCGGTCGGCGGCATCAAGGACGTTCGGGGCGAAGCCGTTCCCAAGAAGGGCGGCGGTGGGCGGCGGGCGGGAGGAGGCGCGGTGCTGGCCCTGGTCGGCCCGCCCGGCGTCGGCAAAAGGTATCACAGTTGGGTGGACCCGCTCTGACCTGCGATTACGGGCTCAGCGTCACGTGCACGGGCCCTACCTCGGCCGTCCATGTCTCGCCCCTGCCGACAGCCGGACCGCCCTCGTTGATGATCCGTCCATGGAGGGGCGCAGCGACGTGCAGCATGATGTGAGTCCGGGTCATGGAGTCGTCATCGGCGAACACGTTCAACAGCACGTCGGTAAGTACCTCGGACGCTTCCTGTGCCGACCCGCATTCCTCGGCACCTTCCCACTCCGGCTCGATCTCCCACGCAATATGCATGCGGGCAGAGTACTGGCCGGGCCAGTACCGATCACCTTCGATCAACCCGGCGTGCGAAGCAGCGTGGGCGACCAGGATGGGCCCATGGCTAAGAAAACCACCCCCAGCGACACCAACCCCCGAGGCAACCCGGAAACGGCGCGCAGCGTCGCCAAGGAAACCGCCAAGGACGGCCGGGAGAGTCAGAGCAACGGCAGCCAGCGCAAGGGCATTGCCGGAGCGAACAACCTCAACACCGCCGCCGCCAAGCAAGAGAGGGCGAAGAACGGCTAGCCGCCGCCAACACAGAAGGGCCCTTCCAGCACTCCGCCGGAAGGGCCCTTCTCGCTGTTCTCAGGCATTCCAGCCCCGGGCGACAATGACAGCGACCGTGGCAACCCACACAAGCCACCCGAGGCCCAGAACGGCCCTACGCACGCTTCACCGCGTCCGGCCGCGCCGTCCACTCGATTCCGCCGCCCACGGGCCGCACAAAGGCCGTTGGACCCTCACGCCACCCAAGTCCGGGGACGTACTCCCGGATACGCCTGATGTCCATGAGATGCCCGGTCCGCTGACCATGCTTGACCAACTGCCCGATATCCCGCCGCGTGACGCTCACGACAGCGACCCCCGTCGCCCGGAGCAGTGCGCACCGTGCCACGGACACACGTCCGGACGTTCCTCCCGACGCTGGAACAGGAACGTATCGGTGGCCGGGTCATAGACCCCGCCAAACGCCTCCTGCCACGGCCCGTCATACGCCTCAGCGATGCGAGCGTAGGCGTCGGCAGTGCTGACCACCTCTGGCGTCTGAAAGTCGCTCAGAGGGCCGTCTGAGGCTTCCACGGGCCTACGCCTCCCGGGTGACCAGACGGGCAACGCGCGCCAGCTTCGGGGGTCTGTGCGGGTGGTTGTTGATCTCCAGCAACACGTCACGGTCGTAGTCCTGGAGCCACTCCGACCGCATGGCGGAGCAGACGTCACACCCCTTTACGGGCGTAGCCCGGATCACCGGGTCTCGGTACGACACGATCTCTTCGGGCGGCGCGGGCTGTGCGGCTCTCTTGCTCTTCGCCATGTCAGGCACCCTCTCTGACGCGCCGCAGGGTGCCTCTGTACGACTCGCGAAACGGGGGTCAACCCGCCCCAGCCGTACAGCGACATTCCCCGCGCTTACGCGGTCCGCTGCGGTCATGCTCTGCCCCTCTCGGGACACGTCCGATCGGCACGCCGGACGGTAAGCAAATGCTAGACCCACAAAGTGAGTTGGGTCACTCAGTTACACAAAAGTGGGTATGTCCGACCGTAATCGAATCGGCCCCGCTCACCAGGGCGTCAGCCGCCGCCGCACACGCTTCGCTGCGCGCCCCCTTCCCCAGGTGCGCCCACCCCTCGGCCAGCTCCCGCAGCTCGGCCACCAGCACGGCCCTTGTGCCTTCCTGAGTCATCATCATGTGGGCAGCGTCACGGGTCACGCGGCAGCCGTCAAGCGGGTACGGACCAGCGCCATAGACCATGCCCGCTTCGGCCCCGCGTGATCAACGATCAGCCACTCACCGCCGGTGGCCCGATACATGCCCGCCGCTGCATCCCACCGGCGCGGTACGACAGCGAGCACGGTCCCCGTGGTGGCCCCTTGGACGATCACCCGGAACCACGGCGAAAAGTCCGGACAGAGTGGCCCAGCGGCCTCACAGACAGCTACGTACGTCGCCAGGATGGCCCGGAGTTCCCGGCAGTCCCGCGCCCCCTCCTCGGCCCTTCCCATGTGGCTGCACGGCTTCCAGCTGACCCCATCCGTGCTGATCTCGACCGACAGGTGCACCACGATATCTACGCGAGTCGACTCGTCCACCCTGACCCCTTTGTTCCGAAATGATGCGAACAGACGTTCGAAACCCGTTGAGCGCTCAACGGTCTCAACTTTACCTCTCGTTAAGGCTCCCTTCATCTGGTTATTAGGTAAAGATCGGTCAACGAGTTGCTGAGAACTTACAGGGCGTCATCGCTCCGGGTGGTTCAAGATCCGACACGGAGAGTGATAGGGATCACATTGGTCTAGACCAGTCACCTAGGAACGTTCCTAGGTGGCACGCAAAAGGGCCCCGGATTTCTCCAGGGCCCTCGACTTGCTATCTAGTTCACGCGGACGTGGTGGGCGTGTTCACCGGCTGCGGAGCGCTACCGGTCGGGGCGGTCGGAACGCTGGCCGTCTCCGTAGCCGTGGGGGTCGGCGTAGCGGTCGGGGCGGTCGGCAGCGTGTTGGCCGTGACCGTTACCGTGGGGGCCGGAGCCTGAGGGGCCGGAGCGATCGTCACTGTAACCGTAACGGTCGGGATCGGGGCGACCGTAACCGTCTCCGTGGGGGCCGGAGCGACGGTAACGACCTGCGCCGGAACCGGGGTGACGGTCTCAACCTTGGCGGTCTCGGTCGCCGCGAACATCGACGGGTCGACGGTCGGGACGGCCGAAGGGCTCAGCGACGGGGACGGGGAAAGCGACGGCGCGGGGGTGACGGTCTCGGCCGCGTGCTCGCTGTTGTGGCCGCTCAGCAGGTAGCCGCCGCCGAACGCCAGCGCTACGCCCACGACACCAGCCACGATCTTGCCGGTGTTCTTGTTGTTCTCCATGGTCTCTCTCCTCGTTCCCGCCTCGGGCTTGTTCCCTTGGCGCTGAAAGAACAGTAGCACGGTGGAAGCGGGGCACACAACACAGCACCTAGGAACGTTCCTAGGTGGTCCAACGCAAAAACCCCCGGCAGGCCGAAGCCATACCGGGGGCACTGGGGGCGGTCAGCAGTCGGGGCAACCGAGGCAGTCAGCGTGAGCGGCGATCACGTGGCAGGTGCGGCAGTAGTCGGGGCAGTCGGAACCCTCGCTGCTGCGAATGGCGTGGTTGATGGCGTCCATGGTGAAGCCACCAGCGGTCATCATGCGCACGGTAACGCGGCGGTTCTCGGCCTTAGCGTCAATGGCGGCGAGCTCAGCAGCGGTGATCATTTCGGTTCCTTCCGTCTGGCCGGTGGGCGTGTTCCCTTCCGACGCGTCCGACTCTAGCAGAAAACCCCCGGTAGCCAAAGCCACCGGGGGTCATACTTAAGGATGAGGCGGTCAGGGGATGATGGCCTCGACAGCGGAGACAACGCGCACGTCAATGAGCTTAACGCCACGCTCGGCGGCCACGCGCTCAACCACCTCACGCACCTCGGGCAGCAGCGCGTCAAGGTGGTTGGTGGTCACCACGTTGGAGGTGCGGGAGCGTCCGAGCGGGTAAGCCTTACGGCGGAGGCGGGGAGTGCTGGCAACGTCGCCGGTGATGCGCACCTGGTTGCGGAAGCCGGATCGGCGGTCAGCGTTCATGGTGTTTCCTCTCGTCCCGCCGTCCGGCCTGTTCCGTTCGGCGTCGTGGTGAAACCGTAGCATGCGAGCAAGCTTGGCACCAACACCACCTAGGAACGTTCCTAGGTGGTCCTACTCAGGTATGAGAAAGGGCCCGGCGGCGCAATGCCTACCGGGCCCTAAGGCTCATGTTATGCCGACTTGCGCGCAGCCCAGCGAGCGGCCGACTCCTCGCACAGGTCCGCGTGAGCGGCAGCAGCATCGGCCGTGCCAAACGCGAACTGCGTGAGGCGACGGGGGCGGTTGCGGTCGGCGAGATCCACGACGTACCAGTTGTAGGCGACAACCTTGCCAGCGCGGTTCCGAATCTCCACCGGCTCAATCCCGTAGCGCATGATTCCTGCCTCTCTGCTGTCCTCGGGCCTGTTCCCTCGGTGCTGAAAGAACAGTAGCACACCGCGCCGGATACGCAAAAGGGCCCGGAGGCTAGTACCTCCGGGCCCAGTGCAGTTTTAGTACTCCGAGAACGGTCCCTGAACGGTGCCCCGAAGCCAGCGCATCCGGCGAAGCGCGTAGTCGTAGGACTCAACGCCATCATCCGAGAAGTCGTTGCCGTATCGCCGGTCAACCTCTGCGCGGTTCAGCTCCCACTCAAAGAAGCGGACGCCATTCTTGTCCTCAAGCATCGGCATTGAGTTGCCTTTCTCGCTGCCCTCGGGCCTGTTCCCTCGGTGCTGAAAGAACAGTACCACATGCGGACCACCTAGGAACGTTCCTAGGTGGTCAGTCCATGCGCGTGGCCGTAGCCGTGAACGGGTCAGCTGGAAGTCCAGCACTGCGGAGCGCAACCGCCGCTGTCACAAGTACGTCCGCCTGTTCCTGCGTGGCGGGCGCTTCAAGGTCGATGCGGACCTTCACGGCACCAACCGGGAAGTCCACGCGCCACCTGCGAATCGTTTCCACCCTGTTACCCCACCTCGTATCGGATCGAAATTTCAGGATGGCACAGACGGGTTTGCCATGTCAAACTCGGGGTCGACCACATAGGAACGTTCCGGGGTGACCACTCGGCGGATACCGGCGGCAAGGATGAGCGTTGCGCAGCGCGGGCAGGGCGTTCGCGTGACGTACAGCGTTGCCCCGGGAAGATCCTCCGGCCGCGCCCGCGTTACCGCGTTGTACTCGGCATGGTCGGCGGCGCAGTTGGCGTAGTCGGAATTACGCGCGCACTCGGCCGTACTCAGTTGCCCGCGTGGACAGTTGGCCGCCGTAGCGCATCCGGGAACGCCAGCCGGTAGGCCGTTGTAGCCGATGCTCACGCGGTGGTCTCGGGACACTAGAACGGCCCCTACCCGTGCCCTTGTACAGTCGGCACGAGTAGAGGCCCATTCCGCCCCAGCGAGATAGTAGCTATCCCAGTCGGGGCGGGTCACTAGTCGAGACCTCCGAGGAACGCCCGAACCTGCGCTGCGTTCATGCCTCCCCGGTGCTCCCGGACAACTTCCGCGAACTCGTCGTAGACGCGGATGGTCGGCACAGCGGTGATGCCAACCGACCGGTCGTCCCCGTACTCCACGTCCACGTAATCCAGCGCTAGGCCCAACTCGTCGCAGATGGCGACGACATGAGGCTTGGTCGACTTGCACGGGGCGCACCACTCAGCGCCGAACAGGACTACTCCGTAAGTCATTTCACAACCTTTGCGATGCAGCGTGCGGGCGTATCACCGGCACTGGCGAACTTCCACAGCCCGCAGGGGGCCGATGTCCAAACCATCGGCCCCACCACGAGAACTACCGCTAGGACAGCCATAGTTAGCGCTGTCGATAGTCGGCCTTTCACCTCTCTCGCCCGAGCGAGATTTCGAGGATGCGAAGCGCCTGATCCTCGGTGAACCCCGCGTTCAGTAGGGCGTCGAAGATCTCACGCACCAGCGACGCGTACCGCTTCGCCTCAGTGAACATGTCGTACATCAGTTGCTCCCCGACGTCTCGAAGACGCGGCCAACAACCCGGCCGTCTGCGTAGTGGACGTATGCCTCGGGCAAGTCACCCATCCACGTGCCGTACGGCCGGTGGTTCTCCAGCGGCGTGCCGTAGATGGACGGAACCTGGTCGCCCGACCAGGCTTCGGACCAGCGATCCCCGCAGCAGTCACAGTCGTTACCGTCTTCGACGCCATCGAAGTACAGGCCGATTTCCCGCGCCCGCGCGTCGGCACCTTCGGCGGAGTCAGCTTCAACGATCACGAACACGGAGATTCCGCGCTCGGCGTCGTAGTCGAAGCCACCACCGCTGTTGTTCTGGTTGTACGTGTAGAACATCACTCGTCTCCCTCGCCGTCAGCGAAAATGCACCGTCGACCACCGCAGTAGCGGCAATCGTCTTCGTCCTCAACCCACGTGATCAATCGTCGTCTTCCCCTATAAGGAACCGCGCGATGCGTTCGACAGCGGCGACCCTTTCGGCCAGCTTCACGCCGTCCTGGTAGCCACGCTGGCTAGTGGACAGCTTCTCAACGTGCAGAATCGCTATCTGCATAGCTTCGGCGCGGGTCACTTGGCGCTCCCGTAGGGCTCAGTCGGGATGTCCTGCGTGGAGTTGGGAGCGACAGCGCGCAGACGCTCAAGGACGAGACCGGCGAACTCCCGGATCTCAGCGTCAGCGGCCACGTGGTGTCGCTTACCGAGTACGTCACGCCACGCGCGCAGATTGCCGGTTACAACCATCTCCACCGGGGCCGCGTTCGGGAGCAGTGCGCGGGCAGCCTCTCGGGCTTCCTTGCGGGTGTGACCGCGCAGCAGTAGCAGGCGAACAGCAGCACCGTAGATCTTGAGCGATTCCGCATAGTCGGCACGGAAGGCGGCTTCGAGCTGAGTACCAGCGACGTTCGGCGGGATGACCGGTTCGGTGTTCGCGTAGTCCACGTAGCGCTGTGAGACCACGCTGAAGCTCAGGTGCCGATGGCGCGTCAACTCCGTAAGCAGCGCACGAGATGCGCCGCGAACCAGGAAGGACACCGAGGCGTGTTCCAGGACCGAAAAGTGCCCCTGCGCAAGGATGTTGGCCATGTATCCGGCGTTGCTGGCCGTGGCCGGGTTCGGCCGGTTGAACGACTTGTAGCAGATGCGGCCAGCGGCTTCCCCGAGAGCGTCAAGGTCACCGGTGAACCAACCGGAGTCAGCGGGGTGGTAGTCGTATGCGTCGCTGAGCGCTTCGTCGTCCATCTTGGTGTGCGCGAGGATGGAAACCTGCATTGTGGACCCTTCCGGCCTAACGTCGTGTCAGTCTGAGGTATGAGCACCTAGGAACGTTCCTAGGTGGTCGTGTCGTCCGGCCAGTCTTCGGCTTCGATTTCCTCGCTGTCCCACTCGTCCCAGACGGACAGCGTGGGGGATTCGCCGCTGTCGTAACCGTCAAGGTTGGGGACGTACTTACGGCCGTTCACGGAATCAGGTCCTCTCCGAGCGCCTGAAACAGGGCCCACGCTTCGCGCTCGGGCATGATCACGGTTGCGATGGTCTCGCCCTTGGCGTTCTTTACCTCAAGGTCGAAGCCGACCAGGGTTCGGGTCGGGGTGATGGTGCCGGAATCCGGCGTCATGATGGTTTGCATGGTCTCTCCTTAGGTGCACTTCCCGCAGACGGGAACCAGATTGGTCACGTCGTGGTCGCCACCGGCGTACAGCGGAACGCGGTGGACGATCTCTCGCCAGCCTCGGCCGCATCCTCGGTAGCAGGTGTTCGTAATCTCGGCTTCCGCCCAGTAAGCGACAAGCTCAAGGGCGTCTGTACTCCCATAGGGGCGTTCGTTAAGTTCGCCAAAAAGCTTGGCCACGGCGTCTGTCTCGATCAGATGCGCGGCTACCCGACGCCGGTAACGCCATATGCGGCCCTGAGTGGCTATCTGAGCGCGGTTCGCGTCCCGGTAGGCCCGAACCCTGTCCGCGTTCTGTTCGCGCCACTCGCGGGCCTGTAGGGCGTTTCTGACGCGCTTCTCGTCGGCACGGCGCTTCTCGTATCCCGGACGCTGGCATTCTTTGCATCGGTACTGCAAGCCGTCCGGGGACCGGTCCCGCCGCGAGAACATGTCTTGCGGGAGGGACCGGCGACAGTGGGAACACGTCTTCACAGCGAGACACCGTTGACTCGGCGCATGGCGTTGCACTTGTCGCAGACGCACGGGGTAAGGCCGGTCACCTTCGAGTAGCGCGCGGCAAAGCTCTTGTGAGCCTGGTTGCGCAGAACCCGGACCGTGCCCGGCTTCGTGTCCAGCGTTGCGGCAAGCTCTTCGTCTGCCTCAGCGCCGGTACCAAGGCAGGCAACGGGGTCGATGCCGTACGTGGCCTTGAGTATGTGGCCGCCCTTGGCCCCCATGCTGTCGATCACGGCGCGGACGATCTTTGCCTTGCGCTCCCGGTCGTCCCGTGCGCGGTCGGCAGCCTCGATCAGGTCCTCCGGCACGCCGTAGTCGGACACCAGCGTGTCAGCCAGCGTGGCGTCATCCTCGCCGGTCGGCATGTCCAGCGACACGGAGCCTTCCCAGGCAAGCCGGGCAGCGGCAGCGCGAACGGCCGACAGGCGACGACCAGCGGGCGGGAGCGTCTGGCACAGAGCCTCTGCAACGTCAATGTCACCGTTGGCAACCTTCATGCACGCGCTGAACGTCTTCATAGCCTTGCTGTCGGCCCCGCCCGCCCCGGCGATCCGCTCCGTCTGTGCGGCTTCCAGCACGGTTCCCTCAACGGTCTTGTACATGAACCCCCGGAAGTCGTCCACGGAGCCGCCGGAGAAGCGGCCTATGCCCTCCCACAGCGCGATACGACCGACCTGCGTGAACTCGTCTCGGTTGGCAGTGCCCCCGATCCGCCCGGCAATCTTGGCGAGCATCGGCTCCAGCTCGGCGATTACCTCAGACAGCGCGGTCATGTCGTTGGCCTGAGCGGCTGCGATGGTCTCAAGGGTGATCATGGCGTTTCCTCCGGTTTTCTTGGCTTCACAGGCCACTAAGGGCGTGTGTTAAGTCCCGGAGGGGTGCGCGCAGGTCGAATCTCAGTGAGCTACGTCACAGAGTGATTCGGGCAAGACGGAACCAATGCGGCATCCATCCGGGGGAGAACCGAACGGGCCGCGCGCTGGCCTGGTCGGTGTGCCTAGATCTTCAAAGAGGTTGAACAAAAGATCAACGACGTTCCGAAGGCTGCACTGTCAGTGCAAACATGTTTCGAAGGAACGGGGCACCCTGAACCTTCGAATCCAAAGGACACCAGGTGTCATGTTTAGGTTTCCATGATCGATGTCCCTTTTGGACAGACTTGTGCCCCGGTGGGAGAAATATTTTCTGATGCGGCATCAGACGTGTCGGACCACCTAGGAACGTTCCTAGGTGGTCCTACTCAAGTACGATCAGTAATCGGCACCGTACAGAGAGCCCCAAGAGCGCATGCCCTTGGTCTCAGCACTGGCAGTAATCGACACGCCACCGAGAGTCATGTTCATGCACCGCTCAATCTCGCGCCCAAGCTCGGCAGCATCGGCCCGGGGGACACTCGCTAGCACCTCATCGTGAATCGGGAGGCGGAGGTAGGGGAGCAACCCAGCAGCGTCCATGTCAATGAGCGACTGCCCCAGTACGTCACGCGCCGCGCTTTGCACCTGGTAGTTCACGACGGCGTAGGCTCGGTCACGGTCAAGGGGGAGCCGTCGACCGGTCAGGGTCACGGTTACCATGCCGTTCTCGCGGGCTAGCCGCTGGTGGCGGGAGCTGAAACGCTTGATCTCCGGATACACGCGGTCATATATCGAAATGGCCCGCTGTACGTCCGCGAGGGCCGCACCCGTCTGACGGCTAATTGTCGCCGCACCACCGCCATATACCTTTCCGAATCCGACGCCTTTACAAATCTTGCGGTGGTGTGGCGTGAATCCGTCGCCGTAGACCAGCGATGCTGTGAAGTCGTGTAGGTCGGCGCCGGAGGCAATGGCTTCCTTCATGCGCTTGACGTCGGCGAGAGCCGCGAGCACGCGCATTTCGACGGCATCGAAGTCACACGACAGCATCACGTGACCTTCGTCCGCCAGCAGCGCGCGCCGGATCATCCAATCGCCCGATGGCAACGTCTGTGCGGCCAAGTCGCCGGACACAGACATGCGGCCCGTGCGTGCGGCAAGCGTGTGGATCGACGGGTGAATGCGCCCCATCACGTCGGCATTGGTGAGGAACTTTTCCACATAGGCGGAGCGCCATTTGCCCGCACGCTTGGCCCGAACAACCGCATCTGCGAGGGGGTTTGGTTCACGGACACCGAGGCGAGTCCACTTGTGCAAGTCGAGATCGGCCAAGCCGAGCATGACCGACTTATCAACCTTGGTGGCACCGGACTTGGTGGTCTGCGCGAGGATCTGCGTTTCGCCCATCCACACGAGGGCTTCGGCTACCTGCTTCGTGCTATTGACGTTCTCAACACCGTAGCTTCGCGCAATGCGTTCGTACTTCTCGGCTTCCTCGGCCAGCCGGGCGTCAAGTTCCTTGCAATACGCCCTATCCAGGACAAGCCCCGTGCGCTGCATCGTCGCGCATATTCGGGATATCTGGTGTTCGTAGTCCACCAACATCCGGCGAATGTCCAGGCGCTCATGAATGCCAGCGAGGATGGGGTAGAGCCGCGCGGTCAGGATCACGTCGCCGCCCGCATACGAGTTGTAGACCGAGTGGTCCAGCGGGATGGCCGCGAAGCCGGTTGCCTTGGTCAGCCCCATGGACCGAAACACGGCCGTCAAGTCGCCTTGCGTGTCCGGCGCGTCGGGGTCAATGAGCTTGGCGCTAAGGGGTTTCAGACCACGGCCCATGCCTCCCTCGTGTTCGGCGCGCGGGTCGATTAGCGCCGCCATGACGGACGTGTCTCGCGTGAGCGGCGCGAGTTCTTCCAGCGGAATACCGGCGCACTGGTCAAGTACAAGCCAGTCGTACGACGCGTTGTGGATCAGCAGACGCGGGCGGAGTTTGCGGAGCACCCACCGAACAGCCTCAGCGAACCAGCCGCCGCGCTCGAAGTGGATAACCCACGCTTCCCGCGCCGTGCCGAACTGCACGGTACGCAACTTGAACGTTTCGCTGTAGATGTCCAAGCCGGTCGTCTCTGTGTCGACCGCGATAGGCCCAGACTTGGCCGCACGACGTGCCCAACGCTTGAACTCGTCTAGGTCGTCCGGGGTTTCAGGGACGTGCACCGGCAGTGCTTCGCCGTTCACCGGGAATGACAGCATGCGCATTGACGTGTCTCCTAAGGATGGGACCACCTAGGAACGTTCCTAGGTGGTCCCATGGGTGTTGGTTAGTTGGCGAAGATGCCCGGCCCCTCCGGCGGTGCAGCAGCGTCAAGGGTCACGCCGATGAGAGCCTGTCCGCGCGACGTGCGGGTGCGCTGTACGCCCCGTTCTTCCATGGCGCGGTAAAACAGCGTGCGGGACCAAATCTCCTTACTCTGGAGTCCTTCGGCTTCGCACCAATCGCGGTACGCGTTGTAGGCATCCGTGCCGTCCACCCGGGTCAGATCCTCGGTCGGGCGGAGGATGTCCGGGAAGAACCCGGCAAGGCGGTCGGAGGTCTCCCGGTACTCCCGCGTTGCGTTGCGGACCATGCCCGGGTCGTCAAGCCCCTTGCGGTACCACTCAATTGCCCCACGGACCGCCCACGCGATGATGCCGGGGGCTTCCGCCAGTAGCTTCCGGTCGAGGTCGTAGTCACGCTCATGCGGCGCAAAGAACCGCTTGAAAGGAATCAACTTGACTCGTCGCCACAGCCCTTCGTCCTGCGACCGGAAACCCGGCTTGTGGTTGGTGGCAAGCAGGATCAGGAACGTGGGCTGATAGGTGAAAAACTCGCGATTGAGGAACCGCGCGGTAACCCGGTCCTTGCCCGTCAGTCGCTTGATCACGGCTTCGGACATGTCCTTGCCGCTCTCACCCTCAGACGCCATGACCAAGCGTGCGCCGCGAAGTGCCGCGATGTCATTGGGGATTCCGCCCCCGCCGTTCTTGCTCTCGAACGTGGCGAAAGGCGTCGTGACCGTGATGTCCTTAAACACGCTGGTCAAGGTCTCGGCGAAGACTGATTTACCGTTCGCCCCCTTGCCCCACAGAACAGCGAAGCACTGTTCCGACGTGTGACCGGTGATCCCGTAGCCGGTAAGCCGCTGTAGGAAGCCGATCATGTCAGGCATGTTAGGCATGATCTCGGCCAAAAACGCTTCCCAGCGCGGGCACTGCGCAAGCGCGTCGTAGTCCCACGGGAGTGTGGTGGTCAGCATGTCGTCCGGGCTGTGGGGCCGCATGGTGCCCGTGCGAAGGTCGATCACACCGTTACGGAAGCTGAGGAGATCCGGGCGAGCGTCGAACGCGTCGGGCTCAACGTAGACGTTGGGGACGGAGCGCAGTTCCTTCACCAAGTTGTCGATGTTCGAAGTCATGGTGAACCCGCGTGCTTCCTTGAGCGCACCTGCCAACACCAGCGCGGCCCCCATGTGGTGTATGAGCTGCCGGACGAGGGTGTCAGACTGCACCCACACGCGGCCGTCCCACACGTAAAACCCAAGCCCCGGGGCGAACTTGATCCTTCCATTCGTCCACGCCACCAGCGCATGGGCGTTCATGGCATCGCTCGCCCCGTAGCGCGCGAGTAGGCCGGAGATGATCCGTGCCGCCTCGGTGCCTTCGTCCGCGCTGACGCTATCGACTCCGGTCCGGGTGGCTATCTCGCGCGACTCGTTGTCCTGCGCTGCTGCACGGGCCAACTTGGCTGTAGCCACGGCGTGATGGAACGCGGAAGGGAAGTCCTCCGGGTCACGCATGCGCCACGCGTTGAGGTCGTCGCCCGCTCGCGGTATCGACAGCGCGTAGACCTCGATGCCGTGTTCGGCCAGCCCCTTGGACAGCCGTTCCGTGAACGCGTTACCGGCAGCGTCGTTGTCTCCGGCCACGATCACCTGAGTACCGGCGAGACCGGATGCAAGCTCGGCGATCAGGCCAGGGCTAGCCGCCAGCGACGCACCCCGGACGAACACCACGTCGTAGCCCAGTGCAACGGCCGTAAGGGCGTCTGACGGGCCCTCCGTGACGATTGTGGCCCCATACCCGCCGGAGCCCCGGAAGACCCCGTAAAGGGCCCATCGGTAGCCGTCCGGGTTCTTGAGCCCAACCCATCGGCCGGGGCAGCGGCCGGAGAGGTCCCGGCCCTGTACGCCTCGGGCGACACCATCGAAGCCGCACAGCGGGACGACCATGCGCGGGTACTCGGCGAACGCGCGGGTTACCGGCATGAAACCGGACGGGTCGGCGTAGGGGTCAAACCCCTTAACCCCGAGGTCAGTTAGGGCCGACTCGTCAAGGCCGAACCGATCCCGTGCGTAGGCGATTGCGTCGGATCGCAGGATGAGCGCGTCAAGGAACGTCCGGAGACCAGCTATGGGCCCGGCACCGACAAGCGCGGGCGGGTCCTTGGGCACCGTGTTGCCTTCGCCGGTCGCGTTGAACAGGTCTGCCCACGACAGTCCAACTGCCTTGATCACGGCTTCCGTTGTGCAACCAGCGCGGCAGGTGAGCCGTACCTTATCGTCGTCACCTCGCCAGATTCGCAGCGAAGGGCGGGAATCATCGTGCGCCGGACACAGCGCGATGTACCCGCCGTCATCGTGGCTGGCCGTGCGGGCGAAGCTGTCGAGTATCTGCGTGAAGTTCACGTTTTTGCCTCCCTCACTGACCACAAGGGAGTGCGTTAAGAGGAACGCCCCACAGTGCCGATCTGTGGGGCGTGTCCTAGCTCACATTACTCTCCGTCGCAGCCGGCATATCGGAGAGTAATCAAAACGGGGGAGGGGGCAGCGGGGGAGCGGGACGCAGAGAACGGCCCCACTCCTCAAGGGTCTTGGCCCCCTTGGACAGGTTGCAGTCAGCGCACGCGGGCACCATGTTCTCTGCGGTGTCCGTACCGCCACGGCTCAACGGGACGACGTGATCTAGGTGTTGGGCCAACTCGCCGCAGTAGGCGCACCGATTCTTCCAGCGGATCAGAATCTCAAGGCGGCTGTACGGCGCATGCTCTACGCCGTACTCCTCGGCCCGTCGCCGCTGTGTCAGGGTATGACGCGTGTCGGTGTCCAGCTTGGCGTACCACTTCCGCCGATGCTGTGCGGCCAGCTTCTTACGGCACGCGGCGCAGGTAGATGACGGACGCTTAGCCTTGCCTGCCAGGAAGTCAGTTGCGGGCTTTTCCCGCCCGCATAGTCGACAGGACTTCACTCGTCATCACCGCCACCGAGTAGCGCCATGAAGCCAACGGCAACCCAGAGGCCAGCGAGAAGGCCGACCCAAAGGCCGAACGTGAATGCGGTCATGTAGAAATCCTCACTATGACCACCTAGGAACGTTCCTAGGTGGAACGCAAAAGGGCCCCAACCCACAGCGCGATGCCATGAATTGGGGCCCACGGGCGTTAGCCCTTAGTACGAGTAGGTACCGTAGAAGCTGTCAGACTCGTTGTCCTCCGGCTCGCTGGCCTGAGGGGCAATGGTGCTGTCCTCGACCGGAACCGGCGCGAAGTCGACCAGCGACGCGTGAACCACGCCGTTCTTAACGTCTCGACCGTCCTCAAGCTTGACGGCGGTCGCCCACTTCGGGTCGGAGAGCGGGGCCAGCTTCACAGCCTGTCGGACGCCGGACGCGCGCACCACGAAGGTGTCAGCCTCCCCGAACTCGTTGGTACGGCCATCGGTCACCAGGTAGAACGCCATGTCTTAACTCTCCTCAGTTCTGGGTGTGTTGGGTCAGTAGTCGGTGTCAGCGTCGTCAGCCACGGCCTTTGCCCACGGCTTGATCACGCGAAGCACCGGCTTCCGGTAAGACACGTCACGGCCCGTCTTGGTGGTGTACTGGACATGCTCAAGCGAGAGCTCTGCCAGCGCCTCACCATCGATCATGCCGAGGGCGTTCTCATACTGGTCAACCACCTCGGCCAGCTTCCAGCTGGTCGACTGGAACCTGAACGCGCCAAGGTCGTAGTCGTCAGCCAGACGGAACGTCAGGAAGGTGTACGGCTGCGGACCACGACCGGACTTGGCGAACGCCTTCCGATCCTCCATGAGGGCGGGGCAACCACACGGCTCGCCCTTGTCCTCATCCATGAGGGAGGCGACACCATCACAGTGGTGGATGAGGCCCTGTCGGCCGTACAGACGCATGTCAGCCTTGAGGTCCTTCGCGCTGAGCACGACAAGGACCTTGTCTCGCTCGGTGACAACCTCGTTGAAGTCCTCACCGC
This sequence comes from Kitasatospora sp. NPDC001132, assembly GCF_053598415.1. Taxonomy (NCBI): domain Bacteria; kingdom Bacillati; phylum Actinomycetota; class Actinomycetes; order Kitasatosporales; family Streptomycetaceae; genus Kitasatospora; species Kitasatospora sp. NPDC001132. Next base: position 186,069 of record NZ_JBSFKF010000004.1, on the reverse strand, counting down.
TGGTCTCCCACTCCTCCGGCGTGCCGCCGAACAGATGGGCAACCGCCGTCGCAACGCCGAAGTCGGCCGTAGTGATCCGGAAAGTCGCCAGACTCTCCGGCCGGTTGTTTACCTGCCGACCGGTCCGGAAGCGGCCCACGGTGTCATTCGCCGGGCGAACCTTCGGCTTGGCAGACGGGTCGGTCTCGAAAATGCGCAGTGCCAAGGCTTTTACCTCTCGTGTGAATGTCTGTGACGAGTGGCAGAAAGCGGCCCAACCGTGTCCACGGACCTAGGAACGTTCCTAGGGTCTCTGCCGATCGGACCGCTTTCCCTCTCTGAACTCCACTAGGGGCGTGTGTTAAGCGCGCCGCTGAGTGCCGGTAACGATGCGCTTGCGCCCGCCCTTGGCGAGAGGCTTACCGATGACGCCCTTGGACATCTCCCGGTCCCACTCGAACGTCTTCCGCAGCGTGACGAAATGCTCGAAAACTTCGTCATCGAAACGGACAGGCTTAAACGCCCACTGGTCCTCGGTCACGTGCAGAACAGCGGCAGCGTCGATGTGCGGCATGGGCTCCCGGTTACCGTCCGGGTCAATGAGCCAGTCAGCGAAGCCATAGGCGGCCATCTGTAGGGCAACCTCGGCGTAGGTGGACTTGGAGGTCTTCCAGTCCGCAATGATGACTACAGGGGTACTGTCGGGCCCGCGCGTCGGGTCGATGGTGACGGACCCGTCTTCGTTCTCGACCACCCACACGCGCAGCAGAGCGTCAAAGCTTCCGGCGTACTTGTGGGTGTCGGACCATGCAACGTCTTCGGCGCGGATTAGCTCGGGGTTCACCGAGCGCATGAACTCTTCGAAGTGCAGGAAGTACGGACGCATGGCGTCAGACAGCGCGGACGGGTCGATGTGCTCGCCTCGGATCATCCGCTCGAACATGTCGTGCGCGTCGCTGCCGATGCTGGCACGGTGCTTGGTGTACCGGCGATGGGCGTTTTTGAGAAAGTCGATCGCGCCGTCACGGTCGGATTCAGCGATAGCCTTTACGGCGGACAGGTTGTCCACTGCCGCTTCCGCCGTCGTCTTGGCCGCCCACGGGGTCAGGAACGGCTTGGGGAGCATACCGACAACGCTGGTGACCCCGGGCACCTTTTCCTGCGTCTCATGGTCGACGTAGAACCGGGAACCGCCGCGCTGTACGGTGCTGACCTTTGCGGACATGAAAATACCCCTTCGGGTCGGTGACTGCTGTCAACCGGCCCTAGGGGAGTGCGTTAAGAGTGCTGAGTGTCGACGGGGAACCTGTTTTCGGTCAGTCCCTAGGAAACCCTATGTACTCTCTTCTTTTGGTGTAGAAATCAACACTCAACACAAAACCCCCGGTCAGCTCTGCGCTGAAGCCGGGGGCCGTGTCGGTTCGGGGCTAGCGAATGACGCGCAGCAGGCTAAGCCGCTCGCTGTCGGCGAGGATCGGAACGGCATCCTCGGCTACCTCGGCTAGGTGGGGCGCACAGGCGTTGCCTACCGGGCGCATGCTGCTACTCGTCGTGCGGAACAGCGACCAATCGGCCGGTTCGCGGCACTTGTCGCAGAGGATCACGGCTGAGTCTCCTTCACCGAACGTGCAGCGCTCTCGATTTCGTCGGTGGCGTCTGCCATGGGGGCGTGAACCGCGCAGTACCGGTCACCCTCAACCGGAGACAGCAGGCACACGTCCTCGTCCGTCGCGTTCTCGCCGAGCACGTCAGCGAACCACATGCACTCGGTCTGCGGCTCGCTCACTCGCTTGCCCCTTCCCGGGCCTTGAGCGCCCCAAGGAACGCCTCTACGGCTTCCCCCGGGGGTTCGGTCGTGTCGCCCGTCAGCAGGACGTGTAGGGCCCACACAAGGGCTTTCCGGCGGGTAGCCGATTCGGTCCGGCGCGACTTGCCCATGGACTCGCTGTCCCGCTCGAATTCAGCGTCAAGTCGCAGGATCTCACGACCGATGGTGTCGACCTGTCCGGCGCTGTCCCACGCGGAGCCGAGTCGGTACATGGCCGTGCTGAGTGCCACGTACCCGGGGTGCTCGGTCGGGCGTTCCGCGTGCACGTAGGCGGCGGACCGCATGAGCTCCCGGAACTCCGCCACGGACAGCGTGAGCGTCAGTTCGCGGGTGTGATTGTCGGGGAGTTGGTAGTAGCTCATCGCGCGTCCGTCTCCGGGAGGACGAACAGGCGGTTGCGCATGTCCGGCCGCAGAGCCTCGGGGAGCGTCGCGTACGTCTCCACCAGTCGCCGGTACGTCTCTTCCTTCTGCTCGATCCCACCCATGATCGACTGCTTGAGCACGCCGGGAACGCTGGCCCACTCGTCGCTGTCGACCGCCTTACGGTCGTTGGTGATGTCCGTTACGAGTTGAGCAAGCGTGCTGCGGATCGCGTACGCGACAGCCCACTTCTGGTCCTCCGTGATCACCATCTGGTCGTCCATGGCCTTACCCTCCGTTGGCTTGGTGTGACTCTGTGTTCACCTAGGAACGTTCCTAGGTGATTGGGAAAAGGGGCCCACGATGGCAGTGCACCGAGGGCCCCTCAGGGACCGTGACTTACTTTCGCAGGTTGCGGGCGGCCAGCTTGGCGCTAGCGGAAAGGATCGCCTCACTCATCGCGGAGATTGCCGCACTCAGAGCCTCCGCCTCGGCGTCGGTCATGGTGTCGTAGTTGGCCTTGCTTACCGCCTTGGCTTCCTTGGCCATGTTCGCCGCCAGCTTCTCGGTCGGGGTCTTGGTCGGCTCCTCGGGCGCCTCCTCCTCCTCGCCCTCGCCGCTGTCGGCCCCCTCGCTGCCGCTCTCAAGCTCCGGAGTGGCCTTCGCCTTCTCGGCCTCAAGCGCCTTCTTCGCCCGGCGCTCCTTGGCAAGCTCCGCCTTGGACTTGCGGTTGATCTTGTACAGGTCAAACAGCATGTCGGACGGCTTGGTCTCGTCCTCGGGGTCCTCGGTCTGCTTCTCGGTGAGGAGCTGGTCCAGCGCGGGCCAGAGCTCGGCGAACCGCTCGCGGTCGGTGTCCATCGAGTAGAACAGGGCGGGAGCAACCGCCGTCATCTGGTACTGAACCTTGTCCTGAAGACTCTTGAGGAGTTCGTCCACGTCAACGATGTCGGAGCTGTAGTTCTCGGCAACCAGCTTCTCCGCCGCCGCCCGGTAGATGTTGCCGGACAGCTTCTTGGTCTCGTCGCGCTCGGCGCGGACATCCGGGTGACCCTGCTTGTTGTAGCAGCGCAGACGACCTTCCAGGATCGCCTCAGCGATGATCTTCGCGGTTTCCTGCGCGCCAACCTCGGCCCGGACACCGGCCGCAACCTTCGTGGCCGCATCCTCAACGATCTCGGCGTAACCCTCGATCTTGGTAACGTCGGTCGTAGGCTTGCGGATGACCAGCGCGGTGGACGGGCGGGTCTTGGCCTGGTTAACCGCGTGCTTGAGGCGCATGGAGCTGTCGGCCTTGCGCCCCACCGCCGTGATCTTGTCCTTCTCGGTCTCGCCCTGAGCCGCAAGCGCGTCGATCTTCTCGGCATCCGCCTTGGTGAGCTTGGCCAGCTCCTCGATGATCCTGTTAACGTCCGCAACCGCCTGCTGATCGGCTTCGGACAGCTCGGAGAACTTCGGGCCAGCGGGCTCGGGGATCGCCTGCTGGTCGGTCGGCTCCGCCGTCTCAGTGGTCTCGGTCACGTTCTCGGTCTCCTCGGTCAGGATCTTCGCCGCCTTGATGCATGCCACGCAAGCGATCGTTGCGGCCGGGTTGTTAACGATGGTCGCAACCGGCTTGCTGCACAGGGTCTTCTCACCGTCGGTGGAACCGTGAACCGTGCCAGCCTTGCCAACGGTAACGAACTTGATCTCGGTCATCTTCGCGGTCCCTCTCCCTTCGGCCGACCCTGTGTCGGCCTTACGAGTAGAACACTAGCATGTCCGTTAGGGAGCCTGTCAAGCCAGCCACCTAGGAACGTTCCTAGGTGGCCGCATTTGTCGTACACCCGTGCGAATCTCGAACAGAACCACCTAGGAACGTTCCTAGGTGGTCCAACGCAAAACGCCCCCTACAGTCCGTAGACCATAGGGGGCGTCACTTAGCGTGCGATGCTGTCAGCGTGGGCGTGTAGGTCGGCGAGTGTGCCGCTGTTCATGATGGTGATCGGCGAAACGATGTCCTCTAGCTCCGTTTCGCTGGCGTGCGTCATCTTCTCGACACCGGGCCGGATGATGCGTACCAGTCGAAACCCCATCCTCTCCAGCGCCTTGGCCTCGTTCATGTACCGAACATCAGTCACCACGACCGGTCCGGGTGCGCTGTCAAGGTCGGCGATCAGCCGGTCTATCCAGTAGTTCGGGGTGCGGTCTCGGATACTCTGCCCGACGTGCTGTAGAAAGCGGCGAACCTCGGGGAATGTCGTCTTTGCAACGTCCCATCCATGACGGCCGACCAGCGCAGAAAGCCGCATGGGTTCGCCCGCCGCGTGCGTGATGATCGGGTCAATTTCCAGTGCCATGCGCTTAAGCGGGTCAGCGAAGGCAAGGCGCATGTAGCCGTACCGGGAAACCAGCCGGGCCCCAACGGTGTCCTTACCGCTACGGGCCCGGCCGATAAGCGCGATGTCTCTCATGGTTCCCACTAGGGGAGTGAGTTAAGGCACGCGCCGGTGCTTCCCGCCGTTTGCCGTGGTCCGCTGTACCGCCTCACCGGCACCGAGAACGGCCGCAACCAGGGCTAGAATCAGCTCTGACGGGATGTCCGGCACATAGTGCGCAACCAGCGCTACCGCAGCCACAGCGACCGCATAGAACCGCGTGGCGTGCGTGCGTAGGAAATCCACGGGCATAGCCCTCCTTACGGTAGTCGTAGAACCTGGCCCGGGTTGATCACGTACGGGGAGCCAATGCCGTTCGCGCTGGCGATGCTCTGCCAGTTGATGCCGGTCTTGGCGCCGATCCCGGACAGCGTGTCGCCGGATACCACGGTGTAAGTCCCGCCCGCACCCGGGATGTTGAGCTTCTGGCCCACGTTGATCACGTACGGCGAGACGATGCCGTTAGCCGCAGCGAGCTTGGTCCAGTCGATGCCAAGCTTCGCACCGATCCCGGACAGCGTGTCACCCGAAACAACGGTGTAGGTGCCGGAGTTGGAACCGCCGCCGGTCGAGCCACCCACGTCCGCGACGCTGCCGGTGGACTTGGTCCGGTATCCGAACTTGGCCGCGTTCGGGTCAGCACTGACGCTGCCACCGTCGTAAGCCGGGTAGCCGTAGCCGTACAGGTAGCTGTCTCGGCGGGCACGCTTCCGGGCGTAGACGCCATTGCCCTCCGCCGAACCGTTGTTGTTGGTGTTCCCGCCGATGGTGTAGACGTAATCGGCGTCGTAAGACTCGACAACCTCAACGTGCGAACCGCCGCCGGAGCCAAAGAACACCTGAGCGCCAACGGCCGGATAGTCGCTGAAACGGCCGCGCGACTTGAACCAGTCAACAGCGGTGAGGCAAGAGGCAGTCACCGGCGCGAGACTGGCGATACCAGCCTGTCGGAAAATCCACGACTGGAAAGTCTGGCACCACGGCTGAAAGTTCGACCACTCTAGCCCCGGAACCTCCTTCGAATACTTCTGGTCGTTGTTCCAGTGGCCGCCGCTGAATCCCTCACGGTAGCCGATCTCACCCTTGGCAATGCTGATGAGGTTTCCGATAACCGACATTGAGTGATGTCCTTTCATAGAAGAGCCCCGTCCGGAATCGCCCGAACGGGGCTTGAGCACCTAGGAACGTTCCTAGGTGGTTAGTACTTGCCTAGCGCCATGATCGGGTGGTCGTGGTCAACCTTGGTGTCAGCGCCAGCGATGCTGGTCGGTAGGTCGTCCTGTCCGTCGATGTACTTTTCGCGCTCGAAGGCAGGGTTAATCCAGAAGAAGTTAGCGGGGTTTGACGGAGCCTCATTCTGGCAGTGCATGTAAGCGAAGTCGCTCGCGCCACCCTGCCGGATGAGGAACGCTAGGTGGTAACGGCCCGGCTGTAGCGTGATGTTGTCGACGCCGATTGGGACAGCTCCGACGTGGTTGGTTACAGCGGGCGCCGACGTTCCCGGAAGCTGACCGGCCGGACCGAGGTTCCACACGTCGCCGGAGTAGGCCACTCGCGCGCCAGCCTCGTTGTAGACACCAGCACGGAAGCGCGTACCGGGGATCAGAGCGGAACCGCCCCACCCGCGCGCCATGATGACTACGTGGGAGATCGGAGTTGCCTCGGTGATGTTCACGCCGGAGAGGTAAATGCGGTTCAGCTTGGCGTACTTGACCGTGGTCGGGTTGGCTACAGCGCCGGGGTCGACGTTCCACGCCTGAAATCCCATGGCCTGAGGGGTCCACGTGTTCTTCGCACCGCCGGACATCGGGGGCGGAAGCTGACCGGCCGGGACCTTGCCATCCGAGCCGAGCGAAGCAACGCCGTTGATGGCACCCTTCTGAGCGGCAGTCAGGTAGGTGCCGGATAGGTCCGGAAGTTGAGCGGCCGGAACCTTGGTCGTGGCATCCAGCGAAGCAACACCGTTTACCGCCCCGCGCTGAGTGACGGTGAGGTACGTAGCCGAGAGGCTAGGAATCTGCGCGGCCGGAATCTTACTGCCGGAGTCCAGCGAAGCGACACCGCTTGCAGCACCTACCGCGCTGGTGGCAACAGCGTTTATGTTCGCGGGAGTTAGCGTCACTAGGCCCGTACCGTCCGGCTGTACGCCGTTCACAGCGGTTACGGTGCCCGCGCCCTGTCCGTCCTTGCCCGGGTCGCCCTTGGGGCCCTGTGGCCCCGTATCGCCCTTCGGACCCTGGGGGCCGGTAGCTCCGGTGTCACCCTTCGGACCCTGCGGACCGGGAACAGTGGAGTCCGCACCCTTGGGGCCGGTTGCGCCGGTGTCGCCCTTGTCGCCCTTCGGCCCGATGATGTTGCCCATCACGGCGCCCCAACTACCGCCAGCCGTACGGCGATAGAGGTTTCCGGTGTCGCTGCGGAGCAGGATGTCACCGGTCTGTGCGCCGGTCGCCGGGGTGGAAGCGTTGGCAATGTAGAACTTGGTCGCGTGCACCTTGCCCGACTGGTTGACCCACGTGGCGTCAACCTTCGTCCACACGGACAGCATGGTGTCCGACACGCCCAGGTAATCCGGCGTGATCTCCCGCTGAATGTACATGTCCCCGTGATCGCCGAGGCCAGCGGGCGGGGCGTCGGTGCCGGTGAAAATCTGCGACCCGGTAACGCCAACGTAGTTGGGCGTAGTCACGTCGCTCGGGGCAGCCTTATCTAGCCGCTGTGACTTGACGGCCTGAGGTAGCTGAATCGCGTACGGCGCGCGGTTCGGCATGCCCTGGATTCGCTCAGTGATCCAATAGGCCCACTCCGCCGGATTCTGCCCAGCAACATCCGTGGCTGGTAGCGTGACAGAGAACCCGCCTTCGTTGTCCAGCGGAAGGACAAGCGGGCCAGTGATGAACGCGGCAGCGTCGGGGAAAGTCAGGGGAGTAGGAGCCAGGATCTCCACCCACCCACGGCGCGGACGGCCGTCCGGCTCAAGGTACTTGCCGTACAGGGTCACAGCCGGTACGGACGGCGGTAGGTTGAACATCGTGGCCATTTACTCTCCCTCCGGACCACCTAGGAACGTTCCTAGGTGGTCATCGCTCAGCAGCTTTCGTAGCTCTGCGTTTTCAGCGCGTAGGGCCCGAACCTCTATGGTCAGTGCCTCTACTTGCTCGGCTAGCCGGTCGCCGCGCTCCTTCTGTGCCTCGGCCTCTTCCCGCCACGTGTCGGTAAGGCCGCGCTTGAACTTCTGGAGTGCGAAAACAGCCCATACAAGGACGGGGATCGCTACCTCAAGTCCCGCCGATAGGTTGCCCATTACGCGGCCCCCTCGTAGGTCTCAGAGGTGAACTCGGCCTCTTCACCATCCGTGTTCCGGGCGAAGAACTGCACGTAGAACGAACCGCGCACGGGGGAGTCATACGGGCCGAGTTGCCACACGTCACCGTCAACCAGCGAAGCCGCGAAGCTGGTTGTACCGCCACCAACGTCGACAAGATTCGCGGCTACGAACTCGACCCCGACAGGATCCTTGATGGTGGCCGTAGCGGCGATTCGCTGCCCGGTCCGCGTCCGCACACAAGCCGCGTGCACGTCGCTTATAGTCGGCATTCTGGTTACTCCTTAGACACTGAAATACGGCTCATTGACGTTGGCAGCGCGGGCAATCTTTGCGTTGCCCGTGTACCAATGCCAGCCTTCGCGCGTTGCACCCGGTAGGCGCTCTTGTGAGAGCCCAACGCAGTAATGCATGTTCGAGATGTTGTAAGCGCCGTCCCAGGGGTCGGACACGCCAACCCATCCGGCATCACCCGGCCAGTTGTCAGGCGTTCCCTTCGCCTTGCGCTGGGCCAGGATTCGATAGTCCGCGCCGTTGTCGTTGGTAACGTTCATCGGCCGCCAGTCGCTAATACCGTCTGGCACGGGCTGATCGCTGTACTTGTAGAAGCCGTACACCTGCAACTGCGAATCGCCGCGCTGTAGGCAGTCATTCGGGTTCCGGTGCTGCATCTCAATCGTGTAGATGCCGGTGTCATCCGTGCCGTGATTCCAGCCGAACTGAATACCATGCTGCCAGCGCCACTTGCCAGCGTGCAGATAGGCCCAAGACTCGCCGGTGGGCGTATCGCCAACGAGACGAATTGTCTGGGAAGCGCTAATGCACTGCTTGTACTGTGAGTTGTAGTCGTGCCGGAAAGCAGCTAGTCGAATCTCCGCCTCGGACCGGCCCTTGTTGACCAGGTAGGTGATGTACTTAATTTCTACCCTGTCGTACTTGAGCCCCGTAACGTTGGCGACGCCGGTCGATGTCCACTCGTTGTTATTGACCTGACTTCGCGGGACCGCGCCCCATTCGATGGTGGGGTACTGGTCGTACATGGTCTGCGGAACCGGTCGCCGCTCGATCGCGTCAATCTGGTTCTGCATCCGGCGAAGCTCGCTGACTAGATCAGGCTCGGTAGTTCCCGGTCGGGCCATTAGTTCGCAGTCTCCTTAAATAGGTCGGCCTGAACCAACGACAGCGAAAGCCGGTCGGTACCGTCCGACGCAACGCTCACGCTGGTCTGAGTGATTACGTAGTCCTCCCCGAGAAGGTTTAGGAACCCGTCGTCCGTGGTCACGCCCGTGCGCATGCCCGGCTTGAGCGACAGCGGAGAGAAAAGCCCCGGATACGTGTTGGCCTGTGGAATGGTTGCCGGGATCGACCCGAAAGATAGCGCTGACTTGACCTTGTATTGGAGGGTCGTGCCCGTCTTCACGCTGCTTTCGTTAAGAATGGCATTGACCTGTGGGATGCGGGCGTTCAGCGCGGCATTGCTGTCCTGCGCGTAAGGCGTGATCGACGCAGTTCCATCCGTCGCACCAACGGCGAATGCGGAGGACACCAGCGTTGTGCCGTCAACAGAGATGCCGGTGAATTCGCAATTCACGCCCTGCTGTAGGGAAACGCCACTGTCGCCGGGGTGGCGGTTTGGTGTGTTGTAGGCGCGGTTCCCAATAGCCTTGCCCGCTGTCACCCAATACGGCTCGAAGTACAGGAAGTACCCGCCACCTTCTTTACCCGTCTTAGGGTCCTGCGACGTGATGTCGTCAGCAAGGTCCGTGAACAGCTCGGCGAGGGCTTTGAACTCGTATGGGTTCCACACGCGGGTGCGGACCATATTGGTTCCACGGAGCCCAGACGTCTCAGTCTTGATGCCGTTGGCCATGCCGTCGATGATTGCCTTGATCATCAGAGCTTGTTCCATGTCAGTGAACGTCACGCCGTTGACGGCTGTGTGTCGGCGCGCGTAGTAGGAGAGGTAACCGGCAGCGCTAATCTGGATAACGCGCTTGCTCAGGTCGGCCTTATACGCCCACAACAGCCCGCCCCACACCAGCGTCCCATCACGCTCAATGGCAACGCCCGTGCTCACCGGGTGTAGGTCGGCAGGCCGGAGCGCTGTGCCGTCCAACTTGGCTACCCCGATGGGGATTTCGACGCTGGCGGACCCTGCCTCATCCATGGTGTAGCTGTAGGACAGGCCGGAGAACGGTATCTCGGCGAACACGGCCTGAGTCAGCATGTTGTACAGGAAGACGCGGTACTTGGCCATTACACCCACTCGTCCCGGAACTTGGTCACGGCGCTATCCGCGTTCGCCAGTACGAGGTACCGGTTTCCGGACTCAAGGTCCGGACCGGGAACGGTGAACGTGCCGGAGCGATTCACGGAAAGAACCAGCGCGCCAGTCTCGGCGTCCATGAGCTTCGGATTGGTCGCGTTCGTGAACGTGATCAGGGTCTTGGCATCCTTCGAGCCGTCGACCGGAACAAGTGTCGGGACGTCCTTCCGCAGCGTAACGGCCGTCTCATCGACTGCGTACACAACCGGGTCGGTCGCGTATAGCTCGATCTCGAAGGCGCAGTAACGTGCGGCAAACGAGTAATCCAGCGGGTTGGATCGCTTGCGGGTTCGGGCATTCACGTACGCGGCGCGACCGTTGCACAGACCGGGAACCCGGAAACTGAAAGGAGTTTCGCCACCAACACCCGGCGAGAATGCGCGCATAATGGTGTTGATGGTCGAATTGAATTCATCGGTCGTGTCGGCAGCTACCTCGATAGACAGCGCCACCGTCCGGCCGTCTATGTAGTCGTCGCCCGCCCACAGTCCATCGCGCTGAATCAACGCAACGTCGTTGGTACGGATATCCGGCATCGACATCACGTCAAGGTCCCGGAGCGTCACAGCGGGGAGGATGTCCGGGTCACCGATGGTCACGGGCCCATAGGACAGGGTCCAATCAAGCAAGGCTGTACCTTTCGGGGGAGGGTGGCCGGGGAGGGGGCGCTAACCCCACAACCCCGACCACCTAGGAACGTTCCTAGGTGCTACCGACCAGCGGTCCGGAGTACCCACGCAAGCTCGCGCCCGATCTCGGCCGGGTTGGCGTTGGTCTGCGCGTTCACGGTGACCTGAGGAGCCGTTGCGGCCCCCTGATATACACGAGTGCGCGCCGGAGGATCGATGGTCGGCGGCGACATACGTAGGTCCGGAAGCTCACGCGCCATGTCCTTTACCGGCGCTGACCAGTCATCCGCGAATGACGCAATGCCTGGCATAGTCGGGACCGGAACCAGGTTCGCCATGACCTTCTGTAGCGCCGGGGCACCAAGCTTGACACCCTCGACAACACCAGCCGGAATGAACTTACCGATCTTGTCGCGCATGAGTCGCGAAGGGCTATGGATACCGAGTGCCTTGGCGATCGGGCCAGGAATCATGTTCTTCGCGAAGCCGATTAGGCTGTCACGCAGCCAGGCTCCCATGCTCTGGATGCCGTTCCAGATGCCCTTTACGACATTCATGCCGACGTTGTACATGGAGCTTCCCAGCGACGAGAAGCAATTGATGATCATCCCTGGAATCTGCGACACGTACGACACGAGACCCTGTGCAGCATTCACGACACCGGATTTGATCCGGTCCCAGTGACTAAGGACGACACCGACGAGAGTCCAGTTCACGAAGAAATTGACTATCGCGCCGGGGATTCCACGCACGAAATCGACTACGGCATTCCATGCGGAAGTGGTCGCGTTCTTGATGGTGTCCCAGTGCTTTATGATCAAACCCGGAAGGGTGAAGTTCATGAAAACGTCGACTAGAAACTGAGCCACAGCCTTGACCTTATTGGCCACCCAGTCCCAAGCTTCGCCGGTCCACTTTTTAACCGTGTCCCAGTTGGCAATGACTAGCGCGACCAGTGCCACGATGACGGCGGTAACCCAGCCAATCGGGCCCATTGCGATGATCCACTGAGCGGCCATAGTCGCAGCCCAGACGATAGCCTCTGCGGCCATGATGCCGAACTGGACAACCGTAGCGGCTACGGTCTGCACCATCGATACCAGGAACTTGGCCGTAGCCTCGGCAGCCTGAACAGTGAACGTCCACGCGACACGCGCCATGTTGGCCACGGCCTGAGCCGCCATGATGGCCATCTGGGCAACGAACTGCGCCGCTGTGACAGTGGCGTTGACCACCATCTGACCCATGGACACAGCAACGTTCACAGCCGCCGTACCGGCTGACGTAGCGAGATTTAGCGCGCCACGACCCATGGTCGCGAGCCCGGACCCAACTGCGTTGACACCCGTGCGAATTGCTCCGCCTACGGTGCCCATAGTGCCAGTGAAAGCCGATGCCGCAGCCTGCGAGTTGTTGAACCCGGCAGCAAGGTTCATGACCCCTCGCCAGGCTCCGCCGGTCACTGTAGCCACTCCGCTTACGGTCGTGGTCACGCCCTTGACGACGGTACTCACCGGGCCAGCAGCGAGGGCGAGCCCGCCGAACGCCACAGCGCCAGCCTGAACGGGCCCGGGAAGTCCTGCGAAAGCCTCACCAGCCTTGGTGAGGTAGGGGATGAGCTCCGTTGCCTTACCGGTTAGGAACGTCTCGATCTTCCGCTTGAATTGCTCAATCTGAACCTGTGGGTTATCCCGAAGATTATCGCCCATCTTGTCGGCAGCGCCGGTGATTTCGCCGAGCGTGGCAACGGCCTTTGAGGGGTCAAGGGCGTACAACGAATTGCCCATGTCCTCGGCCTTAGTGCCAAAAAGTTCGACGGCAATAGCGCCCCGCTTGATCGGGTCCTCGACGCCGCGCAGCTTATCTAGGGTCAGCGTGAACGCGTCTTGCGCGTCCTTGCCGCCCTTGCCGATGGCCTTGAACATCTTGTCGCTGTTTAGGCCGAGATCCTTCCAGCCCTTCGCAACCTTGTCGCTTCCCTGCGTCGCCTCAATGGTGAATTCCTTGAGAGCGTCAATCACGACATCGGTGTTTCGCGCGCCCGCCTGTAGACCCTGGTTGATAAGGCCCATGGCGACCGGGCCGCCGATGCCTAGTCGCTGAAACTGAACGTTGTATTCGCCCAAGGTGTCCAGAACATCGTCACCGTTCTTTCCAAACTTCTGAAAGGCAACGGTGATTACATCTAGGGCTTCCTTGCCGTCTTTGGCCATACCGGTTTTGATCATCTGCCCGGCGGCATTTGCGGACTCGGCTACGTCGACATCAAACGCCTTGCTAAGGTTTAGCGTCGTCTTGGTGAGATTCTCGATCTCTGCCTTTGGCGCGTTGAGCGAGGTTACACCGGACTGCATAAGGGACTTGATTGCGTCGTTGACGTTCCCCAGCGAGTCACCATACGCCTTCGCGTACAGCCCACCGGCGATCCCACCGAGGCGCTTCGAGTCCTCCTCAGTCAGCGCTAGCTGAGCCTTTAGCTTGCTGGTCGCGTTGAGGTTTTCAAGCGCCCCGGAGAACGCTGCCATACCGGCGACACCGGCCGCTGCAAGGCCGATCTTGGCGACCTTGGCGAATGACTCAGAGAACTTTTTCGCCGACGATTCCGCGTGCGTGCGTACGTCGTTGGCGAGTTGCGATGCTCGGGCCTGTAGCTCGATATAGGCAGCGCCAGCGCGCATTGCATTCGCAGGCATGTACGTACCTCCTTACTTCGGAACGGGTTGGCCCATCTTCTTTGCGAGAGACATGAGCCCCCGGTTCCCGGAAGGTACGGGCTTCTCGACTGATACGCCGGGTCTTGCAATTGGCTTGGGCTGTGAGATCGGGTTTTGCTTTGCGCCCCCGAGCGAAACGAGTAGGCCGCCGATCAGGTAGGAGACGACGCCTAGGCTGTCGATTGCGCCCGCTAGTAGGTGGCGCTCCGGGGTCCACATAGCGGCTTCGTCTCCGGCCAGCGAGCGACCGAGCGATGAGCCCTCCGGCATCCGCTGAATTAGACTCCCGAGCCGACGCCATGTCAGCCGGGGAGTTCCCAAGTCGGCGAGGATATCCAGACCCCAGAAGCGCAACAGGTCGGATTCCAGATCCTCCCCGTACTCCGCCACGAACTCAGCGAGCGCGACTATTCCCCCACGGAAACACCCTGCGCCTCGGCGTACGCGCCAACCACCAGCATCACGTCATCCGCGCGACCACCGGCCGCTACGAAGTCGGCGTAGGCGTCGTGGCCCATCATCGCGGCGGAAGCGGCAACGTCGTCGCCCGCCTTGAGTGCCGTCTTTACCGCATCCGGCCAGAAACCCGGGGCCGCAACGCTGTAGGTAACGCCATCGTGCTCGAACTCGATAGTGTCGCCGCCGGAACGCTCGGCATGAGCGGCGCGTAGCTCAGATAGGCGGAACCGGGACTTGTTGGGCTTGCTCATGTCTGCACTCTCCTGCGAAGAAAATGGGAATGTGGGTTGACCACCTAGGAACGTTCCTAGGTGGTCATGCCCTTACTTGCCTAGATCGACCGGCGAAGCGTCGGCGAAGAAATCCGGGTCAGTGATCTGCCACTGTGCGAGATTGTCACCAGCGCCTAGGGCCCGGAGGGTCATGCCCCACATGACAGCGTCGCCACCGGAGAACTTCGGAGACTCAACCTGGGAAACCTGGCCGCTCGGGATGTGCAGTCGCCATGTCTTGTCGTCGCCGTCCTTGAACTCGAAGAGAAATGCGTTCTTCGGTCGGGCAACGTTCGGCTTGATGTCGACCGTAACGGACTTGCTTACGGAGTCGATGACCGGCTTGGCGCCGTAGAACGCCTCAAGAACAGCGGGCGAAGACTCAAGCGCGGAAAGCTTGAGAGTCAGGGTTCGACCCTTGACAATCACGCGAACGGTGCCGCGCTGCCAGGAAGTCACCTCCTGAGTGTCTTCCTCGAAACCGTGCTCTACGCCGTCATCGGAAAAGGTGCCTAGCGGAGTGAACTCCGGGCCAACCGGCTTGCCAGCGGCAGGAATCGCAGTACCAGCCTTAGCCTGGTAAATGGTGCCGGTAACTGCCACCCGGACTAGGTCAGTGTCGAAACCCTCAGCGTCACGCGCCATTTAGGGACTTCCTTTCAGGTCGGGTCGATATTTGAAAAGTCATGACCCACCGATGTAGCTCGGTAAGGTCGTCCACCATGTAGACCAACCCGGCGATTACGTTGACCCGGACGAACGGTCCGCCGGTCACTCGGGTTGCCATAAGGGCCCCGGTAACGATCTGCGCTAGGTCGTGCGATTCCTCGCGGGAAGCCGACCAGACTTCAACGTCCATCGTGGTGAAATCCAGGGCGGGCCAGCGCATGAATCCGCCGATGCGGCGGGCGATCACGAGAGGGTGTGATCCGTCGTAATCGCCCTGCACGAAGGTGCCGAATTCAGTGTTCTCGGGTAGGTGGTCCCGCAGGAAACGAAGCGCCAGTGCCTCAACGTCGGGGAATACCGGATACGCCACGGCTAGCCCCCTCGTAGCTTGGAAAGGGCCGCGTTCATGCCCCGGCCTAGGTACCGGCCACGCGGGCGCGGACCCTTACGCTTCGGGGCTCCGAACTCGATCAGGTTGGCGCGAGGGGAGTTGTTCCACACGCGCACCCAAACGAACTCTTCCCCGCCTCGGCGGCGGACGCCCTTGCGGATCGAGAAAGAAGAGCTGAACCCGGCTTCGGACGGAGCGCCGGAGCGAGCGGCATTGAGACCAGCGCGGGCAGCGTCTTCGAGGATCGCTGTTACTTCTTCACCCTGCGCCAGGCGCCGAATCACGGCTTCGTCAATGTCGATCTCTACATTCGCCACTAGGTCACCGCCTTTAGATTCACCGTGATGTGGTGGACGCGTCGCGCTGTCCGGCGAATGGTCGGGAAGCCGTCGACTTCGTAGCGGGAACCGTCGCTGAACTCGACACGACAGAACGCGTCAATGTCAGCGTCCGGCGGAAGGATCAACGACCGGGCGTCCTCGACGGCAACCCGAATGACGTTG
The DNA here is from genome assembly GCF_053598415.1 of Kitasatospora sp. NPDC001132. Lineage (NCBI taxonomy): Bacteria > Bacillati > Actinomycetota > Actinomycetes > Kitasatosporales > Streptomycetaceae > Kitasatospora > Kitasatospora sp. NPDC001132. The sequence continues at coordinate 170,195 of NZ_JBSFKF010000004.1, read as the reverse complement.
TGAGACTCACTAGTTGCGATGGAACGGGACACCAGACGGCCGTAAGTCGCCTTCCTGGTCGTCTTCGTCCAATCCGCGATTTCGTTGCCGTATCGGTCCTTCGAACGCCCGGGGCGAACGATGGTGAGCCGGTCCGGCATGAGTGCAGAGATCACGGCTCACCACCACGTCACGTCTTCGTACTCCGCCCAACCAACGGGCGTGAACCGGCGGACGGTATCCCCGCTGAATCCGGAGCCCATTGGCGCGGACGCCATGAACGGAATCCCGAGACAGCGGTAAAGGGACTCGCGCTCGGATGGCATTAGTGCCATTCCGTTGATAGCTACGCGGGAAAGGCTGTAGCTGTAATCGCCGATATTCTCGGTCGTAATGCCCTTGGGATTGAAGAGAACCCGAGAGGCTAGATCCATCACAAGCTGACGGACCGTGAAAGGGGTGGGGTCCGGAATCTCTACCGGCCCCACCTCCTCACGTACCAAATCCGACGCGTCCTGTAGCAGTAGCTCAGCGCGCGTCCGCTCATCGGCGGTCAGGGATTCGGGTAGCCTGGCCTCGAAGTCCGCGAAAGAAACCAGAGGCTCGGTCATGGTTACGCCGCCGGGGGAGTGACCGGCTTGAGCTTGAACGAGACGGCGCGGAGCTGCTTAGCGTTCGCCGCCTCGGTACCCGGGACGGTGCCCTCGGGAGCGTCGGTCACCTCGCCGATACCCAGGTAGGTCGAAAGGAAGGACCGGTCCGAAGCAGTCTTCGAGTTGTAGTCACGCATCAGGCGCAGAGACAGGTTGTCGTACGACCGGGTTGCACCCTGCGCGCTGGTCGGGACAACCGGGGCGCGGTTCACCAGGATGTAGGCGGTCGGGTGCAGCGCAATCGCGGTGTCCGGGGCGATGTCGTTGCTGGTCACGATGGTGAAGCCAGCAAGGCGACCGATGGTGGCCTCACGGAGAACGGAGTCCGAGCCCGAGGTGTCCACGCGGACTAGGGTCGGGTCGTTCAGCAGGGCGGACTCAACGTCAGCGCCCACGACCAGGTACCGGCCGGAAACCGGAACGTCGTTGCGGTTCAGCTGGTTTCGAGCCTTAACGACCATCTTGCGAACGGAACCGGCCACCATCTCATCGCCGGTGTTCTTGTTCACGTCGACGGTGCCGAGAGCGGGAGCGGTCGCAAGCCGCGCGGCTAGCTTCTTCTCGATGCGCCGGACAATGCTCTTAACCTGAGGGTCGAGAACCTGAGCCCCGAAGTCCTCAACGTCTAGGGTGAGTTCAGCGTCGGAGAGGTCAACGGCGCTGTACGCGTGGGTGTCAAGCTTTACGTTGATCTTCCACTCATGCAGAGCCTCGGACTGGATCTCTCGCGTGGTCGATCGAGTTAGAGCCTCCTCGTTGCCGGTCAGCACGCTCGGACGCTTGATGTTCACCACGTCACCAGCCGCACCGGTGAACGCAGCGCCACCGTCACGGGTGACTAGGCCACCTAGAATCGCCTGTCGCTCAAGTAGGCCGAGCGCAGCCGCAGCCAGCTTCTCCGCCTTGACAAACACATGGTCAGCCATGTTTGGAACCTTTCGTCTTAGAAGCGGACGCGCTTGGCGATAGCCGCCGCGAGCTTCATGGGGTCGATGTCATCGGAATCCGTAGACTTGGCATCGGTGCCGCCGCCTACGGTCGGGTTGGGTCGGGCCGGAGCACCGGGGCGAGCCTTTGCCTGATCTGCAACCGTCTTGGCCGCAGCCAGTAGCTCATCCTTGGAAGCGCCGTGAAGCAGCGCGACGACGTTGGAAGCAAGGCCGGTTTCCTCGGCCACTTCCCGGAGCATTAGCCCCCGCTGTGCCTCATCGCGCTCACGCTGTGCCGCCTCTAGCTCCTCGCGTAGCTTCTCCTCGGCGGACTTCCGCGCAGCCTCAGCGTCAGCGTGCGCCTGTAGGATCGGGGCAGCCTCGGCTAGCTTCGCCTCAAGCGCCGCAATCTTGGCCGCAGCCTCGGAAGCGTCGGGGGTCTCGGCCGGGGTCTCGGGAGTCTCCTCCGTGGTGCCCTCGGGGGTCTCTTCGCTCATTCACTCTCTCCAGAGCACATAGGAACGTTCCTAGGTGGTCCGTCCTTCGACCAACCGCCGGAACTCTTTCGGATCACCGCCGGACTTCTTCCAAAGCGCTTCCATGCGCTGGACAGCTTCAGTCGGGCGGGAGTTGTGGGAGTAGACAGGCTCTAGGGAGCACTGACAGGAACGGTGTACGTCCACCTTCTTGGCGCCCTTCGCGGCCCCGTTGCCGGTGAAGCTGTTCGACTTGTAGACAGCGCCACGGGTGGCGAGCATCGCGCAGAACGAACAGGCTCCGCCGGAGCAACAGCGCCGGTAGCCAAGGCACTTGCGGTCACGGTCGATGCCGCTTGCGATGACCTGTCGACCCGATCCGAGGATCAAGCCGACCACGTCACCGAACTGTCCGGACAGCGCTAGCCGCTTCGCTTCCTCAAGGGGCTTGCCACCGGCGACCAGGCGGCGCACGTAGGAAGGCCCGAAGGCCCCTAGAGCGGCCTCAACCTGCCCTCCGAGTACAAGACCCGGGCGGGCAACTGATAGGCCGTCCACGACCGCCCCTAGGGCCTTGAGCTCGGCACGCCGGAACTTGTCCAGGTACCGGAATGCGACATCAGCCGATGCGGTCTGCGCGGAGCTGCACAACTCCTCGGCGCGGGCAAGATAGCGGAGCCACGATTCATGGTCCTCCGGGTCTACCTCGTCCCACGCCTCGGTTAGTTGCTTCAACGCGTTCCCGGTCAATGCTCGCTGCGCTCGCTGGTGGGCAGCGGTAAGGGCTTCGCCCTCGCTACTGAGCGCCAACGGAACCATCCTGCGGCGGGACTACGTCAGACGTGTGCTGGCCCATTAGAAGCTGCGCGGCAAGGTTCGCCGTGTCGTTCTGGGACTGGGCCTTACGCCATGCCTGTACGTCAAAACTGGTTACGCCCGGAACGCGCTCCCACAGCGCTTCCTGAGGAACGCCTAGCATCTGCGACAGCTTGCCCAGTGCGTCAACGGTGGCGGACAGCGAGCGAGCCTCGGCGTCGTGCCAGATGATGCGGGCGGTGGTGTCGGCGGCTAGGTCCGCCAGTCCAGCAACCTCGGACGCAAGCCGTAGAACCTGCTCCCATGCTTCGCCGAACATCAGCTGTCGCTCATGCACGCGGCGGCTTAGGCCGGACTCGGCGGCGGTGAGCGCGTCAGCGCTGATGTTGACCATCCCACCGAGTAGGTAATGCGGTGGGACCTGCGCGATTGCGGACATGGACTTGATAGCGGCTTCGCGGGAAGCGAGGTAGCCGCTTAGGTCGGTCTGGTCGAACTCGCCGAAGCGGACATCCTTGTTCTCAACCATCCATAGGCGGTCGACAGCGGCGCGGAAAGTCTCGACCGGCTCACCAGTCTTTGGGTCGCGGGGGATCGAAATGCCCGACGCCCAACGCTGCCGGAACGCCGAGTAGGACTCAGCAATCTTCATATTCAGGGTCGTCTCATTCAACCGATCCTGAATAGGGATGAGGGGCGCGACTTCACCCAGCTCATGGGGGAGTGTGTCCGGCGCGTCTGCCCAGCGGTTGCGGAATACCACGACCGGGCAGCGAGACATGCCGTGCGGTTCGGAGGATATAACCGACCAGAGTTCACGACGGCTGTGCTCGCCCTCCGGGACAAGAACCTCAGATACGGCAACGTCGTCCCAAACCTGCCAGCGCTCAAGGGTCTTGGAATCCCGCTTGAGGAACCCAAGGAACCGGATCGCTCCGTCTAGCCACTCGGCGTCGGGGTCGGCGGCTATGCCGGTAACTGACAGCGGGGACATCGGCCGAATAGCCGGGCCACTGTCGCCGGGGGTCACAGCCACGTAGGACCGGCCGAAGGTTAGCGCGGACCGGTGGACGGCATTCTGTCGAGAGTCGAGCTGATTGGCAGCCCAGAAATCCCACGGCGCTAGGTCGTCCGGGTTGTCGGTGCTGCGGTAGCCCTCGACCCGGAGACTCTGAGCGATCACCCCGACGATTAGGGGCAGCCAGTTCTCTACCGACCGCGCGACCAGACGCCGAAACTCCGCCTCCGCCCGCTTGGGCAGGTACGGGGCATCCTGTACGCCTCGCATGTACTTGTCGACCTTGACAAGCTCCGGCATTTCCTTCTTGCGCTGGGCTAGGCCGGTTGCTAGTAGCGACTTCGGGTCCATAGGGTGACTCCTCAGGTTGAGCACCTAGGAACGTTCCTAGGTGGTGAGTCGTCAGAACCCGTATACGGTCGCGTCGCCCGGCTTTACGCGCTTCTCGAACACGCCGTACTCGATCGCCTTACGGCGGGCCTCTCGGGCCAGCACAAGCGCGGCGGCGGCGTCCACCTTCCGGTCAGACTCGCGGGATTCCTTGCCGAAGCTCACGCCATACGCGTTCGGACGACGGCGGGCGTTTTTAAGGTGGGTAAGTAGTCGCGGATCATCGGCGACAGTGAGCGACCGGTCTTCGAAAGCGGCTACGGTCGATTCAGCGGCGGCCGTAAAGTCCTTGACTCGGCGGCGCATGTCGAACGCCACGCTGTGACCGGGGGATGCCTTGGTGAACAGGGTTTCCCTGTAGTCCTCGGCCCATCGGTCCACATAGCCTTCAAAGAATGCCAAGTCCGCGAAGAACGCCACCACGTCCCAGCGCTCGAAAGCGGATCGGACAGCGGCGTCTACGGCTTCGCGGTCCACCTCCCACCCGAGACCCTGCGGACCGTCCGGCTTCTGCCAGATACCTAGGGGCCACGTGTAACCCGTGGTGAGGTCGCAGGCGATCAACGCTGTTGCGTCGTGCCCGCGCGAACCGTCGAAACCTAGGGTGATCATCGCGCCGTCTTCCGGGGGATCACTCTTGACTGCGGCAGCGTCAACGTCCAACGGGTCAAGCCACGCATGGGCGGACGCCACAACCTGATTGAGGTAAAACCGCCGCTTCTCTTGCGCGTCCGCCGTGGGGTCATAAATCTCGGCCAACAGCCGGTCCAGATCAACCCACGTGGAATCGCCGTACGCCTCCCTGAGACCAGCACGGATGGTGTCGGGCTCGGAGGGCACCCAAAGCTCTGCCGGAGCCTCTACGCAGTCGTACAGGACGTCATCGGCCCCACCATCGGCCTTGCGGGCTAGATGGGCTTCGTACTCGGCTCGGCCTACGGTCTCCTCGCTCGGGTCGTGGGCATTGGTGGTGAACACCGCGCGCCCGTTGACCTTGGCAAGGTTTCGCTTGATGACCTGAGCCATCTTGAGGCCACCTTGCGAGTACAGCCAATGGTGGATCTCATCGCCGACCACGAAATTCGGTCGGGCACCTTCCAGCGAAGCCGAGCTAGCCGTTACCGGCTCGATCTTGCCGATCCCGTGCTGTAGCTGAATCAGGGTCTTGCCCGGGTCAATGCCGTAGTCGGCGACAATCGGGCCTTCCGCAATGGCGCCGCGAACGGGCTCCAACGTGTTCATAACCTGCTGATAGCTCACCGCCGCCATCTGAACCCACGAGGCATTCCGGCGCTTACCCATGGGGTGAATACGGCCGTCCGGCGCCTTGATGCTGTATCCGCTCCCGGGAACAACCGGGCCGACGAATTCAGCGAGGGCGAGAACGCCAAGTAGGGGAGACTTGCCCCAACCCTTGGACCGACGAAGAACAGCCATGCGGTAGATGAACTTGTCGTGTTCGTCTACCGCATAGAACCACAGCAGGAACCGGGCCTGTTCGTCGGTGTACCGAAAAGGCTCACCGGCATTCGGGCCGTCTGGCTGGCGGATGTACTTCCGCGACCAAGCGAGGATGCCCCATCCTAGGGTGCGCTCCGGTAGGCCGGGCGGGAGATTGCCGGTTTGCATTCCCGCCCCTTTCTGGTCTAGGCGTCCTTGACCAGCGAGCTATATGCGCTTAGGTCGTACAGTTCGGCGGACGGTCCGTCGTTCTTCGTGGTCTGCGCAGTGCTGGTCATCCGGCCGCGAAGCCGGTCGACGTGCAGCGCGCCTAGGCCCGACTCGTTCTGCCGGATTTCCTTCATGATCTCCAGGGCGGCGCGCATCTTGCGCGTGTCCTCGGCATTGGCCGAAGAGGTAAGTCGGTGGTAGCTGTCGACCAGCGGGAGCAGCGCGAGAAGCCGTTGCCAGTCCGTAGCAGTGAAGTGGGCGGACTGGCCGGACGCTGCCCACGTCTCCCACCAGTCACGCGTGACCTTGAGCCAACGCTTGGGGGTCGGAAGCGGGGGAGCGGTAGCGGCATCGATCGGCGCGGCTTCGGGCTCAGCAGCGAAGGTGTCCGCGTTCCTGCGGCGACGATTCTCCTTCGGGGGCGGGCCAAAACCAGCCATGGCGGACCCTCCTAAGGGACTGTGAACTCAGCGCGGGACCAAGTACGGATAGCGTGGCAATTGGCGCACACGACTTCGCACTTGGCGATTTCCTCCCGCGCTGCCTTCCATGAGCGCCAAGGGAGATCCGATGGGGTGTGCAGCTTCTCGGTACCCGGAAGGTGGTCGAACTGCATTACGTAGTACGGGTATTGGACGCCACAGTCAGCGCACGGGCGGGCCTTCTCGGAGCGGAGCCATGCCCGGATGTTGTTCACCGTCGTACGGCCATGCTTCGGCGCCAACATCCCTCCCGTGTGCGCGCGTACGTCCCCACTGGTCGATCGTTGCGGCCCGGACAATCGCGAGGATCGCGTCCGGGTTGTCACGGAACTCCAGCAAGTCACGCCAAATCTGGTCGGCTTCGCTGTAGCGTCGGCCCTCAAGTCTCCGGGCATCTCCCACGGCGGTACCTTCCAGACCCGTACACGAATTGGACTGCTATTGGCCCCCGGGCAGCGAGGGGGCAAAAGAGGGGTACCCCGCCACCCTCCGTAGCGCGAAGTCACCCAGGGTCAACTTGACAACCTTCGTCAGCTCACTCTGCGTCAGCCTGACAGCGCAGCATCGCAGCACGCATCGAGCCGTTCTCTTCGCGCTTGCGTTCGCGCTTTGGCATGCGTTCGTTGCGTGCTCGTGCGCCTTCGCTCGCGCTCTTGCGTGCGTGATGGTAGCGGCAGAGTGACTGCAAGTTAGCTGGGCTGTGGTCGTCGCCGGGGGATATGTGGTCCACGTCCGTAGCCTCACGTCCGCACAGCGTGCCCGTATCCACCCGCACCCACTGACACAGCCACCCATCCCGGGCCAGGATCACCGCGCGACGCGATGACCAATCCCAAGGCAGACGCTTACGCCTGTCCGACCCCGCCCATGGAACACGGCCCCCTGTCATAAGGCACCCCCGCATGTGAGCACCGGGGCGGGTCGCTGTAACCACCCCCACCTAGGAACGTTCCTAGGTGACCCGGCTAGGTAAATGACCCCCGGTCGTGCTACGGTTTCACCACCGCAACGGAACAGGCCGAAGCGGGGAACCAGGGAGCAGCGAAATGAACCGCATCACCGTAGACATGACCGAGGCTTACACCGCCCGCGCCCGTTACACCCACGAACTCATGGGCGTTCCGGCGCAGCGTATGGCCCGCATTGTGGCGCAGGCTTACGACTTCGGCCTTACGGTCGAGATCAAGGACAGCACCAGGGCGGACACTCAGTACATTCAGATTTCGGACGGCAAGGGGTCGTCCTACGGGCAGTATTTCATTGGCGCTGACTTCCGGGACCGCTACATGATGTAACGGGCGCAGCGGGAAGGGCCTCGGGGAAATCCTCGGGGCCCTTTCGCTTGCTCTCAAAAAGAGTGGTAAATACAACTATATTGGCAAAAAGAAAGTGTGCCCGCAGAGGGATTCGAACCCCCACGCACAGAGGCACCGCGTTCTAAGCGCGGCGTGTCTACCAGTTTCACCATGCGGGCAAGCACCTAGGAACGTTCCTAGGTGCTGTTCGGGCGGACGGGATTTGAACCCGCATTCCTCCGCGAGCCGCAGAGTGTCTTAGGCCGATTAGACCACCGCCGTAGGCTCTCGGGCTGGACTCGAACCAGCGCGCTACGGGGAATGAGCCCGCCGCTCTACCAACTGAGCTACCGAGAGAAGTGATTGACCTTGCCTACCCGCAAGCGAGCGCACTCACGTCGTGCCGGGGCGGAACCGGCTCCCATACGACAGTCAATCTGGTGAGTCCCTAGCGTCGGCCCGGAGGGACTTGAACCCCCAACAACCGGCATGTAAGGCCGGTGCTCTACCCATTGAGCTACGCGCCGTTTAGGACTACTCGCCGCCCGCTTACCCGGTGACTAGCCAGGCAGGGAGGGCGGGTTTCACCCAAGGTGGCAGACCACTAAGCCAGTCACGGCCCGTCGCCTGCTGCCCGTACCCCTGAGGGGAATCGAACCCCTACCGGCAGGATGAGAACCTACCGTGCTGCCACTACACCACAGGGACAGTGCCTACGTGGCTCATACCGGAGGAGAGGGCCGGGAGTCGACACGTAGGCCGTGGGGAGTGCGCTCGGTCCACCTTGCGACTGTGCGGCAGCTACGTCCCTCACACTTGCTACTAGGGGTGTACGTTAAGAGCCCACGACAGCGGCCCGGGTGTCGAGTGTCGATGCGAAACCCATTTCTGGCCAGGCCCTAGGAAACCCTATGTACTCTTCTCTTTTCATGTCAGAATCAACATTCACAACATAGTGCCTGGTCAGAGGGGGTGTGGAGTGGTGTTGATCCCTCCCCGCTGTGTAGGCGCCAACGCGCCATAAAGAGCCGAAATGCAAAATGGCCACAAACCCGGTTAGGTCTGCGGCCATTCTGTGTGGTGAGCGTCACATCTACGCGGCCTGTGTGGCTTCCTCTTCGTCATCCTCGACCGGCGGCTGTGCCCACGTGATTTCCAAGCGAGGGCCGATAATGGCCACCTTCCCGGGGGCCGAGCCGACTACGGTCGATTTCTTGACCACGATTCGGTCAATGAAAAGCTTGACCATTTCACGCCGGTCGGCGATGTCCGCCTTGGCCCACCATGAGCCCTTGCCAATCGGATCGTACTCTTCGTCGTCGGCGTCGAGGTCATGTGCCAGCCACTCGTCAAGCGGGAGAACGGGCGTAGCGCTGTCGTCAAGCTCGGCCAACCGTTCCTCGGCGGCTTCCATCTGTAGGGTCGCCTCGGCCTCTGCGGTGAGGAACGCGCGCTGTCCGATCTTCCCCCTGTACCCGCCCGCCTTTCGGTCCGCGTACAGGTCCTCAAGCGCCATCACGGCGTCTGCCCGCTGTGCGAGTAGTTCGGCGCGCTCTCCGGCCTTTTCCGGCGCCTCGTGGAGCAGCCCCCAGCGTCGGGCTACCTCGGCGAGGAGTTCGCCCGTCTCCGGGTCATCCTCGGCCGTCTGGAGGCGTGCCACGATGGCGCGGGCCACGTGGTCATCCAGCCCATCCATGTTGATCGTGACGGAACCCGCGTGCTGGCCCGGCTTGACCTTGTTCCCGCGCTTGCAGTTGTAGGCCGACTTTGCCGGGTTGGCTGTCTTTCGGTGCCCGGCCATGACGTTCTCGCATTCGCAGTACAGGCGGTCCATGGCAGAGAGTAGCGTTGGAGTTGCACCCTGTGACTGCCCCTTGCCTCGGCCGGTGGCCTCTAGGCCCGGCTGAATGGCCCACCACAGCGCGGGATCAACGATGGGGCCGCACGCGGTCAGGATCGGCCGCATGGTCAGCGGGTCGCGCCGGATGCGGTATCCCTGCACCCTGCCGACCGGCTTTCCGGCTTCGTCAAGGTCGTAGATCGGGTCACGCTCGAATCCGGCAATGAGCGGGTCACGGAGCATGCGCTTAAGGCTGGCCGGGTCCCATTCGCTGTCCGCCGTCTTGCGCCCGACCGTTTGTCCCCGTGTCGGCACGCCCTGTTCCCGGAATCCCACGCAAATGCCCGTCAGAGACCCCGGAGACGACTCGCCGCGCCGTGGGGTGAACTTCCGCTTCATGTGGTCGTGGAACAGCCTTGCAGCGGCTCGAAGGACGTCCCCTTGGGTGCCGTAGGGGCCGGAGGTAAGCGGGTCGCTAGCGTGGCGCAGTCGCTGAATAACGACCACCTTGCGCGGGTCGTGGGGGTTGGGCAGCTCCACCGGCTCAAGCTCGAAGCCGTAGGGGGCCTTGCCCATAAACCCGCCAAGGCTTCGGGCGAGATCGTGAGCACCTTGGACGGCGCGACTCTTGTTCTTGCTCTCGTTGTGGGCGGCGTCAAGCCGGAAGATGATGTGGATCAAGTCCATAAGGTTGCCCTTACGGAAAGTGCCCTCGGCCAGGGAAACGATCACTACGCCGATGTTCAAAAGCTCAGTGACAATCGGAATCGCGTCCATGATCTCAAGGCGAGAGAACCGGCTGACGTAGTCCACGAGGATCATGTTCAACGTGCCCTTGCGGCAGTCGTTGAGCATGCGTTCGAATTCGGGCCGTTCCTTGTCGGAGCGGAATGCCGACGTACCCAGCTTCTCGGCGTAGGTCCCGACGTACTTGATATCGTCGCCCGCCGTCTGCCGGAATTCGACATGGCCCAGGATGTTGCCCAGCTGAACCGCAGGGCTCGCGCTGGACTTGTTGGCGCGTTCCTGAGACTGTCGGGTGTAGCCGCCCGCGAAGTAGGTCATGCCGGTCACTCGCTCCATGGTCATGGTGGGGAATCTAGTCCCCCCAACTGGGTTTAGGCAAGACCTCGCTCGGCGAGTCGGTGGCCCGCGCCATGGGCCGCTCCTTCGTCCGGGTCGCGCTCGGCGGCGTCCGGGACGAGGCGGAGATCCGCGGCCACCGGCGCACCTACGTCGGCGCGCAGGCCGGCCGACTGGTGCGGGCGATCAAGGAGGCCGGCTCGATGAACCCGGTCGTCCTGCTGGACGAGATCGACAAGGTCGGCTCCGACCACCGGGGAGACCCGGCGGCCGCCCTGCTGGAGGTGCTGGACCCGGCACAGAACCACACCTTCAGGGACCACTACCTGGAGGTCGAGCTCGACCTCTCCGACGTCGTCTTCCTCGCCACCGCCAACGTGCTGGAGGCCATCCCCGAGCCGCTGCTCGACCGGATGGAGCTGGTCCGGCTGGACGGCTACACCGAGGACGAGAAGATCGTCATCGCCCGGGACCACCTGCTCCCGCGCCAGCTGGAGCGGGCCGGTCTGAACGGCGAGCAGGTCACCGTGGACGAGTCGGCGCTGCGCGGGCTCGCCGGGGAGTACACCAGGGAGGCAGGCGTCCGGAACCTGGAGCGCTCGATCGCCCGGGTGCTGCGCAAGATCGCCGCGCAGGCCGAGCTGGGCGAGCGCGAGCTGCCCGCCTCCGTCGGCGCGCAGGACCTGCGCGCCCTGATCGGCCGGCCGCACCACGTGCCGGAGTCCGCCCAGGAGCCGGCCGAGCGCCGCACCGCCGTCCCCGGCGTGGCCACCGGCCTCGCGGTGACGGGCGCCGGCGGCGACGTCCTCTACATCGAGGCCTCGCTGGCCGACGCCGAGACCGGCGGCACCGGGCTGACCCTCACCGGGCAGCTGGGCGACGTGATGAAGGAGTCCGCGCACATCGCGCTTTCCTACCTGCGCTCGCGAGGCGCCGAGCTGGAGCTGCCGGTCACCTCGCTGCGCGACCGCGGCGTGCACCTGCACATCCCGGCCGGGGCCATTCCCAAGGACGGGCCGAGCGCCGGCATCACCATGACCACGGCGCTGGCCTCGCTGCTCTCCGGCCGCAAGGTGCGCACCGACGTGGCGATGACCGGCGAGGTGTCGCTGACCGGGCGGGTGCTGCCGATCGGCGGGCTGAAGCAGAAGCTGCTGGCCGCCGACCGGGCCGGGATCACCACGGTGATCATCCCCAGGCGCAACGAGGCCGACCTGGACGACGTCCCGGCCGAGGTGCTGGAGCGGCTCGCCGTCCACCCGGTGGCGGACGTGAGGGAGGTGCTGGAGCTGGCGCTGGAGCCGGCCGGGGCCGCGGTGCTGGTGGCCGCCTGACCGGGAGCCCGGGCCGCCGCGGTGGCGGCCCGGGCATCCGGCGCGGGCCCGGGCGGACGGCGGCGATCTGACGGGCCGACGGCATCCCCGCGTGCGAGACTGCGGAGATGCCGTCACCCACGCAGCGCGCCCTGGCCCGGGTGCCCGACCGGCTGCGCCCCTTCGTGGTGCGGCACCGCCGGCTGGTGAAGTTCCTGCTGGTCGGGAGCGGCTGCTTCCTGCTCACCACGGTGATCAACCTGGAGCTCAAGCTCACCGTGCTGCAGCACAAGCCGGTGGTCGCGCTGACCGTCGCGACCGTGATCGGCACCGTCGTCTCGTACGTGCTGAACCGCCGCTGGGCCTTCCGGGCCGCCGGCAGCCGGCGCGAGGCGCTGATGTTCGTCCTGGTCAGCGCGGTGGCGATCGTCGTCAACGACGTACCGCTGGCGATCTCCCGGTACCTCCTGGACCTGCGCGAGCCGTACGTCGACCCGGTCGGGCAGGAGGCCGCGGACTTCCTCAGCGGAATCGTCGTCGGCACCTTCGTGGCGATGGTGTTCCGCTACTGGGCGATGCGGCGGTGGGTCTTCGCCCCGTCCGCCCGGACGACCCCGGGCCGGCCCGTCCCGGCACCGACGACGGCGCCCCCGGAACCCGGTTACGCTGCACCCGAGATGCCACGGGACGTGCCGTAGAGGGGCGAGGTGAGCCTTGTGCAGGAGCCGGACCCCGTTCGGACCGGGCCCGCCAGCCAGCAGGGGATGCGCCGGGCCAACCTGGCCCTGGTGCTCGGCACGATCGCGAGCGGACCGCGCTCGCGCGCCGAGGTGGCCGCCGGGACGGGGCTGACCAGGGCCGCCGTCTCCTCCCTCGCCGAACAGCTGATCGCCGCCGGCCTGGTGGTCGAGGAGGGCCCCGCCGCGCCCAGCGGCAAGGTCGGCCGCCCCGGCACCGCGCTCGGCCTCAACCCGGCCGGGCCCGGCGGCCTCGGGGCCGAGATCGGGGTGCGGCACCTGGGCGCCTGCGTGGTCGACCTGCGCGGGGAGGTCCGCGCCTGGCGGCGCCGGGAGGTCTCCAACCACGGCCGCGAGCCCGCCGCCGTGATGGCCGAGCTCGCCCACCTGCTGCACGAGGCCGTCGCCGCGTCGGGGCTGCGCCCGGCCGGACTCACCCTGGCCGTGCCCGGGCTGGTCGGCGGCTCCGGCGGGGTGCTCCGGCGGGCCGCCAACCTCGGCTGGCGGGACGTCCCGCTGGCCGCCGCGCTGCGCCCGGCGCTGCGGGGGGCCGGGCCGGGCCCGGTCGGTGACGGCCTGGCCGAGCTGCCGATCGAGGCGGACAACGAGGCCAACCTCGGCGGACTGGCCGAGCGCTGGCTGGGCGAGGGCCCGGAGGACTTCCTGTACGTCTCCGCCGAGGCCGGGGTCGGTGCGGCGATCGTGGTCGGCGGCCGGCTGCTGCGCGGGGCCGGCGGCTACGCCGGCGAGTTCGGCCACGTTCCGGTCCACCCGGACGGACCCCCCTGTGCCTGCGGGGCGCGCGGCTGCCTGGAGCAGTACGCGGGCGAGGCGGCGGTGCTGCGGGCCGCCGGCCTGACCGGAGCCCGGGGCGACTGGGTGACGCTGCTCGCCGACCGCGCCGGGGCCGGGGACACGGCCGCCCTCGCGGCGCTGGCCGGGGCCGGTGCGGCGCTCGGCACCGCGGCCGCCGGCGCGGTCAACCTGCTGGATCCGGCCGAGGTGGTGCTGGGCGGCGGCTACGCCCGGCTGGCGCCCTGGCTGCTGCCCGCGATGCGGGCCGAACTGACCGCCCGGGTGGCGGTGCGGCCCTGGTCCGGGGACCGGCTGACGGTCTCCCGGCTGGGCCGGCGGGGCCCGCTGCTGGGCGCGGCGGCGCGGGTCGTCCGGGCCGTCCTGGCCGACCCGGGAACGCTCGGGGCGGGCACGGGGGCCTGAACCGCAAGGGCCGGGAACGCGGGGCCCGGAAGACGGGGGCCGGAAGACGGGGGCCGGAACGCGTGCGAGCCCCCGGCCGTGGCGGCCGGGGGCTCGGTGACGATCAGTGGCGGGAGGCTCAGGCCTTGGCCGCGGCCTCGGTCCCGCTCTCGGTCCCGGTCTCCTCGGAGACCAGCTCGCGGCCGCCGGAGCGCGGGCCGCGCAGCACGGCCAGCAGGGCGACGCCGATGCCGATCAGCGCCCAGACCACCATGACCAGGATCGGCATCCCCAGGTTGGTGGAGTCGAAGTAGGCGATCGACTTGGTGGCGGTGGTGCCGGCGCCGTTCGGGAGCCAGGAGCCGATCGCCCGCCAGAACGGCGGCGTCATCGGAGCCGGGTAGACCCCGCCCGCGCTGGGGTTGCCGAGCACCACGAAGATCAGCACCGCGACGCCGATGCCGAGGATGTCGAACAGGCACTGCAGGGCCATGGTGAACGCGCCGACCGTGAACACCACCAGGGCGCCGATGGCGCTGAGGGCGAGGACCGAGCCCGGCAGGGCGTCCAGCACCGGCCCGGCGATCATCGTGCCGAGGGCGCCGGCCCCGATCGAGTACACCGCGAGGACGCCGAGGCGGATCAGCAGGCGGTGGACGTTGGCCGGCTTGGAGCCCGCGCTGATGCCGAGGATCGAGGCGACCAGGTAGCCGCCGACGCACCAGCCGATCACCAGGTAGAAGGAGGAGAGGCCGTTGTTGTCGCCCTTGGCGAGCGGCACCACGTCCTGGACCTTGACCGTACGGCCCTGGCTCTGGTCGATCGCGGTGGTGATGCTCTCGGCGGCCTTGGCGGCGGCGGTGCCGCGGGCGTTGGCCACCAGCAGGGTGTCCTGGGTGGAGGTCGGGTCCACGACCAGCGCGGCGTAGAGCTTCTGGTCCTTGATCTGCTGGATCGCCGTCTCGGCGTCCGGCGCGGTGACGGCCCGGACGGCGTCGTTCGGCACCGACTCCAGGGCGCCGACCAGCTTCGGGGCGACCTGCGGCGGGGCGACCACCGCGATGGAGAGGTTCTGCGGGGTCGGCTTGTGCAGCGCCCCGATGTAGGAGGTGATGAAGCCGAGCTGGAGCAGCAGCACGCCGATCACGAGCAGTGCCGCGCGCGGGGTGACCGCACTCTTCAGTTCGGCGACGAAACCCTGCCCCGGGGCTGCCATCCACATCTCCTTGCGTAACGGGGGAAAACGGTCCTTCCAGAACCGATACTTCATACCATGAAGTAGTTGGCTTGTCGCACCGGCCGCGCCGGACCGTGGCCGGTGCCACTGCGCGATACTGGCGCGGTGAGCGACGAGGAAGCCCTGGTGGCGGTGGAGCGCGAGGTCGCGCTGATGTTCCGGCGGGGCCGGGCCAGAGTGGCGGAACTCTCACGGCGGGTGCACCCCGGACTGGAGGGGATGGCGTACAGCCTGCTCGGCTACATCGAGCAGGCCGGGCCGGTGCGGGTGACCGACGTCGGCGTGCACTTCTCGATCGGCAAGGCGACGGTGAGCCGGCAGATCCGGACGCTGGAGGAGCTGGGCCTGGTGGCCCGGGAGACGGACCCGCTGGACCGCCGGTCCGCGCTGGTCTCGCTCACCGGGGACGGGCGGCGGCGCTACCTGGCCGCGCACGACGCCCGGATGCGGCGGGTGCGCGAGGTGATGGGCGGCTGGTCGCCGGAGGACGTGAGCCGCTTCGCGGGGCTGCTGCACCGCTTCAACGACGTGCTGGAGGAGCCGACGGCCGAGTGACCGGGCGGTCGTCGGCGGCGTGAGCGGGGTCCGCGCCCGCGGGCTTTACTTCCCCTTGAAGAAAGTTGCCTAACTCAACCATCTCGTCTTATGGTTGCTTACGGCAACGAAATTTCATGATCCGCGTATCCCGCGCGCCTCGCCGAAGGATCCAGATGACCGTGACCACCGAGGCCGCGAGCGGAACCGCCGCCGCGGCCGACAGTCAACAGATGACGCACCGGCAGGTGATGGAGGCCCTCTCCGGCCTGCTGCTCGGCCTCTTCGTGGCCGTGCTCTCCTCGACCGTCGTCTCCAACGCCCTGCCGCACATCCTGGCCGACCTGCACGGCGGCCAGTCCGCCTACACCTGGGTGATCACCGCGGCCCTGCTCAGCCTCACCGCCTCCACCCCGATCTGGGGCAAGCTCTCCGACCTCGTCAGCAAGAAGCTGCTGCTGCAGATCGCGCTGCTGATCTACGTCGGCACCTCGGCGCTGGCCGGCCTCTCGCAGAACACCGGCGAACTGATCGCCTGCCGCGCGCTCCAGGGCATCGGCGCCGGCGGTGTCGTGGCGCTCGGCCAGATCTGCCTGGCCGCGATGGTCCCGGCGCGCGAGCGCGGCCGCTACAGCGGCTACTTCGGCGCGGTCTTCGCGCTCGCCACCATCGGCGGGCCGCTGATCGGCGGCGTCATCGTGGACACCTCCTGGCTGGGCTGGCGCTGGTGCTTCTACGTCGGCATCCCGTTCGCGCTGGTCGCGATCCTGGTGGTGCAGCGCACCCTCAAGCTGCCGGTGGTCAAGCGCCAGGCGAAGATCGACTACCTGGGCGCGCTGGTCATCACCGCCTCGGTCAGCCTGCTGATGATCTGGATCACCCTGGCCGGCAAGAACTACGCCTGGCTGTCCTGGCAGACCGCGGCCATGGTCGGCGGCGGCGTCCTGCTGGGCGCCCTGGCCATCGTGATCGAGCGCCGCGCCGCCGAGCCGATCATCCCGCCGAGCCTCTTCAGGTACCGGACCGTCACCCTGGCCGCGGTCGCCAGCGTGCTGGTCGGCGTCGGGATGTACGGCGCGACCACCTTCCTCAGCCAGTACTTCCAGCTGGCCCGCGCCAAGTCCCCGACCATGGCAGGCCTGATGACCCTGCCGATGATCCTCGGCCTGGCGGTCTCCTCGGCGGTGGCCGGCCGACTGATCACCAAGTACGGCAAGTGGAAGGCCTACCTGGTCTCCGGCACCGCGCTGCTCGCCCTCGGCTTCGGCCTGCTCGGCACCGCCCGGGCCGACACCGACTACGTGCTGCTCTCCGTCTACATGGCGATCACCGGCGTCGGCCTCGGCCTGACCAGCCAGAACCTTGTGCTCGCGGTGCAGAACACGGTGCCCCGGCACGAGCTCGGCGCGGCCAGCTCCGTGGTCACCTTCTTCCGCACCATGGGCGGCGCGATGGGCGTCTCCGCGCTCGGCGCGCTGATGTCCGACAAGGTCGGCCACTACCTGGCCGAGAACCTGGCCGCGGCGCACGTCCCGGCGTCGCCCGCGGCCTCCGGCGGCGGCATCCCGGACCTGGCCAAGCTGCCGGCCCCGATCGTGCCGCTGGTGACGGACGCGTTCGGCCACGGCGTCGGCACCGTCTTCCTGTGGGCCGCCCCGTTCGCGGCGCTGGCCTTCGTCACCGTGCTGTTCATCCGGGAGACCGCGCTGAAGACCACCACCCAGGAGGGCTGACCGGCCGGCGGGACCGACCGGCCGTCGGGATACGCGAACGGGCCGGGGAGTGTGGAGACACTCCCCGGCCCGTTCTGCCGCGTCCGGCTGTGCGGTCAGTGGCCGGCGATCAGCGACAGCCCGTAGAGGACGGCCCCGCCGCAGAGCGCGAAGCAGACGTACGCGCCGGTCAGGGCGAGCTTGCCGCCGCCCGCTGCCCCCGCGGCGCCCCCGCTCTCACGGGCGGCGCTCACCGCGGCCTCGCGGCGGGACAGCGCCAGGATGCCGAGCGCGAAGACGGTGACCACGGCGACGGTGATGCCGAAGCTGACCCCGGCGGTCTGGGCCAGGGCGTTCCACTTGATGTGCATGTGAGTGCTCCCTGCGCTCAGGCCGCGACGGTGGTCGAGGCGGGGGTGGGGACGTTCGCGGTACCGGCCGGTGCGACCTCGACCGGGGTGACGTCGACGTCGTTGACGTTGTCCGCGCCGACCGGCTGGCGGCGGGAGATCAGCCACATCGCGCCGGCGCCGGCCACCAGCACGGCGCCGACCAGGGCGACGCCCCAGCTGCCCTGCTCGGCCAGCAGGGCCGCGCCACCGGAGACCAGCGCGGCGGCCGGCAGGGTCAGGCCCCAGGTGTAGACCATGCGGCGGACCAGGCTCCAGCGCAGCTCGCCCTTCGGGCCGCCGAGGCCGGCGCCCATGATGCCGCCGGAGCAGACCTGGGTGGTGGAGAGGCCGAAGCCCATGTGCGAGGAGGTCAGGATGACGGTCGCGGCGGCCGACTCGGAGGCGAAGCCCTGCGGCGGGCGGATGTCCGCCAGGCCCTTGCCCATCGAGCGGATGATGCGCCAGCCGCCCATGTAGGTGCCGAGCGCGATCGCGGCGCCCGCGGAGACGATCACCCAGGTGGGGGGCAGCGCGCCGTGCGGCAGGGCGCCGACCGAGACCAGGGTCAGGGTGATGATGCCCATCGTCTTCTGGGCGTCGTTGGTGCCGTGCGCGAGCGAGATCAGGGAGGAGGAGAAGACCTGGCCGGTCTTGAAGCCCTTCTCGGTGGCCGCGGTGTTGCCCTTGCGGGTGATCAGGTACGCCATCTTGGTGGCGCCCCAGGAGGCCAGGCCGGCGACGAACGGCGAGGCGACGGCCGGGATGAGGATCTTGGTGATCACGGTGTCGAAGTTGACGCCGTTCATGCCGACCCCGACGATCGTGGCGCCGATCAGGCCGCCGTACAGGGCGTGCGAGGAGCTGGACGGCAGGCCGCGCAGCCAGGTCAGCAGGTTCCAGAGGATCGCGCCGGCCAGTGCGGCGAAGATGATCTCGGGGTGGACTCCGGCCTTCTCGTTGACGATGCCGCCGGAGATGGTGGTGGCGACCTTCACGGACAGGAACGCGCCCGCGAAGTTGAGCAGGGCCGCGATGGTGACCGCGACCTTCGGACGAAGGGCCCCGGTCGCGATCGCGGTGGCGGCCGCGTTGGCGGTGTCGTGGAACCCGTTGGTGAAGTCGAAGGCGAGCGCCGTGATGATCACAACGGCCACCAGGAACGAGATGTGTTCCATACCCAAACAATCGTCTTAGTTGTCGCACGGACGTTGATGACCTCGCGACCGTAGGTCTGCTTGGTAAACGGAAGGTGAACTGGACCGGGAATCAGGGTTCCGATGGTTGACTCGCGGTGACCATTGGCTTTCTTCGGAGTGACTTCGGTCGCGCTGAGCTGGACTTTAGCGAAGAACGCACCGGTTCGACCCGGTTTGCTGAGAGCTGTCTCACAGATCAATCGAGAATTAACCTCCCGGTCCGCCCGCGCCCTGTTTCCGACGAGTAACCCGTGGGAGGATCTGCGGGATCCGGATACCCGGGACAGGGGCAGTGCGCGGCGGGGAGGGCCAGGCCATGGGCGGGGCGGGACAGAGAGCGGAAACGGCAGGCGTACGGCCCTGGGTGCGGGCGGCGCTGCGCTGCGGAGCCGTCCTCGCGGCCGCGGCGCTCGCACTGCCGGTGGGCGCCCAGGCCGCCTGGGCCGCACCCGACCCGGGCACCGGCCAGGTGGCCGCCGACGCGGACCCGCTCGCCGCCGCCAAGGCCACCCTCGGCCCGCTGCTCGACCAGCTGCACGCGCTCTACCAGGGCGCCGAGGCCGCCACCGAGCAGTACAACGGCGCCGTCGCCAAGGTGGCGGAGCAGCAGACCTCGCTCACCGACCTCCAGGGCCGGCTGGAGCGCCAGCAGAAGCAGGTCGACGCCGGCACCGACATCGCCTCGCAGCTCGCCGCCGCGCAGTACCGCAACGGGGCCGCCTCGGCCTACGCCGAGCTGCTGCTCTCCAAGGACCCGTACGAGGCGGTCGTCATCGCCGAGCTGCTGGCCTCGGCCAGCCGCTCCCAGTCGGAGTTCCTGGACAAGCTGAAGAGCGACCGGGACGAGCTGGACGGGCTGAAGAAGCAGAACGAGGAGGCGCTGAAGACCTCCCAGGCGCTGGTCGCCCAGCAGGACGCGGCCAAGGCCAAGGCGGCCGCCGACCTCGCCTCGGTCGAGCAGCTGGTCTCCTCGCTGACCGGCGCCCAGCGGGCCGAGCTGGAGCAGCTGGAGAAGGCCAAGGCGGACGAGGCGCAGCTCGCGTTCCTCGCCTCCGGGGCGCTCGGCAAGGGGGAGCGCACGCCCTCGCTGCAGGGGCGCGGGGCCGTGGCCTTCGCGCTGGCGCAGCTGGGCAAGCCGTACCTGTGGGGCGGCACCGGCCCGGGCGCCTACGACTGCTCCGGCCTCACCTCGCAGGCCTGGCTGCACGCCGGCAAGCCGATCCCGCGCACCAGCCAGGAGCAGTGGGCGCAGCTGCCGCACGTGGCGCTCAACCAGCTGCGGCCCGGCGACCTGGTGATCTACTTCCAGGACGCCTCGCACGTCGGGATGTACATCGGCGGCGGGCTGATCGTGCAGGCGCCGCGGCCCGGGGCGTTCATCAAGATCTCGCCGATCGGCTCGATGCCGATCCTCGGGGCCGTCCGGCCCGACCCGTCCGGCACGGCGGACGACGCCGGCGGCGCGTGGAAGGTGCCGGACCTCCCGGCGGGCTGGGACTCCGTCACGCCGATCGCGCCGAGCCCGGCCAACCAGGTGCCGGCCCCGCCGGCCCCGGGCGGAGCGGTGACGCCGCCGGTCGTGCCGGGCACGCCGACCGGCCCGGCCACTCCGGGCGGGGCGGGTACGCCGACCGGCCCGGCCACGCCGACCGCGCCCTCGACCGGCACGCCGACCGAGCCGGGCACCCCGACGCCGACCCCGACCGGGACGCCTGGCACCCCGAGCGGGACCGGCACGCCCACCCCGACCGGGACGGGCACCCCGACGGAGGGCCCGAGCGGCACCGGCTCGGCGACCGCCTCGGCCCCGGGCAGCGCGACCGCCACGCTGCGGCTGGGCACCCCGACGCACTGACGGCCGCCAGGCCGGTACGAAGGCCGCCCCGCGTCACCGGACGCGGGGCGGCCTTCGCGTTCGTCCGGAGCCGGCGGACGCCTCAGGCGCCGCTGTCGGGGGCGAAGCGGATCACGACGGCCTTGGAGGTGGGGGTGTTGCTGACGTCGGCGGTGGAGTCGAGCGGCACCAGGACGTTGGTCTCGGGGTAGTAGGCCGCCGCGCCGCCGCGGGCGACGGGGTAGTGGACGACCCGGAAGTGCGGGGCGCGGCGCTCCACGCCGTCGCTCCACTCGCCGACCAGGTCGACGTACAGGCCGTCGGCGAGCCCGAGTTCGGCGGCGTCCGCGGGGTTGACCAGGACCACCCGGCGGCCGCCCTTGATGCCGCGGTAGCGGTCGTCGAGGCCGTAGACCGTGGTGTTGTACTGGTCGTGCGAGCGCAGGGTCTGGAGCAGCAGCCGGCCCGGCGGGACCTCGGGGGCGGTCAGCGGGTTGACGGAGAAGTTGGCCTTCCCGGTCGCGGTCGGGAAGGTGCGGGAGTCGCGGGGGCCGTGCGGCAGGGTGAAGCCGCCGGGGCGGCGGACCTTCTCGTTGTAGTCCTCGAAGCCGGGGACGACGCGGGCGATCCGCTCCCGCAGGGTGTCGTAGTCCTCGGCGAAGTCCTCCCACGGCACGGTGTCCTGCGGCCCGAGCACGCCGCGGGCGAGCCGGCAGACGATCGCGGTCTCGGAGAGCAGGCCGGGTGCGGGCGGGCGCAGGCCGCCGCGCGACGCGTGCACCTGGCCCATCGAGTCCTCGACGCTGACGAACTGGGCGCCGCGCGAGGTGACGTCCTTGTCGGTGCGGCCCAGGGTGGGCAGGATCAGGGCGCGGGCGCCGGTGACCACGTGCGAGCGGTTGAGCTTGGTGGAGACGTGGACGGTCAGCCGGCAGCGGCGCATCGCGGCCTCGGTGACCTCGGTGTCCGGGGTGGCCGCGACGAAGTTGCCGCCCATCGCGAAGAAGACCTTGACCTTGCCGTCGCGCATCGCGCGGATGGTGTCCACCGAGTCGAGGCCGTGCTCGCGCGGCGGCTCGAAGCCGAACTCCCCGCCCAGCGCGTCCAGGAAGGCGGTGGTGGGGCGCTCGAAGATGCCCATCGTCCGGTCGCCCTGGACGTTGCTGTGCCCGCGCACCGGGCAGACCCCGGCGCCGGGGCGGCCGACGTTGCCGCGCAGCAGCAGGAAGTTGACCACCTCGCGGATGGTCGGCACGGCGTGCTTGTGCTGGGTGAGGCCCATCGCCCAGCAGACGATGATCTTCTCTGACTTCAGGACCAGCCGGCCGAGCTCCTCGATCTGCTCCCAGGGCAGGCCGGTCGCGGCGAGCACCTCGGCGCGGTCGGTCGTCCGGGCCTGGGCCTCGAACTCCTCGAAGCCGTGGCAGTGTTCGGCGACGAACCCGCGGTCGACGCCGTCCTGTTCCAGGACGATCCGGTTCAGCGCGCGGAACAGCGCGAGGTCGCCGCCGAGGCGGATCTGCAGGAAGAGGTCGGTCAGTTTGGTGCCGTGGCCGACCAGGCCGCGCGCCTGCTGCGGGTTCTTGAACCGCTCCAGGCCGGCCTCCGGCAGCGGGTTGACGCTGACGATGGTGGCGCCGGCCCGTTTGGCGCGCTCCAGCGCGGAGAGCATCCGGGGGTGGTTGGTGCCCGGGTTCTGGCCCGCCACGATGATCAGGTCGGCCTGGTAGAGGTCCTTCAGGCTGACGCTGCCCTTGCCGACGCCGAGCGTCTCGGTGAGCGCCGAGCCGGAGGACTCGTGGCACATGTTGGAGCAGTCCGGCAGGTTGTTGGTGCCGAGCCGGCGGGCGAACAGCTGGTACGCGAACGCGGCCTCGTTGCTGGTCCGGCCGGAGGTGTAGAAGGCGGCGCCGTCCGGGGTGTCCAGGGCCTTCAGTTCCTCGGCCACCAGCGCGAAGGCCTCGTCCCAGGAGACCGGCCGGTAGTGGGTGGCGCCCTCGTCCAGCAGCATCGGCTGGGTGAGCCGGCCCTGCTGGCCGAGCCAGTAGCCGGAGCGCTCGGCCAGGTCGGCGACCGGGTGGGCGGCGAAGAACTCGGCGCGGACGCGGCGCTCGGTGGCCTCCTCGGCGACGGCCTTGGCGCCGTTCTCGCAGAACTCGGCGGTGTGGGTCCTGTCGGGCTCCGGCCAGGCGCAGCCGGGGCAGTCGAAGCCGTTCGGCTGGTTGACCTTGAGCAGGGTGGCCAGGGTGCGGCGGGCGCCCATCTGCT
This sequence comes from Kitasatospora sp. NPDC001132, assembly GCF_053598415.1. Taxonomy (NCBI): domain Bacteria; kingdom Bacillati; phylum Actinomycetota; class Actinomycetes; order Kitasatosporales; family Streptomycetaceae; genus Kitasatospora; species Kitasatospora sp. NPDC001132. The sequence continues at coordinate 147,143 of NZ_JBSFKF010000004.1, read as the reverse complement.
CGGCGGCCATCCGCAGGCTGTGGCCGACGGCGGGCAGCCCGGCGGCCGCGTGCTGGGGCGCGGACACCTCGGGGGCGTCCTGGGCCGGGTCGCTCTGCGGGGCCTGCTTGGCCATGGCCGCTCTCCTCGGGCTGCTGGTCCGGGCCGCCGCACCGTCGCGGGGCTCACCCGTGCATCCTTCCACCTGCTGCTCGAGAGGGGGAGGGCCGACTGCACGGCGGGGGAGGGCCGTCCCCGTCGCGGGGGGCGCGCCGTCGGTAGAGTCTGGGCGTCATGGCGGGAGGGGAGAGGGCGCGTGCGAGTCGGGGACGTCCTGGACGGCCGGTACGAGCTGGTGGAGAAGCTCGGGCAGGGCGGGTTCGGGGTGGTGTGGCGGGCGCGGGACACCCGGATGGGGCGGCCGGTGGCGGTCAAGGTCATCGGGCACCACGGCGGTGACCGGGCGAAGGCCGCGCTGCGGTTCGTCCGGGAGGCCGGCGCGGCCGGCAACCTCTCGCATCCGCACATCGTCACGGTGCACGACCTCGGGCAGTGCGAGCTCGGCGGCGAGGAGGTCACCTATCTGGTGATGGAGCTGCTCGCCGGCCGCACCCTCACCGAGGTGCTGCGGGCGGGGGTGCCCGGGCCGGCGCTCAGCCTGCGCTGGGGGCGGCAGATCAGCGGCGCTCTGGCGGCGGCGCACGACGCGGGCATGGTGCACCGGGACATCAAGCCGGACAACGTGATGATCACCGACGCCGGGCACCTGAAAGTGCTGGACTTCGGCATCGCCCAGCTGGACACCGGCGCGGGCGGGCTGACCACCACCGGGACGATCGTCGGCAGCCCGGCGTACATGGCACCCGAGCGCTGGACCGGCGGCCGGGTGGACGGGCGGGCCGACCTCTACGCGCTGGGCTGCGTCCTGGTCGAACTCTTCACCGGGGCGCGGCCGTTCGGCGGGGACTCGACGCCGGTGCTGATGTACCAGCACCTCAACGAGGTGCCGCCGCCGCTGGACCCGGCGCAGTTCGGGCTGCCGCCGCAGGTGGCCGGGCTGGTCGCGGAGCTGCTGGCGAAGGACCCGGCGGACCGGCCGGCCGACGCCCGTACGGTCGAGCGGCGGCTCGCCGAGCTGGCCGGGTGGCAGGGCGGCCACGCGGCGGCGCCGCCGCCACCGCCCGTGCCGACGGTGGTGGAGCGCCCGGCGCCGCCCGTGCCGCCACCGCCGAGCGCCCCGCCGGTCGTGCCCGCGGTGCCGCCCGCCGTGCCCGCGGTGCCGCCCGCGGTGCCGCCCGCCGTGCCCGTGCCGGTCGTGCCGCCGGTCGTCCCGTCGGTGCCGCCCCCGGTCTCCTCGGTGCTGCCGCCGCTGACCACGCCGCCGGTGACGGCCGCGCCGCCGGCCGAGTCGGTACGGGCCGCGCTGAGCGAGCGCCGCTCGGCCGCGTACCGGGCGGCGACCGCCGGCGAGTCGGCGATGCTGCTGCAGGCCGTCGCCCAGGACTGCGTGACCGCGCTCGGCCCGAGCGACCGGGACACCCTGTGCACCTGGCGGGACTTCGCCTGGTACCTCAGCCGCACCGGTGACCTGGACGGCGCGATCCGGCTGCTGACCGCTCTCGTGGCCGACATGCGCGCGGCCCTCGGCCCGATCGACCCGGACACCCTCGGCGCCCGCTACCACCTGGTCTGGTGCGTCGGCGAGAGCGGTGCGCCCGTCACCACGGTCCGGCTGATGAACGAGCTGCTGCCCGACCTGCACGCCGCCTGGGGCCCGTACGACTCGCGGGTCCTGAAGGCCCGGCACGACCTCGCGCTGCACCACGCCAACCGGGGTGACCTCCAGGGTGCGGTGATCCAGCTGCACGGGCTGCTGCCGGACCTCGCCCGGGTGCTGGGCGAGCACCACCCGAGCACCGTGCAGGCCTGGCAGGACCTGGCCGGCTACCAGCAGCAGCTGGCCCAGGCCGGCCGCAAGGGGCCGGGGCCGCGCCGCCGGACCCCGCGGATGAGCCCGATGGAGGCGCTGGTGCTGGTGCGGCGGCTGCGGGTGTGGGACTTCGCCACCGACGCGGAGGCCCGGGCCTGCATGGACGCCCTGGACCGGGGGATCGGCCTGAAGGGTGTCGCGGACGTGGTGTTCGAGGCCCCCGACCACGTCTCGGACGAGGACCTGGTGGAGGAGATCTTCGGCGCCTGAGTGCTCCTCGACGCCGGGGTGCCGACGCCGCAGCCCTCATGGCTCTCATGCCGCCAGGGCCCGGGCCGTCGGCACGGCGGCCAGGGCGTGGAGCAGGGCGCGGGCGGCGGCGTCGTTCTGGCGGAAGGCCGGGGCGTCGGTGCGGGGGCGGGCGAAGGCGGCGGCCGCGCGCAGGCTGGTGTGCGGGCCGAGGGCGGTGCGGCGCGGGTGCGGGGCGCCGCCGAGGGCCGGGTCGAGCAGCCGGCTGTCGGCGGGGGCGATGGTGACCAGGCCAGAGCGGTGGGTGTGGTCCGGGTCGGTGACCACCTCCTCGACGACGCGTCCGGTGCGGTGCAGCTCGCCCAGCAGCGGGTCCAGGGTGCGGGCCAGCGCGTGCTTGGGCAGGTACGCCTCGACCAGCGCCGTCGCGGTGACGTGGTGGCCGGGCACGGTGGCGCCGGAGGCCCGCCAGGTGCCGCTCTCCTCGTCCCGCTCGATCCGGACGTCCGCGCCGAGGAAGCGCACCACCCCGGCCTCGGAGAGGGCGAGCAGCTGGCGCAGCCGGAAGCCGGGCGGGCCGGAGGCGAGGAAGCCGAAGTAGCCGAAGAACCACTCGTCCACCTCCTCGGCGATCGAGCGGGCGGTGAGCCGGCCGCTGGCCGTCACCCGGGGGAGCTGGCCGAACAGCGACAGCAGGGCGAGGAAGGCGCCGAGGTCGGCGCTGTGGGCGGGGTCGGCGCGGCGGTCGGCGTCCGCGCCGATGTACCCGCGCAGGTACTCCTGGAGTTCCTCGTCGCTGCCGAGTTCGAGCCCGGCCAGCGGGTGGTCGAGCCGCTCGAAGTCGATCCGGTCGGCGGGGTCGGGGACGGCCTCGGCGACCAGGGCGGCGCGTTCGGGGGTGTACCAGCCGTGCCGGTCGTAGCGGGCGAGGAACTCCGGCCAGGGCAGGGTGGTGCGCTCGGGGTGGGCGTGGAACAGCTCGTGGTAGTGCCCGAAGGCGATCTCCTTGGCCATCAACGGCCAGAAGTCGCGCCGCAGTTCGAGCTGTCCGCCGGTGGCGAGCACGGTGTCCACGGCCGCCGCGTCGAAGTACCGGGGGAGCGGGGCGGGCGGCCCCTGGAGGCGGTAGCCGGTCTTGGAGTGGTACGGGACGCCGCGCCGGGAGCCGAGGTGCAGCACCGGCTCCCGGCCGGACGGCAGGTAGCGCAGCGCGGGCCCGGCCCCGGTGGGTTCGAAGCGGCCGCCGCGGCCCTCGGTGAGCAGGGCGACCAGGTCCACCGAGGCGAGGCCGAGACCGCGCAGCACCACCGGCTCGCCGGGGGCGAGGGCGGCCAACTCGGCGGTCACGTCGGCGGAGTAGGCGGGCGGGAGGTGGAAGCGGCCGTGCCGGGCGGCGAACTCGGCGTCGGCCGCGTAGCGCGGGTGGGGGGCGGAGTCGAGGTGGCCGAGGGTGAGCACCACGTGGTCGGCGGTGAGGGTCCGGTCGCCGAGGTGGACGGTCTGCGGGCCGTCGGTCGGGCCCTCGATCCGCCGGACGGTGTCGCGGTGGACGGTGACCGTGATGTGCGCCGGCAGGTCGGCGACAGCGCGGCGGAACACCCAGTCCAGGTAGGCGCTCTGGGCCCGCCGGGTGGGGAAGTCGGTGGGCGCGAGGGTGCGCAGCTCGGCCCGGACGGCCGGGTCGGCGACCTCCCGGTAGGGCGTGAACTCCCGCTGCCTGCGGGCCCATTCGGCGAGTGAGGGGCCGGGGCGAACCGGTCCTTCGAGGGTGGAGCGCTCGTCGGTGAACATGGTGACGTCCTCGGCCATCGAGTTCATCCGTAGCAGCGGGGACTGGTCGTGGCGCCAGATCCGGCCCGCGCCGGGCGGGTACGGGTCGACCAGGTGGATCGCCAACGGCCGGTCGGCGGGCAGCAGTTCGGCGGCGTTGGCGGCGATCCGCTCCAGCAGTCCGGTGCCGCGCGGGCCGGCGCCGACGATGACGAGCGACGACGTCATGCCCGCACCGCCCTGGCGAGGGCCGCGCGGGCCCGTTGCAGCGGGGTGGGTGGCAGGCCGTCGCGGGTCGCGCCCCGGGCGAAGCGCCGCTCCACGTAGTACTGGCCGACGGACAGCAGGGTGGTGACCACCAGGTACCAGAGGGTGGCGACCATCAGCATCGGGATGACCTGGTACGACTGGAGGTAGACCAGCTGTACCGAGTAGAGCAGGTCGGAGACGGCCAGCACGCTGACGATGCTGGTGCCCTTGAGCGCGCCGATCAGCATGTTCCCGGCGCTCGGCACGATCGCCCGCATCGCCTGCGGCACCACGATCCGGCGCAGCACCCGCCAGCGGCCGAGTCCGAGCGCGGCCGCCGCCTCCAGCTGGCCGCGGTCCACGGAGAGGATGCCGCCGCGGATCACCTCGGCGGCGTACGCGGTCTCCAGCAGGGTGAGGCCGATGACGGCGGTCAGGGTGGGGCCCATCAGGTTGACGGTCCTGACCGTGACGAACTCGGGGCCGAACGGGAGGCCCAGGCCGAGGGTCGGGTAGAGCGCGCCGATGTTGAAGAAGAACAGCAGCTGCACCAGCGGCGGGGTGGAGCGGAACACCCAGACGTAGCCCCAGCTCAGCGTGCGCAGCACCGGGTTGGCGGACAGCCGCATGGTGGCGAGGAGGGTGCCGAGCACGAAGCCGAGGGCGAGGGTGGCGGCGGTCAGCCACAGGGTGAGGGCGAGCCCGTTGAGCACGGACCGGGCGGTGAACCAGTCGGCGACCACGCCCCACTGGAAGGCCTCGTTGCGGATCACCGAGTTGACCGCCATCGCGGCCAGCAGCAGGGCGACGCCGGCGGCGGCCCACTGGCCGGGCCTGCGCCGGGCGACGATCCGGGCCTCGGGGTCGGGCGGTGCGGCGGGGCGGTCGAGCGGGGAGGGGGCGGGCAGGACGTCCTGCGGGGTGGCCATGGCGGCGGCTCCTGGGCGGAGTGCGGGCGGGAAGGTACGGCGGTGGTCACGTACGCGGGCGCGGCCCGTGTCCCTCAACACGGCCGGCGCGTGGCACTGCACTCCGCGCCGATCGTACGCATGCGCGATCGACGGCTGTCAAGGGTGATCGGGGCGCCGGGAGGGCCGGTCCGGGGCGTGTCGGAGAAGTGACAGGAGATCGCAACAGTGCGGCAATGATGGACGGTTGACGGACCGATCGGCCGACTGCTCAACTTGAGGCCATGTACGTCGAGCAGCCCCTGGTCAGCCGCGACCACATCGACTTCGGTCGGGTGTGGTCCGCGGCGTGTCGCGGCTGACCTGGCAGCGGGCCGTCCGTCCGGCCTGAACTCCCGGTGGGGTGCCCTCCCTCGGCTCGCCCCGTCGTGGCCCGGATCCGTCGTCGGTGGCCGACGACGCGTCACGTCCTCGCTGTCGCCGACGACTTCGCACTGCGCTCCGGCTCTCCCGCACTCCGGCAGTCCCTCCCGTACGCCCTCGCGTCACCCGTCACCCGTCCGACGGTCGCCCCGCCGCGGCCGCCTCCGGTCAGTCCACCCGCAGCCCGCTTGCGGCCCGCCCGCAACCCGCCCGCGGCCCGACGGGCTTGCGCCCACCCGAAAGGTTCCGCCATGCCCGTCGAATTCCTCGGCATCGCCGCCACCGGCGACGGTTCGGAGACCACCGCCCGCACCACCGCCGCCTTCGACCGCGACTACACCCTGCGGCTGGCCCGGGCGCACGAGGACCACGGCTGGGACCGGGTGCTCTTCGCGTACGGGGCCGGCACCCCGGAGCCGGCGGCCGCGGCGGCCTACCTCGCCTCGCACCTGGAGCGCCTGCAGATCCTGCTCGCGCACCGGCCGAACGTCTCCTACCCGACCTTCGCGGCCAAGACCTTCGCGACCCTCGACCGGATCAGCGACGGCCGGCTGACCGTGCACTTCATCACCGGCGGCAACGACCACGAGCAGCAGCGCGAGGGCGACTTCCTGGCCAAGGACCAGCGCTACGAGCGCACCCGCGAGTACATCGGCATCGTCAAGAAGGCCTGGACCAGCCGGGAGCCCTTCGACCACGAGGGCCCGTACTACCGCTTCAACGACTTCGTCTCGGACGTCTTCCCCGTCCAGCAGCCGCGCCCGGCCGTCTCCTTCGGCGGCTCCTCGGACGCGGCCTACGCGGCCGGCGGAGCCGAGGCGGACATCTACTGCCTCTGGGGCGAGCCGCTGGCCCGCACCGCCGAGCAGATCGAGCGGGTGAAGGAGGCGGCGCGGGCCGCCGGGCGCACCGACGTGCCGCGGATCCAGGTGGCGTTCCGGCCGATCATCGCGCCGACCGAGGAGCTGGCCTGGGAGAAGGCGCACCGGACGGTGGCCGCGATCAGGGCCCGCCGGGGCTCCGGCCGGCCGGGGGCTCCGGGCACCGCGGCGCCCGATGCCGGGACGCCCGGGGCCGCGGCACCCGAGAACGCCGGCTCCCGGCGGCTGCTGGAGATCGCCGAGGCCGGCGAGCGCTACGACCGCGCGCTGTGGACCCCGACGGCCGCCGCCACCGGCGGGGCGGGCAACTCCAACGCCCTGGTCGGCACCCCGGAGACGGTCGCCCAGGCACTGCTCGACTACTACGACCTCGGCGTGGACATCCTCTCCGCGCGCGGCTACGACCTGCTGGACGACGCGATCGACTTCGGCCGGTACGTCATCCCGATCGTCCGCGAGGAGGTCGCCAAGCGGGACGCCGCCGCGGCCGAGCGCGCCGAGCGCGACCGCCACCAGCTGATCGCGGCGCAGGCGTGAGCGCGGCCGCCCGGTCCGGCTTCCGCCGGGCCGCGATCGACGACCCGCTGGTCGAGCCGCTGCTGCGCGAGCTCACCCACGAGTACGTCACCCGGTACGGCCCCGAGGGCCGCGAGGAGATGACCCGCTACCCGGCCGAGGCCTTCGCCGAGCCGCACGGTGTGCTGCTGCTCCTGCTGGAGGACGGCGAGCCGGTGGCCGGCGGCGCGTACAAGCGCTACGACGAGCACACCGCCGAGGTGAAGCGGATGTGGACGCACTCCGCGCACCGCCGCCGGGGCCTGGCCCGTCGGGTGCTGGCCGAGCTGGAGCGGACGGCCGCCGCGGCCGGCTACACCCGGATCCACCTGACCACAGGGCCGCGCCAGCCCGAGGCCGTGAACCTCTACCTGGCGGCCGGCTACGCCCCGCTGTTCGACGTCTCGGCCGACCCCCTGACCATCGGCCCGCTCCCCTTCGAGAAGCGGCTGCCCGCCGGCGCGGCGCAGCCGCCCGTCCTGGCCCCGACCCCCTGAAAGGCCCCCCGTGAGAACCAGCACCGCCCGCCGCCGCCTGCTCGCGACCACCGCCCTGCTGCCGGTCCTGGCCCTGACCCTGGCCGCCTGCGGCTCGGACCCGAAGATCGCGGGCGCGGCGGTGGCGGGCGGCCCGTCCGCCGCCACCGAGGACCTCGTCTCCGGCCTCACCAGGTCGGACGCCGCCGCCGCGCTGCTGCCCGAGGAGGTCCGCAGGGCCGGCACGCTGAAGTTCGGCTCGTCCTTCGGCACGCCGCCCAGCGCCTTCTACCTCGACCAGGTCACCAAGAAGCCCGCCGGGATCGACGTGGACCTCACCGACGCCGTCGCCCGGCTGCTCGGCCTGACCGTGCAGCGCGAGGAGGCCGCCTTCGAGACCATCCTGCCCGCCCTGGACAGCGGGAAGTACGACGTCGGCACCGGCAACTTCGGGGTCACCGCGGCCCGGCTGAAGACCATCGACTTCGTCACCTACATCGACGACGGCCAGGGCTTCGCGGTGCGCAAGGACAACACCGCGATCCAGCCGGTCACCGACCTGGTCCAGCTGTGCGGACTGACCGTCGGCACCGGCGCCGGCACCACCTTCGAGACCACCCTCAACAGCCGGCGCGGCGTCTGCGCCGACGCCGGGAGGAAGCCGTACGAGGTCAAGGCGTTCAGTGAGAGCGGCGCCCTGCTGACCAGCCTCCAGCAGGGCCGGGTGGACGTCGAGATGTCCACCATCAACGGCCTGCGCCACCAGGCCGCCCGGGAGGCCTCCGGCACCCGCTTCCTCGGCGAGTTCCACCGCCTCGACGTCGGCTTCGCCCTGAAGAAGGGCTCGAAGCTCGCCCCGGCGCTGCAGGCGGCGGTCAACCAGCTGATCAAGGACGGGACGTACGAGCGGATCCTGCGCAAGTGGGGGGTCACCGAGTCGGCGATCACGGAATCGCGGATCAGCCCGCCCGAGCACGCCTGAGCGCCGCCCCCGTCCGAGGAGACCTCCGATGACCGTCAGCACCGAAGCACCGCCCGCCCCGTCGAGGCCGGCGGCCGCCCCCGACCTCGACGAACTGGCCGACCTGCGGACCGTCCCGGCCCGGCACCCCTGGCGCTGGGCCCTCGGGATCGCCGCGCTGGTCGTGCTCGCCCAGTTCGCCCACGGCCTGGCCACCAACCCCGGCTGGGACTGGGCCACCTTCCGGCTCTACTTCACCGCCGACACCATCCTCCGGGCGATCGGGCGGACCCTCGAACTCACCGCCTACGGCACGGTGCTGGGTTTCCTGCTGGGCACCGTGGTGGCCGCGATGCGGCTGTCCCGCAGCGCGATCCTGCGGTCCGTCGCCTGGGCCTACGTGTGGGTGTTCCGCTCGATCCCGCTGATCGTCCAGCTGGTGTTCTGGTTCAACCTCTCCTACCTGTACAAGCGGTTCGGCATCGGCATCCCGTTCGGCCCGACCTTCGGCGACGTGGAGACGGTCGGGGTGCTCGGCGCGCTCGGCGCGGCGGTGCTCGGCCTCGGGCTGCACCAGGCCGCGTTCGCCGCCGAGATCATCCGCGGCGGCATCATCGCGGTGGACGCCGGCCAGCGGGAGGCCGCCGCCGCGCTCGGCATCCCGCGCTGGCGCCAGGGGTGGCGGATCGTGCTGCCGCAGGCCATGCGGGGCATCCTGCCGGCCGCCGCCAACGAGGTGATCTCCCTGCTCAAGGGCACCTCGGTGGTCTACGTGATGGCCATCGGCGAGCTCTTCTACCAGGCGCAGGTCATCTACGGCCGCACCGGCCGGGTGGTGCCGCTGCTGATGGTCGCCACCGTCTGGTACGTGCTGCTGACCACCGTGCTCTCGATCGGCCAGTACTACGTCGAGCGCCACTTCGCCCGCGGCGCCGAACGCACCCCGCCGCCCACTCCGTGGCAGCGCGTCCGGGCCTTCGCCCGGAGCCTGCCCGACCGCACCCGGCCCGCCGCCGCCCGTACCTCCGGAGGACAGTCGTGACCGCCCTGACGAAGCCCGCCCCGGCCCCGGCCGCCCCGATGGTGCAGGTCCGCGGCCTGCACAAGAGCTTCGGCCGGCTGGAGGTGCTGCGCGGGGTCGACCTGGACGTCCCGGCCGGCTCGGTGACCGTGGTGCTCGGCCCGTCCGGCTCCGGCAAGTCCACCCTGCTGCGCGCGATCAACCACCTGGAGAAGCTCGACCGCGGTCACGTCGCCATCGACGGCGAGCTGATCGGCTACCGGCGCTCCGGCGACCGGCTGTACGAGCTCAGGGAGCGCGAGGTGCTGCGCCAGCGCACCGGCATCGGCTTCGTGTTCCAGAACTTCAACCTGTTCCCGCACCTCACCGTGCTGGAGAACCTGGTCGAGGCGCCGGTCGCCGCGCTGCGCCGCCCCAGGGCCGAGGCCAGGGCGACGGCGCTGGCGCTGCTGGAGCGGGTCGGGCTGGCCGACAAGGCCGCCGCCTACCCCCGGCAGCTGTCCGGCGGGCAGCAGCAGCGGGTGGCGATCGCCCGGGCGCTGGCGCTGGAGCCGAAGGTGCTGCTGTTCGACGAGCCGACCTCGGCGCTCGACCCGGAGCTGGTCGGCGAGGTGCTGGACGTCATCAAGGACCTGGCCCGCAGCGGCACCACGATGATCGTGGTCACCCACGAGATCGGCTTCGCCCGCGAGGTCGCCGACACCGTGGTCTTCATGGACGGCGGCGTGGTGGTCGAGCAGGGCCCGCCCGCCGAGGTCCTGGACCGGCCGCGGCACGAGCGCACCCGGGCCTTCCTGGCCAAGGTCCTCTGACCCTCCCGCCCTCTCTCAATCCCCTTTCACCGAACAGGAGTTCGCCATGTCCCTACCCCGTCGCGCCCTGGTGGCCGCCGCCGGCGCGCTCGCCGCCGCCCTCGTCCTGGCCGGCTGCGGCGGCAGTGCCACCGGCGCGGCGGGCCCCGCCCCGGCCAAGGGCAGTACCGCGCCGAACGGCACGGTGGTGAACCTGTCGCCGAACCAGAACCGGGTCACCACCCCCAAGGTCGACGCGATCGCCGCGCTCGTCCCGGAGGAGATCAGGAAGAAGGGGACGCTGGCCGTCGTCGGCTCGGTCGGCAGCATCCCGCCGCTGGGCTTCTACGCCGACGACGACAAGACGATCATCGGCGTCGAGCCGGACCTCGCCTCGCTGATCGGCGACGTCCTGGGCCTCAAGGTCGCGTACGACACGGTCTCCTGGGAGAACATCTTCGTCGGCCTGGACAGCGGCAAGTACGACGTGGGCGTCTCCAACATCACCGTCACCGAGGAGCGCAAGGAGAAGTACGACTTCGCCACCTACCGGCTGGACGTCCTGGGCTTCGAGGCGAAGAAGGGCAGCGGCCTCAAGGTCACCGGCGCCAAGGACCTCGCCGGCAGGTCGGTCGGCGTCGCCACCGGCACCAACCAGGAGAAGCTGCTGGTCTCCTGGAGCGAGGAGAACGTCAGGAACGGCCTCAAGCCGATCGACATCAAGTACTTCCAGGGCACCGAGTACTACCTGGCGCTCGCCTCCGGCCGGATCGAGGCCTACAGCGGCCCCAACCCCAGCCTGGCCTTCCACGCCGTGCAGACCGGCGAGACCGAGGTCGTCGGCACCTACTCGGGCGGCGGCGCGGACGTCCTCGGCAAGATCGCGGCGACCACCCGGAAGGACAACGGGCTGGTCAGGGCGCTGAACGGGGCGATCGACGAGGTGATCGCGAACGGCACGTACGGGCAGGTGCTCAAGCGCTGGGGCCTGGACGGCGAGGCGGTGCGGAAGTCCGAGATCAACCCGCCCGGCCTGCCCAAGGCCAAGCCGTAGCGGGATCCGGGCACACCGGCCCGCGGTCGTTCACCCGTTCGTCCCCACCCGCCGCTATGGTGACCCCTCCGACGGCGAACGCCGGGCGGACGCGGTCGAGTTGGGGGAGGGCATGGAGAAGGGCGAGGTGCTCGGCGGTCGCTTCCGGCTGGAGCAGCAGCTGGGCAGGGGCGGGTTCGGCGTGGTCTGGCGGGCGACCGACACCACCATCGACCGGGAGGTCGCGGTCAAGGTGCTGCTCGCCGAGCACGCCACCGACCGGGAGGCGGTCAGCCGCTTCGTCCGCGAGGCCCGGACGGCCGGCGGCCTCAACAATCCGCACATCGTGACGGTGTACGACTACGGTTGGACCGAGACCGGCTCGGGGAAGATCCCGTACCTGGTCATGGAGCTGGTCCGCGGCCGGGCGCTGTCCGAGGTGCTCAAGGCCGGCCGGCCGGACCACAAGCAGGCGCTGCGCTGGATGCGGCACGTGTGCAAGGCGCTGGACGCCGCGCACCGCTCGGGGATCGTCCACCGGGACATCAAGCCCGAGAACGTCATGATCGCGCAGGAGGGGGAGCGGGCCAAGGTCCTGGACTTCGGCATCGCCCGACTGGTCACCCAGACCGTCCGGCTCACCTCCACCGGCAACGTGGTCGGCACCGTCCCGTACCTGGCCCCCGAGTGCTGGTCCGGCGGCACGGTGGACGGCCGGGCCGACCTCTACGCCCTCGGCATCATGCTGTACGAGGCCTGCACCGGCGCGCGCCCGTTCCGCGCCGCCTCGGCCGCCGAGTACATGTACAAGCACCTGGAGGAGGTCCCGCCCCCGGTGCGCGGCAAGGACCCGGCACTGGTCGGGCTGATCGCCGAGCTGCTCGCCAAGCGGCCCGAACAGCGGCCGGCCGGCGCCGCCGAGGTGCTGGAGCGACTGCGTGGCATCCGGCCCGGGATGCTGCGCCCGGAGGATCCCAGCCCGGAGCAGCTGCGCCGGCGGGCCGACCGGGCCTGGCGGCACGGCGAGGCCGGCGAGACGGCGGAGGCGGTGGAGATCCTCACCGCGCTCGTCCCCGCCTTCGCCCGGATCTGCGGCCCGGAGGACCCGCGTACCCTGCGCACCTGCCACGACCTGGCCCTCTGGCTGGCCGCGGACGGCAGCCCCGGCGCCGCCGTCGACCTGCTGGACGAGCTGACCCGGGCGCCCGGCGCCACCCCGGAGGCCCGGGCGGACGCTCGGCGCGACCTCGCGCACTGGCAGCGGGAGGTCGCGAGGTCGGGACCGGGCCGGCCGCGGGCCGGCGAGGCGGCGAGCCTGGGGGCGCTGCTCGGCGGGTGACCGGGGCCGGCGGCCCGCGGCGCGGAATCCGCCCGGTGGGCCGCCGCGGGCCGCCCCGACCCCCGGGACGGGGCCGGGGGCCTCACTCAGCCGCCGAGCACCGCCCGCAGCCGCTCCGCCCGCTCCGGCCGCGGCCCCTCCAGCGCCAGCACCCCCGCCAGCACCTCGGCCGTCTGCGGGTCGTGCAGCGCCGTCGCCGCCGCCATCGCGGTGAACTGGTCCACCAGCCAGTCGCGCAGCTCCGCCACCGGCAGTGCGCGGCCCTCGTCCAGCCAGCTCAGCGACGCCCCCTCGACCACCGCGATCCAGGAGCGCACCAGCAGCGTCAGCCGCGGACCGGCCTCCCGCACGCCCAGGTGGCGCAGCGTCCGGCGCAGCGCCGCCCGCCGGACGTCGTCCACGATCGCCGAGGTGCGGGCCGTCTCCACCACCGAACCGCCGCGCAGCAGCGCCGAGTAGCCCGCGTCGTGCTCGGCGACGAAGGCGAAGTAGCCGTCCAGCACCGTCGACAGCTGCTCGGACGGCGTCCCGCTCACCCGGACCGCGAAGCGGCGGGTCAGCTCGTCCGCCGCGGTGCGCAGCGCGGCCTCGTACAACTGCTGCTTGCCGCCCGCGAAGTAGCGGTACACCAGCGGGCGGGAGGCCCCGGCGGCCTCGGCGACGTCGTCCAGGCCGACCTCCTCGGGCGGCCGGGAGGCGAACAGCTCCAGGGCGACCGCGATCAGCTGCTCGCGCCGCTGCTGGACCGGCAACCGCCGGTAGCCGGTGCGGCGCGGACGCGGCTCGGACGCGGCCGGAACGGGTGCCTGACCTGCCGAAGTGGGGCTGGCTTCCATGGCGGCCAAGCGTAATCGGCGTCGGGCCGATCCGGTCCTGTCGGGCCGAACGGATTTTCGCAGACGAACCCCGCTCGCAAAGGGGTTGCAAAGCAGCGGTGCCACGCAATGATGGCGGAATGTCTGAAGAACTGATCACCGCCGACGGCGCCACCCCCCGCCGCATCGCCGACGACCACGTCCGCGAACTGGCCGACCTCGACCCGCTGACCGCGGTCTACCTCGGCCTCAACCTCGACGACGACCGGCTGCCCGACCTCTCCCCGGCCGGCCCCGAGGCCGTTGCCGACCTCGCCCGCCGCACCCTGGCGAAGCTCGACGAGGCCGAGCGGGCCGGTGCCGCCGAGGACGAGGCGGAGCGCCGCTGCGCCCGGCTGCTGCGCGAGCGGCTGTCCGCCGAACTCGCCGTCCACGACGCGGGGGAGAGCTTCCGCTCGCTGCGCAACCTCGGGTCCCCGGTGCACGACCTGCGGGAGTCCTTCACGCTGATGGGCACCGACACCGAGGCCGAGTGGCAGGTGATCGGCCGCCGCATGGCGAGGATCCCGGTGGCGTTCGAGCAGTACCGGCGGACGCTGGCCGAGGGCGTCGAGCGCGGGCTGCTGTCCGGCCCGCGCCAGGTGGCCACGGTGCTCGGGCAGTTCGCCGAGTGGCTGGGGGAGGACGCGCCCGCGCAGGAGCGGATTCCCGGTGCGTGGTTCGGTCAGTTCGTCCAGGGCGCGCCGGAGTCGCTGCGGCCCGAGCTGTCGAAGCACGCGGTGGCCGCCGCCGACGCGCTGGCCGAGCTGCGCGACTGGCTGCGCGACGTGTACGGCCCGGCCGTGGCCGGCGCCCCGGACACCGCGGGCCGGGAGCGCTACGCCCGCTGGGTGCGCTACTGGACCGGTGCCGACCTGGACCTGGACGAGGCCTACGCCTGGGCGTGGAGCGAGTTCCACGACCTGCTGGCGCAGATGGAGGTCGAGGCCGAGAAGGTCCTGCCGGGCGCGGGCCCGCTGGCGGCGATGCAGTGGCTGGAGTCCGACGGCCCGGCCATCGAGGGCGCCGAGGCCGCCCGGGAGTACCTCCAGGGCCTGATGGACCAGGCCATCGGGGACCTCCAGGGCACCCACTTCGACCTGGCCGAGCCGGTCACCAGGGTCGAGTCGAGGATCGCGCCGGCCGGCAGTGCCGCCGCGCCGTACTACACCGCGCCCTCGCTGGACTTCAGCCGCCCGGGGCGGACCTGGCTGCCGCTGGTCGGCCGGGACCGCTTCCCGGTCTGGGACCTGGTCTCCACCTGGTACCACGAGGGCGTGCCGGGCCACCATCTCCAGCTCGCGCAGTGGAACTACGTCGCCGACCGGCTCTCCACCTACCAGGTGAGCCTCGGCGGGGTCAGCGCCAACCTGGAGGGCTGGGCGCTGTACGCCGAGCGCCTGATGGACGAGCTCGGCTACCTCACCGACCCGGGCCACCGCCTGGGCTACCTCAACGCGCAGATGATGCGCGCGCTGCGGGTCATCGTCGACATCGGCATGCACGTGGGCATGGACTTCCCGGCGGACTCCCCGTACCGGCCGGGCGAGCCGGTCGGCCCCGAGCACGCCCGGGAGTTCTTCGGCCTGTACTGCGGCCTGTCCGCCGAGTTCCTGGACAGCGAGCTGGTCCGCTACCTGGGCCTGCCCGGCCAGGCGATCGGCTACAAGCTCGGCGAGCGCGCCTGGCTGCGGGGGCGGGCGGCGGCGAAGGCGGCGCACGAGGCGCGCGGCGAGGAGTTCGACCTCAAGGCCTGGCACATGGCGGCGCTCTCGCAGGGTTCGCTGGGGCTGGACGACCTGGTCGAGGAGCTGTCGGCGCTGTGACCGGTGCGCCCCGGTGACGGTGCGCTGAGCGGGCCGGGGCACACGCGGTGGCCGCGATCGGGGGAACCAGGCCCCCGGGACTCGGTCCGGAGCCCCGGGGGGCCGGTTCTTTTGTCCCAAAGATCCGGTTTGGAGAGGTTTTGCCTTGCGGTCCGTCCCGGCCGGAGTTTGGCTGGAAGGCGAATGCGTGACCTCTCCGCCCCCACACCGGAAGGCCCGGCCTGTGACTGCGCAAACCGTCACCGGTCATGAGGACGCGGACCGTCGCCGCTGGTGGGCGCTGGCCGTCATCGCCACCGCCCAGCTCATGATCGTCCTCGATGTCACCATCGTGAACATCGCGCTGCCGTCCGCCCAGCGGGAGCTGGGCATCTCGGACGCCGACCGGCAGTGGGTGATCACCGCCTACACGCTCGCCTTCGGCGGTCTGCTGCTGCTCGGTGGCCGGCTGGGCGACCTCTTCGGCCGCAAGCGCGTCTTCACCGTCGGCCTGCTGGGCTTCGCCCTCGCCTCCGCCCTCGGCGGCGCCGCGGTCGGCCCCGCCATGCTCTTCGGCGCGCGTGCCCTCCAGGGAGCGTTCGCCGCCCTGCTCGCGCCCTCCGCGCTGGGGCTGCTCTCCACCACCTTCTCCGATCCGCGCGAACGCGGTACGGCCTTCGGCGTCTTCGGCGCGATCGCCGGCGGCGGCTCCGCGATCGGCCTCATCGCCGGCGGTCTGCTGACCGAGTACCTGGACTGGCGCTGGTGCCTGTTCGTCAACGTGCCGATCGCCGTCGTCGCCGCCTTCGCGGCGTTCGACCTGCTGAAGCGCGACCACGTGGAGAAGGGCCGCCGGATGCCGCTGGACCTGCCCGGGGCGCTGCTCGGCTGCGGCGGCCTGCTGGCGATCGTCCACGGCACCTCCGAGGCCGTGACCAGGGGCTGGGGCGACGCTCTGGTGATCGGCTCGCTGGCCCTGGGCGTGCTGCTGCTCGCGGCGTTCGTCCTGGTCGAGCGGCGCACCGCGCACCCGCTGCTGCCGGTGCACATCGTCGCCGACCGCAATCGCGGCGGCGGCGCGCTCTCGGTGGGCCTGGCGATGGTCGGCATGTTCGGCACCTTCCTGTTCCTGACCTACTACCTCCAGGCCATCAAGCACTTCTCGCCGGTCGTGTCCGGGCTGTCCTTCCTGCCCATGACGGTCTCCGTCGTGCTGACTTCGACGGGCTTCGCGGCCCGGATGATGACCAGGGTGCCGACCCGGGTCCTGGTCGGCCCCGGGCTGCTGCTGGCCGCGAGTGGCATGGCCTGGCTGACCCGGATGCGGGTGGACAGCCCGTGGGCCGCCCTGGTGCTGCCGGCCGAGTTGCTGATCGGCATCGGCATGGGCCTGGTGTTCACGCCGGCGATGAGCCTGGCCACCCTCGGGGTCGCCCCGAACGAGGCCGGCGCGGCCGCCGCCACGCTCAACTCGGCTCAGCAGGTGGGTGGTTCGGTCGGCACCGCGCTGCTGAACACGGTCGCCGCGAGCGCCACCGCGAGCTTCCTGGCCACCCGGATCGCCTCCGACCCGGTGGTGCGGGCCCAGGGCGCCGTGCACGGCTACGTGGTCGCGATCTGGGTGGCGATGGGCGTCCTGCTGGTGGCCGCGCTGGTCGCGGTGCTGATGATCGACCACCGGCCGACGCCCGGCGAGGCCGCGGTCGTCCCGGTCGGTGCGCAGGCGGAGGCGGCGGAGACGGCGTCCACGGCGCACGTGGTGGAAGGACCACCGATCGACTGAAATTTGCAGCAAGTCTTGCAGTCAGCCTCCGGTGCCTGCTTGACTCCCGGCACCGTTCAGGATCAAGGAGGCGCCATGCTGCCCGAGTTCGACCTGCTCGTCGTCGGCGGCGCCGGGGTGGACACCATCGTCCGGGTCGAGCGGCTGGAGATCCCGCCCGGGGACTCGCAACTCGTCGAACCGGTGCGGGACTACGTCGGCCACACCGGTAACGGGGTCGCCCTCGGCGCCCACCACCTCGGACTGCGCACCGCGTTCGTCGACTTCCTCGGCGACGACGCCCAGGGCGACCTGATCCGCGCCCACTACGCGCGCCACGGCCTGCACTTCGCCCACCTGGTGAGCCCGCACGGCACCCCGCGCGGGGTCAACCTGGTGGACGCGGACGGCCGCCGGTTCTCCTTCTTCGACGGCCGCCACCCCGCCGACCTGCGGCTGCCGCGCGACCTCTACCTGCCGTACGCCGAGCGCAGCCGGCACGTCCACCTGTCCATCACCGGCGTCAACCGGGACATGTACGGCGACCTGCGCCGCCTCGGCCGCACCACCTCCACCGACCTGCACGACTGGGACGGCGTCGACCCGTACCGCCGCGACTACGCGTTCGGCTCCGACCTGGTCTTCCTCTCGGTGGCCGGCTGCCGCGGCCGGCACGAGGAGGTGATGCGCGCGATCCTCGCCGAAGGGCGCGCACAGGTGGTCGTCGCCACCGCCGGCGCCGAGGGCTGCCACCTGCTCACCCGGGACGACCCCGCGCCGCGCCACCTGCCCGCCGTCGACCCGGGCCGCCCGGTGGTGGACAGCAACGGCGCCGGCGACGCCTTCGTGTCGGGATTCCTGTACGCGTGGTTCCGGAGTCGCTCGCCGCTGGACTGCGCCCGGGCCGGTA
The DNA here is from genome assembly GCF_053598415.1 of Kitasatospora sp. NPDC001132. Taxonomy (NCBI): domain Bacteria; kingdom Bacillati; phylum Actinomycetota; class Actinomycetes; order Kitasatosporales; family Streptomycetaceae; genus Kitasatospora; species Kitasatospora sp. NPDC001132. The sequence goes on along the minus strand of NZ_JBSFKF010000004.1, from coordinate 129,247 downwards.
CGGTGGCCGGGGCCTTCGCCTGCACCGCCGCCGGGACGCACACCGCCTTCGTCGGAGCCGACGAACTGGACGCGGTGCTCGCCGGATCCTGACACCGGGGGGGCGCGGGCGGTCGACGGGTTTCTCATCGAGCTCCCAGGAGCCCGTCACATCGCTACCAGGCTGAGGCGCCATAGTCGTTGGTCGAAGGCCGCCCCCCGACCGCCCCGGCAGGAGAAACAGGCATGGGCAAGCACCGCCGCCAGACGTCGCGCCGCCGCCGCGGACTGCTGGTCCCGTCCCTGTTCACCGCGCTGTCCGCGGTGGTGATCGCCGTCGCGCTGACCGGGACGCACGGGCCGGACCTGTCCGACACGACGGCCGCCGGGAAGGCGGCCCGCAGCACCCGGGCCGCCGCCGCTCCGCCCCCGGCCACCGACCCGGCGGCCTCCGCCCCGCCCGCCCCGGTCGCGGCCCCGGCGCCCTCCTCGGACGCCGCCCCGGCGGCAGCCCCCGCGACGGCCACCCCCACCCCGGACGTCGCCCTCGGCACCACCCGCTCGGCCCCGGCCGGCGACCGCGAGTCCCGGACCGTCGGCGCGCTGTTCAGCGGCGCCCCGGAGGCCGGCGACCACTTCTGCACCGCCAGCGTGCTGCACAGCCCCACCGGCAACCTGCTGCTGACCGCGGCGCACTGCCTCAGCAGCACCGACGGTGTCACCTTCGCCCCCGGCTACCGCGACGGCTCCGCCCCGTACGGCACCTGGCAGGTGACGGCGATCCACACCACCGCCGACTGGTCCCGGAAGGGCGACGTGGCCGAGGACTTCGCGATCCTGGAGACCGCCCCCAGCAACGGCCGCAACGTCGAGGACGTGGTCGGCGGCAACCGGCTGGGCGCCGACGAGCCCTTCGACGCGACCGTCCGCCTCTACGGCTACCCCGCCGACTCCGAGGAGCCGGTCCTGTGCACCAACGCCACCGCGCAGCAGAGCGCCTCCCAGCGGGTCGTGCACTGCCCGGCCTACCCGTCCGGCACCAGCGGCGGCCCCTGGATCGACACCGCCACCGGCGACGTGGTCGGCGCGATCGGCGGCTACCAGCAGGGCGGCGACACCGACGACATCTCGTACAGCGCCTACTTCGACCACACCATCGCCGAGCTGTACGCCCAGGCCGAGGCGGCCGCCTCCTGAGCCCACGGGGCCGTCCCGGACGGGCCGGGCGGGCCCGGAAACACGACGAAGGCCCAGGTCGGTGGATAAACTCCACTGAACTGGGCCTTGGTTACACTCTCGCAATCGCTGCGTGAGTGCCCCCGGTAGGATTCGAACCTACGCACCCGCCTCCGGAGGGCGGTGCTCTATCCCCTGAGCTACGGGGGCCTGTTGGCCTGTCGGTCGCTCGCGCTTCCGACGTGGAGAACACTACCAGGCTTCGGACGCGGTCCGTGCACGGGTTTCCGGAAGACCGTCCGGGCGTCGCCGGCGGTGTCGCGGGGCGGGGGAGCGGAAGTGCCCAAAGGCCGGACGGGGCGGCGGGGCCGCCGATACCCTCGGTGAGGTGTCGGGAGTGTCCGGGCGGGTCCTCGTGGTGGACGACAGCGAGGTGATCCGCCAGCTGATCAGGGTCAACCTGGAGCTCGAGGGCTTCGAGGTGGTGACCGCCGCCGACGGCGCCGAGTGCCTGGAGGTCATCCGCCGGGTGCAGCCCGACGTGGTCACGCTGGACGTGGTGATGCCGCGACTGGACGGCCTGCGGACGGCGGCCCGGCTGCGCGCCACTCCGGACACCTGCCGGCTGCCGATCGCGATCGTGAGCGCCTGCACCCCGGCGGACCTCGACCTGGGGGAGACGGTCGGGGTGGACGGCTATCTCGGCAAGCCCTTCGACCCGGCCGATCTGGTGGCCCTGGTCCGGCGGCTGATGCGGCTCGCGGGGCAGCCGGGCGGACCGCCCGAGGCAGTTCGCCCTGAGCGAACAGAACGCACGGATCACGACTGAGACCCCGTAACGACGGCGCGGCGGCGTCCCGACAGGTAAACCGAGTGGCGGGCGGGCACCCCGTCTCGCCTACGCTTGGCGTCGTGACCCCCGCAGACCTTTCCCAGGCAATCCAGGCCGCCGTGAGCTCCGCCGTCGAGGCGGGCGAGCTGGCCGTCGCCGTGCCCGAGCACGTGACGGTCGACCGGCCCAAGAACAGGGACCACGGCGACTACGCGACCAACGTGGCCCTCCAGCTCGCCAAGGCGGCCGGCAAGCCGCCGCGAGCCGTTGCCGAACTGCTGGTCGAGCGCCTGCGAGGGATCACCGGCGTCGCCAAGGTCGACATCGCCGGTCCGGGCTTCCTGAACATCACCCTGGACACCGCCACCGCCGGTGCGCTGGCGCGCACCATCGTCGAGGCGGGCGAGGCCTACGGCCGCAACGACGCCCTCGAGGGCTTGAAGATCAACCTGGAGTTCGTCTCCGCCAACCCGACCGGCCCGATCCACATCGGCGGCGTCCGCTGGGCCGCCGTCGGCGACTCGATGGCGCGCGTGCTGCGGGCCTCCGGCGCCGACGTCACCACCGAGTACTACCTCAACGACGCCGGTGTGCAGATCACCAAGTTCGCCGCCTCGCTGCAGGCCGCCGCGAACGGCCGCGAGGTGCCCGAGGGCGGGTACGTCGGCGAGTACATCGTCGACATCGCCAAGGCGCTCACCGAGGCGGTCCCCGGCGTGCTCGACCTGCCCGAGGCCGAGCAGCTGCAGGTCTTCCGCACCGAGGGCCTCAAGCTCATGATCGCCGAGATCAAGCGCTCGATGGACGAGTTCGGCACCCACTTCGACGTGTGGTTCTCGGAGAAGACGCTGCACGACTCCGGCGCCGTCGAGAAGGCCATCGACCGGCTGCGCGACCAGGGCCACGTCTTCGAGCAGGAGGGCGCGGTCTTCCTGCGCACCACCGACTTCGGCGACGACAAGGACCGCGTCCTGATCAAGGCCGACGGCGACAAGACCTACTTCGCCGCCGACGCCGCGTACTACCTGTCCAAGCGGGACCGCGGCGCCGAGGTCGCGCTCTACATGCTGGGCGCCGACCACCACGGCTACGTCAACCGCCTCAAGGCCATCTCGGCCTGCGCGGGCGACGACATGAACCGCAACATCGAGGTGAAGATCGGCCAGTTCGTGAAGATGCTTCGCGACGGCGAAGAGGTCCGCATGTCCAAGCGGGCCGGCAACATCATCACGATCGACGACGTGGTCGAGTGGATCGGCGTGGACGCCGCCCGCTACACCCTGGCGCGCTCCTCCACGGACTCGACGATCACGCTGGACATCAACCTGCTGACCAGCCAGACCACCGAGAACCCGGTCTTCTACGTCCAGTACGCCCACACCCGGATGTGCGGCGTGGCGCGCAAGGCCGCCGAGCTGGGCGTGGACAAGGGCACGGCCGAGCAGTTCAAGCCCGAGCTGCTGGCCACCGAGTGGGAATCCGACGTGCTCGGCCACCTCGCGGAGTTCCCGCGGGTGCTGGCCACGGCCGGCGAGCTGCGCGAGCCGCACCGGGTGGCGCGCTACCTGGAGGAGCTCGCGGGCAAGTACCACCGCCTGTACGAGAACTGCATGTTCCTGCCCAAGGGCGACGAGGAACTCACCGACACGCACCGCGCCCGCCTCTGGCTGGTCGAGGCGACGCGCACCGTGCTCGCCAACGGCCTCACGCTCCTGGGCGTGACGGCGCCCGAGCGGATGTAGGCACCACCCCCAAGCGCACAGCGGGGGCGGCTGACGGTCAACGGGGACCGTCGCCGCCCCTCGCCATAGGTCTCGAAGGAACCCAGCACCATGAGCCGTTCCGCACACCCCGCAGGCCCCCGCCACGGCGACGTCCTGCCCGAGGGCCACTACCAGGCCCCGCCCGCCGACCTGAACGCGCTCGACCCCAAGGTCTGGTCGCGCACCGTCGCCCGCGACGCCGAGGGTGTGGCCACCGTCGGCGGCATCGACGTCAAGCGGCTGGCCGCCGAGTTCGGCACCCCCGCCTACGTGCTGGACGAGGAGGACTTCCGCTCCCGGGCACGCGCCTGGCGGGACGCCTTCGGCGCCGACGCGGACGTCTACTACGCCGGCAAGGCGTTCCTCTCCAAGGCCGTCGTGCGCTGGCTGCACGAGGAGGGCCTCAACCTCGACGTGTGCAGCGCGGGCGAGCTCGCGGTCGCGCTGGCCGCCGGGATGCCGCCGCAGCGGATCGCGCTGCACGGCAACAACAAGTCGGCGGACGAGCTGGAGAACGCCGTGAAGACCGGCGTCGGGCACATCGTGCTCGACTCCTACGAGGAGATCGAGCGCCTCGCCGCGATCGCCGCCCGCCAGGGCGTGCGCCAGCCGGTGCTGATCCGGATCACCGTCGGCGTCGAGGCGCACACCCACGAGTTCATCGCCACCGCGCACGAGGACCAGAAGTTCGGGCTCTCCCTCAACGGAGGGGCGGCCGCCGAGGCGGTGCGCCGGGTGCTCGGCCACGACAGCCTGGAGCTGCGCGGCATCCACTCGCACATCGGCTCGCAGATCTTCGACATGGCCGGCTTCGAGGTGGCCGCCCGCCGGGTGGTCGGCCTGCTGGCCGGGATCCGCGACGAGCACGGCGTCGAGCTGCCCGAGATCGACCTCGGCGGCGGCCTCGGCATCGCCTACACCAGCGAGGACGACCCGCGCGAGCCGGCCGAGATCGCGGCCGCGCTGGCCGAGATCGTCCGCCGCGAGTGCGCGGCCGCGAACCTGAACGCCCCCCGGCTGAGCGTGGAGCCGGGCCGGGCCATCGTCGGCCCGACGGCGTTCACGCTGTACGAGGTCGGCACCGTCAAGCCGCTGGAGGGCCTGCGCACCTACGTCAGCGTGGACGGCGGGATGTCCGACAACATCCGCACCGCGCTGTACGACGCCGAGTACTCGGTGGCCCTGGTGTCGCGCACCAGTGACGCGGAGCCGATGCTGGTGCGGGTGGTCGGAAAGCACTGCGAGTCCGGCGACATCGTCGTCCGGGACGCCTTCCTGCCGGCCGACCTGGCCCCGGGCGACCTGATCGCGGTTCCCGCCACCGGCGCCTACTGCCGGTCGATGGCGAGCAATTACAACCACGCCCTCAAGCCCCCCGTGCTCGCCGTCAAGGACGGTGCGGCGCGGGTGATCGTCCGGCGCGAGACGGAGGAGGATCTCCTGCGTCTGGATATCGGATGACGAAATTCTCGTCTCAGATCATGGAACGACCGTAGATCCGTACGGAAAGTCCCGGAGACTGGTACGGACCGAAGTTTCCGGCGGTCCAGGAAAACCCGCCGGAAATACCGAAGCACGAATGAATGCAGAGCGGAGTCGGATGATGCGTACGCGCCCGCTGAAGGTGGCGTTGCTGGGTTGTGGTGTGGTGGGCTCCGAGGTGGCGCGCATCATGACGACGACGGCCGACGACCTCGCCGCTCGCATCGGTGCTCCGGTCGAGCTGGCCGGGATCGCGGTCCGCCGCGCCGGGCGGACCCGTCCGGGCGTCCCCGAGCACCTGGTCACCACCGACGCCGAGGCCCTGGTCAACCGGGGCGACATCGACGTGGTGGTCGAGGTGGTGGGCGGCATCGAGCCGTCCAAATCGCTGATCCTGTCGGCCTTCCGGCAGGGCGCCTCGGTGGTCAGCGCCAACAAGGCGCTGCTCGCCAAGGACGGCACCGAGCTGCACGCCGCGGCCGCCGAGGCCGGGGTGGACCTGTACTACGAGGCCGCGGTGGCGGGCGCGATCCCGCTGCTGCGCCCGCTGCGCGAGTCCCTCGCGGGCGACAAGGTCAACCGGGTGCTGGGCATCGTCAACGGCACCACCAACTTCATCCTCGACAAGATGGACACCACCGGCGCCGGCTACTCGGAGGCGCTGGAGGAGGCCACCGCGCTGGGCTACGCCGAGGCCGACCCGACGGCCGACGTCGAGGGCTTCGACGCCGCCGCCAAGGCCGCGATCCTGGCCGGCATCGCCTTCCACACCAAGGTCACCGCGGCGGACGTCTACCGCGAGGGCATCACCGAGGTGACCGCGGCCGACATCGCCTCCGCCAAGGAGATGGGCTGCGTGGTCAAGCTGCTCGCGATCTGCGAGCGGGCCGCGGACGGCGAGTCCGTCACCGCGCGCGTCCACCCGGCGATGATCCCGCTGTCGCACCCGCTGGCCTCCGTCCGCGAGGCGTACAACGCGGTGTTCGTCGAGGCCGAGGCGGCCGGCCGGCTGATGTTCTACGGCCCCGGCGCGGGCGGCTCGCCGACCGCCTCCGCGGTGCTCGGCGACCTGGTCGCGGTCTGCCGCAACAAGCTGGCCGGCGCCACCGGTCCCGGCGACTCGGTGTACACCCGGCTGCCGGCCAAGCCCATGGACGAGGTGGTCACCCGCTACCACGTCAGCCTGGACGTGGACGACCGCGCGGGCGTGCTCGCCCAGGTGGCGTCCGTCTTCGCCGAGCACGGCGTGTCCATCGACACCGTGCGCCAGCAGGGCCGCGACGGCGACGCCTCGCTCGTCGTGGTCACCCACCGTGCCACCGACGCCGCGCTGTCGGCGACGGTCGACAAGCTCCGCGCGCTGGACAGCGTGCGGGACGTGGCCAGCATCATGCGGGTCGAAGGGGAATAAGGAACAGCCATGAACGCCGTTGCCGAGAACGTCGTCCGAGGCGCGCACACCCACCAGTGGCGCGGCCTGATCGAGGAGTACCGGGACCGTCTGCCGGTCACCGCGGCCACCCCGGTGGTCACCCTGTTGGAGGGCGGCACGCCCCTGGTCCCCGCCCAGGTGCTGTCTGAGCGCACGGGCTGCGAGGTCTACCTCAAGGTCGAGGGCGCCAACCCGACCGGCTCCTTCAAGGACCGCGGGATGACGATGGCCATCTCCAAGGCCAAGGAGGAGGGCGCGCAGGCGGTCATCTGCGCGTCCACCGGCAACACCTCGGCCTCCGCCGCCGCCTACGCGGTGCGGGCCGGGATGGTCTGCGCGGTGCTCGTCCCGCAGGGCAAGATCGCCCTGGGCAAGATGGGCCAGGCGCTGGTGCACGGCGCCCGGATCCTCCAGGTCGACGGGAACTTCGACGACTGCCTCACCCTTGCGCGTGAACTGTCCGAGAAGTACCCGGTGGCGCTGGTCAACTCGGTCAACCCGGTGCGGATCGAGGGCCAGAAGACCGCGGCCTTCGAGATCGTCGACATGCTCGGCGACGCCCCGGACATCCACGTCCTGCCGGTCGGCAACGCGGGCAACATCACCGCGTACTGGAGGGGGTACCGCGAGTACTCCCGCCCGTCTCCCGCCGCCACCCCTGATGGAGGCGCTACGCGCCCCGTCCTCCCTGCCCTCGCCACCCGCACCCCGCGGATGTGGGGCTTCCAGGCCTCCGGCTCCGCCCCGATCGTGGACGGCGCGCCGGTGCTCAAGCCGCAGACCATCGCCACCGCGATCCGGATCGGCAACCCGGCATCCTGGGACTTCGCACTCGCCGCGCGGGACGAGTCCGGCGGCCTCATCGACAAGGTGACGGACCGTCAGATCCTGTCCGCCTACCGGCTGTTGGCCTCGCAGGAGGGCGTCTTCGTGGAGCCCGCCTCGGCCGCCTCGGTGGCCGGTCTGCTGGCCAAGGCGGAGGCCGGGCTCGTCGACCCGGGCCAGCGGATCGTCTGCACCGTGACCGGCAACGGCCTGAAGGACCCGGACTGGGCGGTGGCCGGCGCGCCGCAGCCGCAGGTCGTCCCGGTCGACCCGGAGGCGGCCGCCCGCAGCCTCGGACTGCTCGACCGGTAACGGGGCCTGACACTCCGACGGGCCGCCCCTTTCGGGGGTCGGCCCGTCGGAGTTCCCCGTTGACACTTTTGAGTCGACCGGGCTTCACACCGCGATCCCTTTCCGCCCCTCCCCCGGCGGGGAGGGGTGCGCATTCCGGCCAGAACCGGCAACACACCAGATCGAAGGCCCACGGGGTGTACCGCTGGGGAACCTCTCTTCGATACTCTGGCCTCGGCCGTGTGGCACATGCCCCGGGCCCGGGCGGATCCGGGCCGCGCCGACCGCCGTGACCGCCCGCCCCCGAGGGGCCTCGGTCCGTTCCCCGCCCTCGCACCGACGACGCGCTCCGCGCCGCCCGATTTCCCCAGGAGAGTCCACCGCATGGCCGGTCCCGCGTTCCGTGCCGCCGCCGTCCGGGTCAGGGTTCCCGCGACCAGCGCCAACCTCGGCCCGGGCTTCGACGCCTTCGGGCTCGCGCTGGGTCTGTACGACGACGTGGTCGTCCGGGTCGCCGACTCCGGCCTCTCCGTCGACATCGCCGGTGAGGGCGCCGACACGCTGCCGCGCGACGAGCGCCACCTGCTGGTCCGCTCGATGCGCGCCGCCTTCGACCGGCTCGGCGGCCAGCCGCGGGGCCTCGAAGTGGTCTGCGCCAACCGGATACCGCACGGCCGCGGCCTCGGCTCCTCCTCGGCCGCCATCTGCGCCGGCATCGTGGCCGCCCGCGCGGTCACCATCGGCGGCCCGTCCGCGCTGGACGACGACGCGCTGCTGGCCCTCGCCTCCGAGCTGGAGGGCCATCCCGACAACGTCGCGGCCTGCCTGCGCGGCAACTTCACCATCGCCTGGACCGACGAGGAGTCGGCCAAGGCGATCGCGTTGGAGCCGTCCGAGCGGGTCGTCCCGGTGGTGTTCGTGCCGGCCGGCGAGGTGCTCACCGAGACCGCGCGCGGGCTGCTGCCGAAGACCGTCCCGCTCGCCGACGCGGCCGTCAACGCCGGCCGCTCCGCACTGCTGGTGGAGGCGCTGACCCGGCGCCCCGAACTGCTCCTCGCCGCCACCGAGGACCGGCTGCACCAGGACTACCGAGCCTCCGCCATGCCGGACAGCGCCGCCCTGGTCGGCGCGCTGCGCGCCGAGGGCGTCCCCGCGGTCATCTCCGGGGCCGGCCCGACCGTCCTGGCGCTCACCGACGAGGCGGGCGCCGACAAGGTGCTCGCCTTCGCCGGGCACCACGGCCACGGCGGGGACCCGGCGTTCGCCGCGCACCGCCTGGACGTCGACCGCACCGGGGCCGTCGTGCTCCCGCTGGACGTCTGAGCAGCACGAACGGGCCGCTCGGGGGCCCGGCACCGGCGTCCTGCCGAGCCGGGTCCGGCGGACACGATTGGCAACCGCAAGGCTGGGGAATGTCTGAGGGGGTCGGTAGTGTTAACCTCATTGCTGCACCAGGTGCCCTCCGGGGCTAGGTGCGCCGCGTCCCGATCCCAGCGCTCCACGGCAGTGGAGTCCCGGCGATGCACGGGGCGACGATTCTCCGGGAGCCCACCGCAGCGCGTACGCAGCCTGCCTGCGCGACATGCGGCCGCATCCCGAAGCCGTGACGGCACCTGACTCCCACCCGCGGCCTCCCACCTGGAGGCCAGGACGGGCGGAGCGCGGGCCACCGTCACGCGACGGGGGCCCGGGATTCGCAGGGAGCGTGGGGGTTACGCCCTCAGGGGAGGTCGACACACGACCGGCCCACGCGCCACTCAGCACCACCGTGCTTCATGCACCGCACCTCGTACGTAGCTCTCCCTCGACGGGCTCCCGCCATTCGAGGGACCACCGCCTCGGACCGACGCAGTCGAGCGTTGGTCAGGACAGCACAACCGGTCGCCGAGCCAGACAGGCCGACGTCCGCTCCAGGGAAGGACCCTTAGTGAGCGACTCCACCGATCTGATGGGCGCGCGCCCGGACGCCGACGCGTCGGACGCAGCCGCCGCCCCCGCTGCCCCGGCGCGGCGCCGCCGCAGTGCCGCCGCGGGCCTGGACGGCATGGTCCTGGCCGAGCTCCAGAAGCTCGCCGCGGACCTTGGCATCACCGGTACCGGGCGCATGCGCAAGAGCCAGCTGATCGAGACCATCAAGGAGAAGAGCGGCGGGGACCCGCTGCTCGCCGCCGGTGGCACCGCCCCGGCCGCCAAGCGCACCGCCGCCAAGGCGGACGCCGAGGTCCCGGCCGAGAAGCCGGCCCGCCGCGCCAAGGCCGCCGCCAAGGCCGAGGCCCCGGCCGCCGCCGAGCCGCAGGCCCAGATCGAGATCCCGGTCCAGGCCGCCGCCGAGACCGCCGCGCCGGCCCGTACCGAGCGCACCCGCCGCCGCGCCACCTCGGCCGCCGGCGCGCCCGGCGCCCCGGCCGCGGAGGCCGCCGCCGAGGCCACCGTCGCCGTCGCCGAGTCGAAGCAGGCCGAGGCCCGCCCGGCCGAGACCCGCGGCTTCGAGGGTCGCGAGGACGGCCGCGAGAGCCGTCGCGACCGCCGTGAGCGCCGTGAGCGCCGCGAGGGCGGCGAGCGTACTGAGCGCACCGACCGCCAGGAGGGCGGCGAGGCCCAGGACGGCGAGGGCCGCGAGTCCCGCCGCGACCGCCGCAACCGCCGCGAGCGCGCCGACCGCCAGTCCCAGCAGGGCGGCGGCCAGCAGCAGGCCGGCCAGGGCGAGCAGCAGGGCCGCCAGGCCCCGCAGGCCCAGCAGCCGCAGGCCCAGCAGGGCGGCTACGAGGACGACGAGTTCGGCGAGGGCCGCCGTGGCCGCCGCGGGCGCTACCGCGACCGCCGTGGCCGCCGCGGCCGCGACGGCTTCGAGGCCGGCACCGTAGAGCCGCAGATCGGCGAGGACGACGTCCTGATCCCGGTCGCGGGCATCCTCGACATCCTCGACAACTACGCGTTCGTGCGCACCTCCGGCTACCTGCCGGGCCAGAACGACGTCTACGTCTCGCTCGCCCAGGTCCGCAAGAACGGCCTGCGCAAGGGTGACGCCATCACCGGTGCGGTGCGCCAGCCGCGCGAGGGCGAGCGCCGCGAGAAGTTCAACGCCATGGTGCGCCTGGACTCCGTCAACGGCATGGACCCGGAGAGCGGCCGCGGCCGCCCCGAGTTCAACAAGCTCACCCCGCTGTACCCGCAGGAGCGGCTGCGCCTGGAGACCGACCCGGGCGTGCTGACCACCCGGATCATCGACCTGGTGTCGCCGATCGGCAAGGGCCAGCGCGGTCTGATCGTCGCGCCGCCGAAGACCGGCAAGACCATGGTGCTCCAGGCGGTCGCCAACGCGATCACCCACAACAACCCCGAGTGCCACCTGATGGTCGTCCTGGTCGACGAGCGTCCGGAAGAGGTCACCGACATGCAGCGGTCGGTGAAGGGCGAGGTCATCTCCTCGACCTTCGACCGCCCGGCCGAGGACCACACCACCGTCGCCGAGCTGGCCATCGAGCGCGCCAAGCGCCTGGTCGAGCTGGGCCACGACGTGGTCATCCTGCTGGACTCGATCACCCGCCTCGGCCGCGCCTACAACCTGGCGGCGCCGGCCTCCGGCCGCATCCTGTCCGGTGGTGTCGACTCGACCGCGCTGTACCCGCCGAAGAAGTTCTTCGGTGCCGCGCGCAACATCGAGAACGGCGGCTCGCTGACCATCCTGGCCACCGCGCTGGTCGAGACCGGCTCGCGCATGGACGAGGTGATCTTCGAGGAGTTCAAGGGCACCGGCAACATGGAGCTCAAGCTCGACCGGAAGCTCTCGGACAAGCGCATCTTCCCGGCCGTCGACGTGGACGCCTCCAGCACCCGCAAGGAGGAGATCCTGCTCGGCAGCGAGGAGTTGGCCATCGTCTGGAAGCTGCGCCGGGTGCTGCACGCGCTCGACTCGCAGCAGGCGATCGAGCTGCTCCTGGACAAGATGAAGCAGACCAAGAGCAACGCCGAGTTCCTGATGCAGATCGCCAAGACCACCCCCGGCTCCGGCGACTGACCGTAGCCGGACGGCTGTCGAAGCACGGAACCCCGGATCGCGCGAGCGGTCCGGGGTTCCGCGCGTCCGGGCCGCTTTGTTCCAGACTCGGGACAACTTGAGACCGTTTGGATCATGTTGTCCGATTTACTCTGGGCCGTATGGCCGAACACAAGAGGGTTACGAGTCGCCGCCGCAGGCTCCTTCGGACGGCCGCCTGCGCGTTCGCCGCGTTCGTCGTCGGCGGCGCCCTCCTCGGCTACTTCAGACTCGACGGCAACATCAAGAGCGTCGACATCGACGGCGGGCTCGGTGACGCCCGGCCGCCGGCCGCCACCGACGGCTCCTTCAACATCCTGGTGCTCGGCTCCGATTCGCGCGGCGGCGACAACGGCTCATTGGCCGGCGGCGACACCGGCGCCACCGCCCGCTCGGACACCGCCATGGTGGTGCACATCAACCAGGACCACTCCCGCGCCCAGGTCGTCTCGATCCCGCGCGACACCCTGGTCACCCGCCCCGACTGCACCGACCCGAGCGGCCGGACGGCGCCCGGCGCCAAGCGCGCGATGTACAACAGCGCCTTCGAGACCGGCGGCGCGGTCTGCGCGGTCAAGACCACCGAGCAGCTCACCGGGCTGCGGATGGACCACTACCTGCAGGTCGACTTCGCCGGCTTCGCTCGGGTCGTGGACGCGATAGGCGGGGCCACCGTGACCACCACGGTGGCCATCCACGACAAGGACAGCGGGCTCGACCTGCCGCCCGGCGAGCACCGCCTGAACGGACAGCAGGCGCTGGCCTTCGTGCGCACCCGGCACGGCGTCGGCGACGGCAGCGACCTCGGCCGGATCGAGCTCCAGAAGCAGATGGTGAAGTCGCTGCTGCAGCAGGTCGGGGGGAGCGGGATGCTCACCAACCCGGTCAAGCTCTGGTCCGTCGGCGACACCGTGACCAAGAGCATCACCACCGACTCCGCGCTCGGCTCGGTGAACTCGCTGGTGGGGCTCGCCCAGGAGCTCAAGGGGATAGGCCCGGACCAGCTGAGCATGGTCACCCTGCCGGTGGAGACCGCCCCCGGCGACCCGAACCGGGTGGTCCCGCAGCAGCCGGCGGCCGGGCAGGTCTGGACGGCGCTCAGGGCCGACCGGCCGTTCCCGCCGGCGGTCGTCGCCGCGCAGCCGGAGAACCCCGCCCAGGCGGCCCCCACGGCCACGCCGTCGGCCCCTGCGCGGACCACGGGGAAGCCGGGCGCGAAGGCCACCACCACGCCCTGACGGACGCCGCCGCCGGGCGCGCGGGGGCCCGGAATATCCCGGAACGCGACCCGGTTTGGGAAGATGCGGCCGGTCCTGGCAGACTGGTCCGTCGGTCCCGGTTCACGTGCGGCGCTCCAGCCGCCGACCCGGTGCCCTCCCGAAACCTAGGAGAACCCCTTGAAGCCCAACGTTCACCCCGAGTACGTGGTCACGCGCGTGACCTGCACCTGTGGCGCCGAGTTCACCACCCGCTCGACCGAGACCAGTGGCGAGATCCGCGCCGAGGTCTGCTCGCAGTGCCACCCGTTCTACACCGGCAAGCAGAAGATCCTCGACACCGGTGGCCGCGTGGCCCGCTTCGAGGCCCGCTTCGGCAAGCAGCACAGCGCGAAGGCCTAGCGCTCCCTCGGCGCCGGTTCCCGGCGTCCCCGTACTCGTTGTCGGGGGCGCTTGGGGGCCGGCGCCGTTCGCGTCCCCCGCGAGTGCGCGCCCCCGCGAGTCCCCACCCCCCCACACGTTTCCGAGTCCCCGGGAAGAAGGCCACCCCATGTTCGAGGCAGTCGAAGAGCTCCTCGTCGAGCACGCCGACCTCGAGACGAGGCTGGCCGACCCGTCCGTCCACGCGGACCAGAACAACGCCCGCAAGCTGGCCAAGCGCTATGCCGAGCTGACCCCGATCACCCGGGTCTACCGGCAGTGGCGGCAGGCCGGCGAGGACATCGAGGCCGCGCGCGAACTCGCGGCCGAGGACCCGGAGTTCCTCTCCGAGGTGAAGGACTCCGAGGCGCGCCGCGACGAGCTGACCGAGGAACTGCGGCTGCTGCTCGTCCCGCGCGACCCGAGCGACGACAAGGACGTCATCCTGGAGATCAAGGCGGGCGAGGGCGGCGAGGAGTCCGCGCTGTTCGCCGGCGACCTGCTCCGGATGTACCTGCGCTACGCCGAGCGGATCGGCTGGAAGACCGAGATCATCGACTCCAACGAGTCCGACCTCGGCGGCTACAAGGACGTCTCGGTGGCCGTGAAGACCAAGGGCAGCACCGAGCCCGGCCAGGGCGTCTGGGCCCGGCTGAAGTACGAGGGCGGCGTGCACCGCGTGCAGCGCGTCCCCGCCACCGAGTCGCAGGGCCGCATCCACACCTCCGCGGCGGGCGTGCTGGTCACCCCCGAGGCGGAGGAGGTCGAGGTCGAGATCCTCGCCAACGACCTGCGGATCGACGTCTACCGGTCCTCCGGCCCCGGCGGCCAGTCGGTCAACACCACCGACTCCGCGGTCCGGATCACCCACCTGCCGACCGGTATCGTGGCGTCCTGCCAGAACGAGAAGAGCCAGCTCCAGAACAAGGAGCAGGCGATGCGCATCCTGCGTTCGCGGCTGCTGGCCGCCGCGCAGGAGGAGGCCGAGCGGGAGGCCTCGGACGCGCGCCGCAGCCAGGTCCGCACGGTGGACCGCTCCGAGCGGATCCGCACGTACAACTACCCCGAGAACCGCATCTCGGACCACCGCACCGGATTCAAGGCGTACAACCTGGACCAGGTCCTGGACGGCGACCTGAACGCGGTGATCCAGTCCTGCGTCGACAAGGACGCGGCGGCCAAGCTCGCCGCGGCCCAAGAGAACTGAGACCGGCGCGCCCCAGCCCGCGTTTCGCCCGGAGCCGGAGAGACAAGAGGTCGTACGGATGAACCTGCTGCTCGCCGAGGTGGCCCAGGCCACCCAGCGGTTGGCCGCGGCCGGCGTGCCGTCGCCGCGCTTCGACGCGGAGGAGCTCGCCGCCTACGTCCACAACGTCAAGCGCAGCCAGCTGCACACGGTGAAGGACGCCGACTTCGACGCCCGCTACTGGGAGGCGGTCTCCCGCCGCGAGGCGCGCGAACCGCTCCAGCACATCACCGGGCGGGCGTTCTTCCGTTACCTCGAACTGGAGGTCGGCCCCGGGGTGTTCGTGCCCCGGCCGGAGACCGAGACGGTCGTCGAGTGGGCGATAGACGCGGTGCGCGACATGGACGTGGCCGAGCCGCTGGTGGTGGACCTGTGCTCCGGCTCCGGCGCGATCGCGCTCGCCCTGGCCCAGGAACTCCCGCGCTCGACCGTGCACGCCTTCGAACTGGACGAGGGCGCGCTGGAGTACACCCGGCGCAACATCGAGGCCAGCCCCGACCGCGCCCGGGTCACCCTGCACGCCGGTGACGCCACCAGGGCCTTCGAGGACGACCGCTCCTGGGACGGCCGCTTCGACCTGGTCATCTCCAACCCGCCGTACATCCCGCTCACCGAGTGGGAGTACGTCGCGCCGGAGGCCCGCGACCACGACCCGCAGATGTCGCTGTTCTCCGGCGAGGACGGCCTGGACACCATCCGCGGCATCGAGCGCGTCGCGGCCCGGCTGCTGCGTCCGGGCGGCGCGGTGGTGATCGAGCACGCCGACCAGCAGGGCGGCCAGGTGCCGTGGATCTTCAACGAGGAACACGGCTGGACGGACACCGCCGACCACCGGGACCTGAACAACCGGCCGCGCTTCACGACCGCCCGAAGGGTCGGGTCGTGAACAGTCGAGCACCGTACGACCGCCCGAAGGGTCGGGTCGTGAACAGTCGAGCACCGTACGACCGCCCGAAGGGTCGGGTCGTGAACGCCAAGCACCGTACGACTGCTCGTAAGGCCGTGCTGTAACGCCATGAGCCACTCCGGAAGGGGACCG
Source organism: Kitasatospora sp. NPDC001132 (assembly GCF_053598415.1). Classification (NCBI taxonomy): domain Bacteria; kingdom Bacillati; phylum Actinomycetota; class Actinomycetes; order Kitasatosporales; family Streptomycetaceae; genus Kitasatospora; species Kitasatospora sp. NPDC001132. The sequence goes on along the minus strand of NZ_JBSFKF010000004.1, from coordinate 113,510 downwards.
CACCGATGAGCCGCCGTTACGACTGTGCCGACGCCGGGGACCGCGCCACCGGTCTGCGCGAGGCCGCCTCGGCCATCCGCCGCGGCGAACTCGTCGTGCTGCCCACCGACACCCTGTACGGGGTCGGTGCGGACGCCTTCTCCCCGGAGGCCGTCGGCGAGCTGATGGCCACCCGCGGTCGCGGCCGCAACACGCCCTCCCCGGTGCTGGTCGGCTCGCCGACCACCCTGCACGGCCTGGTCACCGACTTCTCCGAGCAGGCCTGGGAGCTGGTCGACGCCTTCTGGCCCGGCGGGCTCACCCTGGTCGCCCGGCACCAGCCCTCGCTGCGCTGGGACCTCGGCGACACCCGCGGCACCGTCGCGGTCCGGATGCCGCTGCACCCGGTCGCCATCGAGCTGCTGAACGCCACCGGCCCGATGGCCGTCTCCAGTGCCAACCGGATCGGCGGGGCCTCCCCGCTGACCTGCGACGAGGCGCAGGCCCAGCTCGGCGACGCGATCTCGGTCTACCTGGACGGCGGGCCGGCCGTGGACTCCGCCACCTCGTCGATCGTCGACGTCACCGGCAAGGTCCCGGTCCTGCTGCGGGCCGGTGCGATCAGCGTCGAGCAGCTGAGGGAGGTCGTCCCCGACCTGGAGGCCGGCAGTTGACGCCCACCGCCTCGCTCCACTCCGGGCCGGGCATGGCGCCGTACCTGAGTGTGGGCCCCAGGCCGCTGGACCACTTCCGGATCCTGTTCGTCTGCACCGGGAACATCTGCCGCTCGCCGATCGCCGAGCGGCTGACCCGGCGTGAGCTGGACACCCGGCTGAGCCCCCGGGTGGCCGGGCGGATCCTGGTCGAGAGCGCCGGCACCTGGGGCCACGTGGGCGCGCCGATGGAGGACCACGCCGCGACCGTGCTGGACGAGTACGGCGCCGACAGCGGTGGCTTCACCGGCCGCGAGCTGCTGGACGAGCACGTGGTCGAGGCCGACCTGGTGCTCACCGCGACGCTGGACCACCGGGCCCAGGTGATCTCGATGGGCCACGAGGCGGGCCTGCGCACCTTCACGCTGAAGGAGTTCACCCGCCTGGTGCGGACGATAGACCCGGGCACCCTGCCGGACCCCCGGCGCGGCGCCGACGTGACCGAGCGGGCCCGCGCGCTGGTCCGGGCGGCCGCCGCGCTGCGCGGCTGGCTGCTGGCCGCCACCCCGGAGTCGGACGAGCTGGACGACCCGTACGGGGCGCCGATCGGCATGTTCCGCAACTGCGGCGAGGAGATATTCCACGCGGTCGACCCGGTGGTCACCGCGCTCACCGGCGTCCCCGCGCCGCGCTGACGCCCCCGGGCCCCGTCGTCGACGGGCCCCGGACGTGGGCGCAGGACGCGGGCCCCGGCGCCGAATGGGTCGTCCGGTCGCGGCTCGGCAGGCCGGGCGGCGACGACGGTCCTACGCTGGGTGACACAGTCCCCGCAGCGTCCGGGAGCCCCGCCATGACCGTCACTGATGCCGCGACCGGCCCGACCTCGACGACCGGGCGCCCCCGGGTGTCCGAGGCGCTGCACCGCGCCGATCCGCAGCTGGCCGACCTGCTGGCCGCGGAGGCCGAGCGGCGCGCCGAAACGATCCAGCTGCTGGCGGGGGAGAACCTGACCAGCCCGGCCGTCCTGGCGGCGCTCACCGGCCCGCTGATCGACAAGTACGCCGAGGGCTACCCGGGCCGCCGGCACCACACCGGCTGCGCGCTGGCGGACGCCGCCGAGCTGCTGGCGATCGACCGGGCCCGCGAGCTGTTCGCCGCCCCGCACGCCAACGTCCAGCCCCGGTCGGCGACTTCGGCGATGCTGGCGGCGTACGCGGCGCTGCTGCGGCCCGGTGACGGGGTGCTGGCGATGTCGCTGGAGCACGGTGGCCACCTCAGCTGCGGCTCGCGCGCCAACTTCTCCGGCCGCTGGTTCGACTTCACCGGCTACGGCGTGCGCGAGGACGACGGGCTGATCGACCTGGACCAGGTCCGCGACCTGGCCCGGCAGCACCGCCCCAAGGCCCTCGTGGCGGGCTCGATCTCCCACCCCCGGCACCCGGACTGGGCGGCGTTCCGGGAGATCGCCGACGAGGTGGACGCCTACCTGGTCGCCACCGTCGCGCAGACCACCGGGCTGATCGCGGCCGGGGTGGCGCCCTCCCCGGTGCCGTACGCGGACGTCACCGTCGCGGCCACCCACAAGCTGCTGCGCGGTCCGCGCGGCGGACTGCTGCTGTGCACCGCGGAGCTGGCCGAGCGGATCGACCGGGCGGTGTTCCCGTTCAGCCAGGGCGGCGCGGCGATGAACGAGGTGGCCGGCAAGGCGGTGGCCCTCGCGGAGGCCTCCCGGCCCGAATACCGGGCGTACGCGCAGCGGACGGTGTCCGGGGCGCGGGTGCTCGCCGCGGGGCTCGCAGAGGCCGGTATGCGCCCTCTGACGGGCGGGACCGACACCCACCTGGTGACCGCCGACGTCAGCCCGCTCGGCATCAGCGGCGCGGAGGCCGAGCGCCGCTGCGCGGCGGCCGGGCTGCTGCTGGGCAAGTGCGCACTGCCGTACGACCCGGCGCCGGCCGCCGAGACCTCCGGCATCCGGCTGGGCACGGGCACGGTGACCAGCCAGGGAATGGGGGAGCCGGAACTGGCCGAGATCGCCGGGCTGATCGCGCGGGTGCTCGCCGGCGGCGCCGTCGCCCCGGCCGCGGCGCGGGTGCGGGAGCTGGCGCTGGCCCTCGCCGGCCGGGCCTGACGGAGCGCTCGCGCGGGCATTCGAAACTCCTACCCGGGAGGGCGAACCGCGATGCGTGGTCCCGGCGTCCGACTCAATAAGGTGTGTGCCGTGGCGACGCACCTCGAACCCCGGGAAGGCAGGGGAGTACCTTCGGTACTTCCCCGTTCGACAGTGATGCAGGAGGCCAGTGGTGCGTGAGTATCTGCTGGTGCTGTTCTGCACCGCCGCCGTCACCTACCTGCTGACCGGCCCGGTCCGGAAGTTCGCCATCGCCGCCGGTGCCATGCCCCCGGTGCGCGCCCGCGACGTGCACCGCGAGCCCACGCCGCGGCTCGGCGGCATCGCGATGTTCGGCGGACTCTGCGCGGGCATCCTGGTCGCCTCCCAGCTCGACAACCTGAGCAAGGTGTTCTCGCAGGGCACCGACATCCGCGCGCTGCTGTCCGGCGCCGGGATCATGTTCCTGCTCGGGGTGCTCGACGACAAGTGGGGCGTGGACGCGCTGGTGAAGCTCGGCGGTCAGATGATCGCCGCCGGTGTGATGGTCTGGCAGGGCGTCACGGTGATCACCCTCCCGGTGCCCGGGTTCGGCCCGGTCGCGGTGACCCCGACCCAGGGCATGATCATCTCGGTCACCCTGGTCGTCGTCATGGTCAACGCGGTGAACTTCATCGACGGCCTGGACGGCCTGGCCGGCGGCATGGTCTGCATCGCAGCGATGGCGTTCTTCCTGTACAGCTACCGGCTCTGGTACGGCTACACGATCTCCGACGCGGCCCCCGCCGTGCTGTTCAGCGTGCTGCTGATCGGCATGTGCCTGGGCTTCCTGGCGCACAACATGCACCCCGCGCGGATCTTCATGGGCGACTCCGGCTCGATGATGCTGGGCCTGATGCTGGCGGTCGCCGCGATCTCCATCACCGGCCGGGTCGACCCGGACCTGATCAGCAACGAGGCCGGTTCCCAGACCGCCGCCGTGCACGCCCTGGTGCCGATCTACATCCCGCTGCTGCTGCCGCTGACGGTCATCGCGCTGCCGCTGGCCGACCTGCTGCTCGCGGTGGTGCGCCGCACCTGGGCCGGCCAGTCCCCGTTCGCCGCGGACAAGCGCCACCTGCACCACCGGCTGCTCCAGGTCGGCCACTCGCACAGCCGCGCCGTACTGATCATGTACTTCTGGGCCGCGCTGATCGCCTTCGGCTCGGTGGCCTTCTCGGTGACCAACACCGGCCGCACCGTCGTCCTGACGCTCGCCGGCCTCTGCCTGGTCGGCCTGGTCGTGCTGCTCACCCCGTGGTTCCGGCCGCGCGCCCCGCGGGCGGTGCAGTCCTTCCTCCCCCCGCGCTACCGCCGGCACCAGAGCGGTCCGATGGCCGAACTGTCGGCGAAGGACAAGCAACTCCTCGGTGAAGCCGGGAGGGACCCGGCCGTGGACTCCACCGCGGTCGGCCACCAGGGCGAGGCCAGCGGCCGCCGCTGACAAGGGAGTTGAGGTGCGGTCAGCTGCCGTTCACCCGAATGGCGGAGCCGTTGCGCCGTTGGTGTGACAGGTGCCACACATTCATGGTAAAGCTCTCATCAAATAGTTTGTGATACCGTTCACGAGTACCGAGAACACGCCGAAAGACCTCACAGGTGGATGACTTCCGTCCCTGTCGGTCTCCCTCACCGGGCCCGCTTCTCCCTGGCGGCCCGCGGCGATGGCTCGGTCCGGTGTCACCCGCCACCGCTGTGCCCGTCCCCCCGCCACATCGACATGCCGCCGGAGCTGCCGACATGCCGTCCACCGACGCCCGGATCCTCCGAGGCGCCGCGATTCCCACTGCGGTCGCCGGGATCATCGCCATGGCGATCTCCTTCGCAGTCGCCGGTGGGAAGGGGCTGCTCGGCGCCCTGTTCGGCGCGCTCCTCGTGATGGCCTTCTTCACCTTCGGTCAGATCGCGCTCGACCGGCTGACCAGGTCGAACCCGCAGATCATGATGGCCGCGGCGCTGCTGGTGTACACCACGCAGATCCTGCTGGTCGGCATCGTGCTCGCGGTCTTCAAGGACACCGAACTCTTCAACCGGCAGGCGTTCGCCTTCACCCTGCTCGGCTGCGCCCTGATCTGGACGGGCTTCCAGGTGCGCGGCGCGCTCAAGGCCAAGACCTTCTACGTCGACCCCGACGCCTCCGAAAAGAAGGGCGACAAGCCCTCCGACAAGGGGCGTCAACAGTGACGAGGCCCGACTGTCCCCCCAACGAGGGGGGCGGTGTTTATGCCGCGCTGACGGGCTGCTATCGTCCGTCGCAACAACGGAGTACGGGAAGAGGCCTGGTCTGTCCGGAGAGCGGACGGATCGCCCCCCTGATCCGCGCAGTCTTCGATGATCCCGCTGTGGTGCAGTGCACCGGCGCGCGGGGTCGGCGAGAAACCCATCAAGTTCCAGTGCCGCTCCGTGGCCGCAGGCCACGCCGACACACCGAGGTTGCCGTATCCATGCGTCATGACGAAGGAGTCCGTGGTGAGTGCTGAACTCACGCCCCTCGCCTCAGGCAGTTGCCACTTCGGGGACGCTGGCTGCGGCTTCCCGGCCCCGGGTCTGAACGAGTTCCAGTTCAAGCCGATCTTCACGATCGGCAGCATCGAGTTCAACAAGCCGATGCTGCTGTCGATCATCGTCGCGCTCCTGGTCGTGGTGTTCTTCTGGGCGGCGTTCGCCAAGCCGCGCCTGGTTCCCGGCAAGCTGCAGCTGGTCGGCGAGATCGGGTACGACTTCGTCAAGCGCTCCATCGTGCTGGAGACGATCGGCAAGAAGGGCGAGAAGTACGTCCCGATGCTCGTCTCGATGTTCTTCTTCATCTGGTTGATGAACATCATGTCGATCATCCCGTTCGCGCAGTTCCCGGTGACGGCGGCGATCGCGTTCCCGGCCGGCCTCGCGGCGGTCGTGTGGATCACCTACATGACGCTGACCTTCAAGAAGCACGGCTTCGTCGGCGGTCTGAAGAACCTCTGCTGGCCGTCGGGCATCCCCGGCTGGGTCATGTTCATCCTGGTGCCGATCGAGTTCTTCTCGAACATCTTCGTGCGCCCCTTCACGCTCGCGGTCCGAGCCTTCGCGAACATGTTCGCCGGCCACCTGCTGATCGTGATGTTCTCCATCGCCTCCTGGTACCTGCTCAGCCCGTCCCTGGGCGCGCTGTACGGCTCGGCCTCGTTCATCGTCGCCGTCGGCCTGACCGCCTTCGAGCTGCTGGTCCAGTTCCTGCAGGCCTACATCTTCGTGATGCTGGCCAGCAGCTACATCGCCGGTGCCCTGGAAGAGGCGCACTGAGCCCCGGGGCCACCGCCCCGCCGAGAACCACCTTCCGATCGCCCGGTGGCCAATCACCACCGGTTCACCACCCTGCAAAGGACAACGTCAATGAGCATCCTCGCTGAGGGCACTGTCTACGGTTCCGTCGCCTCCCTGGGCTACGGCCTCGCCGCCATCGGCCCCGGCATCGGCGTCGGTCTGATCTTCGGTAACGGTGTCCAGGCCATGGCCCGCCAGCCCGAGGCTGCCGGTCTCATCCGTTCCAACATGTTCATCGGCTTCGCGCTGACCGAGGCGCTCGCCCTCATCGGCATCGTCATGCCGTTCGTCTTCGGCAACAAGTAATCCCGCCGTAGACCCTTTCTGAGGAAGGTCCAGATATGAGCATGGCGATCGTCCAGCTCGCGTCCGAGGAGAAGATGAACCCTCTCCTCCCCGCGTGGCCCGAGATCATCATCGGCCTGCTCTGCTTCTTCATCGTCTTCGGTCTGCTCGGCAAGAAGCTCCTCCCCAGCATCGAGAAGGTGCTGTCGGAGCGCCGGGACGCGATCGAGGGCGGGATGGAGCGCGCCGAGGCCGCCCAGGCAGAGGCCCAGGCCCTGCTTGAGCAGTACCGCGCCGAGCTCGCCGAGGCGCGCCACGAGGCTGCCCGCATCGTCGAGCAGGCTCGCGAGCAGGGTGCCGCCCAGCTCGCCGAGATGCGCGAGGAGGGCCAGCGCCAGCGCGAGGCCATCGTCGCCGCCGGTCACGCCCAGATCGAGGCGGACAAGAAGCAGGCCACTGCCGCCCTGCGTCAGGACGTGGGCTCGCTGGCCACCCAGCTGGCGTCCCGCATCGTGGGTGAGTCCCTCGAGGACCACACCCGGCAGAGCGGCGTCATCGACCGCTTCCTGGACGAGCTGGAGGCCAAGGCCGCCGTTGCTCAGGGTGCGGCCAAGTGATCGGCGCCAGCCGCGAGGCCCTCGCCGCCGGCCGGCAGAACCTCGAGAGCCTGACCGACTGCACCTCGGTGGACGCGGCCAAGCTCGCCGAGGAGCTCACCGCCGTCACGGCCGTGCTGGACCGTGAGGTGTCGCTGCGCCGCGTCCTGACCGACCCGTCCCGGTCGGGCCAGGACAAGGCCCAGCTGGTCACCTCGCTGCTGACGGGTCAGGTCTCCGGCGAGGCCGTCGACCTGGTCTCCGGTCTGGTCCGCTCCCGCTGGTCGGGCTCGCGCGACCTGGTGGACGCGACCGAGGAGCTCGCCGCCTACGCGGAGATCATCGCCGCGGACAAGGCCGGCGCCCTGGACGACGTCGAGGACGAGCTCTTCCGCTTCGGTCGGGTGGTGAGCGGCTCGCACGAGCTGCGTGCCGCGCTGACCGAGCCGAAGGCCGGTGCCGTCGCGAAGGCCGAGCTGATCAAGAAGCTGCTCGGCGGCCGCGCCAACGCCGGCACCGTCCGGCTGGTCACCGCCCTCGTCAACGTGCCGCGTGGCCGTAGCCTGGAGCAGGGCCTCGAGTCCTACTCGAAGCTCGCCGCCGCGCGTCGCGGCCGCGTGGTGGCCCTGGTCACCACCGCGGTGCCGCTGTCGGACACCCAGAAGGAGCGCCTGTCCGGTGCTCTGGCCCGGATGTACGGCCGCCAGGTCCACCTGAACATCGACGTCGACCCCGAGGTCGTCGGCGGCGTCCGGGTGCAGATCGGCGACGAGATCATCAACGGCACCGTGTCGAGCCGCCTCGAGGGCGCTCGCCAGTCGCTCGAAGGCTGAGCACCGAAGCAGCACATCCGACCCTCGGTCGGGAAACCGGCTCCCCAAGGAGCCGGCAAATCGTACGGCCGGTTCGCAAGACCCGGCCGAGAGTCGAATACTTGCGGCCCTCAATGGCGGGCCGAGGATCGCAAACTAGGAGAGCAGGGAAGCCTGATGGCGGAGCTTACGATCCGTCCGGAGGAGATCCGGGACGCGCTGGCCGACTTTGTCCAGTCGTACCAGCCGGACGCCGCTTCTGTGGAAGAGGTCGGCACGGTCACTGACGCGGCGGACGGCATCGCGCATGTCGAGGGCCTGCCCTCGGTCATGGCGAACGAGCTGCTGAAGTTCGAGGACGGCACGCTCGGCCTCGCGCTGAACCTCGACACCCGCGAGATCGGTGTCGTCGTCCTCGGTGAGTTCGGCGGCATCGAAGAGGGCCAGACCGTGCGCCGCACCGGCGAGGTCCTCTCGGTTCCGGTCGGCGACGGCTACCTCGGCCGCGTCGTGGACCCGCTGGGCAACCCGATCGACGGCCTCGGCGACATCGCCGCCACCGGTCGCCGCGCCCTGGAGCTGCAGGCCCCCGGCGTCATGGCCCGCAAGTCGGTCAAGCAGCCGCTGCAGACCGGCATCAAGGCCATCGACGCGATGACCCCGATCGGCCGCGGCCAGCGCCAGCTGATCATCGGTGACCGCCAGACCGGCAAGACCGCGGTGGCCGTCGACACGATCATCAACCAGCGCGACAACTGGCGCTCGGGCGACCCGGAGAAGCAGGTCCGCTGCATCTACGTCGCCGTGGGCCAGAAGGGCTCCACCATCGCGTCCGTCCGCGGCGCACTGGAGGAGGCCGGCGCGCTGGAGTACACCACCATCGTGGCCGCTCCCGCCTCCGACCCGGCCGGCTTCAAGTACCTCGCCCCGTACACCGGTTCGGCCATCGGCCAGGAGTGGATGTACGACGGCAAGCACGTCCTGATCATCTTCGACGACCTGTCGAAGCAGGCCGAGGCCTACCGTTCCGTCTCCCTGCTGCTGCGCCGCCCGCCGGGCCGCGAGGCCTACCCGGGTGACGTCTTCTACCTGCACTCCCGTCTGCTGGAGCGCTGCGCCAAGCTGAACGACGCCCTGGGCGGCGGCTCGATGACCGGTCTGCCGATCATCGAGACCAAGGCCAACGACGTCTCGGCGTACATCCCGACCAACGTCATCTCCATCACCGACGGCCAGTGCTTCCTGGAGTCCGACCTGTTCAACGCCGGCATCCGCCCGGCCGTGAACGTCGGTATCTCGGTCTCCCGCGTCGGTGGCTCCGCCCAGATCAAGGCCATGCGCTCGGTCGCCGGCCGCCTGCGTCTGGACCTCGCCCAGTACCGCGAGCTGGAGGCCTTCGCCGCCTTCGGTTCCGACCTGGACGCGGCCTCCAAGGCCCAGCTGGAGCGCGGTGCGCGCATGGTCGAGCTGCTGAAGCAGGGCCAGTACCAGCCGTTCCCGGTCGAGGAGCAGGTCGTCTCCATCTGGGCCGGCACCACCGGCAAGATGGACGACGTCCCGGTCGCCGAGATCCGCCGCTTCGAGCGCGAGTTCCTGGACCACGTCCGCCTGCAGCACAAGGACCTGCTCGCCGGCATCGTCGAGACCGGTCTGCTGGCCGACGGCACCGTCGACGCGCTGACCAGCGCGATCGAGGCCTTCAAGCAGGGTTACCAGACGGCTGACGGCAAGCTGCTCTCCGAGCAGGCCTGAGTCCGGTAGCGAGGGAAAGGACGTAACGACCCATGGGAGCACAGCTTCGGGTCTACAAGCGCCGGATCCGCTCTGTCACCGCGACGAAGAAGATCACCAAGGCGATGGAGATGATCTCCGCGTCGCGCATCGTCAAGGCGCAGCGCGCGGTGGCCGCCTCCACTCCGTACGCCGACGAGCTCACCCGGGCGGTGACGGCGGTGGCCACCCGGTCCAACGCCAAGCACCCGCTCACCACCGAGAACCCGAACGCCAAGCGCGCCGCCGTCCTGCTGATCACGGCGGACCGCGGCCTGGCGGGCGGCTACTCGACCAACGCCATCAAGGCCGCCCAGACGCTCACCGAGCGCCTGAAGGCCGAGGGCAAGGACGTGGTGACGTACATCATCGGCCGCAAGGGCGTCTCGTACTACACGTTCCGCGGTCTGACGATCGCGGACTCGTGGACGGGGTTCTCGGACAAGCCGACGTACGGTGACGCGAAGACCGTCGCGGTCGACCTGATCGCGGCCTTCACGGCCGAGACCGGTGGGGTGGACGAGCTCCACCTGATCTCGACCGAGTTCGTGTCGATGCTGACGCAGAACGCGGTCGAGGCGCGGCTGCTGCCGCTGAAGCTGGACGAGGTCCAGCTCAGCGACCAGAAGCCGGCCAAGTCGGAGATCTTCCCGCTGTACGACTTCGAGCCGTCGGCGGAGGGCGTCCTGGACGCGCTCCTGCCGCGGTACGTCGAGAGCCGGATCTACAACGCGCTGCTGCAGTCGGCCGCTTCCGAGCACGCCGCCCGCCGCCGTGCGATGAAGAGCGCGACGGACAACGCCGGCGAGCTCATCAAGTCGCTCACGCGGCTTGCCAACTCGGCCCGTCAGGCCGAGATCACCCAGGAAATCAGCGAGATTGTCGGTGGCGCCAACGCGCTCGCTGACGCCAGCCGCGGGAGCGAATGAGTATGACCACCACTGTTGAGCCGACCACGGCGACGGGCCGCGTCGCGCGGGTCATCGGCCCGGTCGTCGACGTGGAGTTCCCCGTCGACGCGATCCCGGACATGTACAACGCCCTGCACGTCGAGGTGGACAACCCCGACGGCTCGGGCAAGAAGACCCTGACCCTCGAGGTCGCCCAGCACCTCGGCGACGGCATGGTCCGCGGCATCTCGATGCAGCCGACCGACGGCCTGGTCCGCGGTTCGCAGGTCACCGACACCGGTGCCGCCATCTCCGTCCCGGTCGGCCAGATCACCAAGGGCAAGGTCTTCAACGCCCTCGGCGACGTGCTGAACGTGGACCAGGCGGAGTTCGACAAGCAGGTCGAGGTCCGCTGGCCGATCCACCGCAAGGCCCCCGAGTTCAAGGACCTCGAGTCCAAGACCGAGATGTTCGAGACCGGCATCAAGGTCATCGACCTGCTCACCCCGTACGTCCAGGGTGGCAAGATCGGTCTGTTCGGTGGCGCCGGTGTCGGCAAGACCGTTCTGATCCAGGAGATGATCTACCGCGTCGCCGAGAACTTCGGTGGTGTGTCGGTGTTCGCCGGTGTCGGCGAGCGCACCCGTGAGGGCAACGACCTCATCGACGAGATGGTCGACTCGGGCGTTCTGGACAAGACCGCGCTGGTCTTCGGCCAGATGGACGAGCCGCCGGGCACCCGTCTGCGCGTCGCGCTGTCCGCGCTGACCATGGCGGAGTACTTCCGTGACGTCGAGAAGCAGGACGTGCTCCTCTTCATCGACAACATCTTCCGGTTCACCCAGGCCGGTTCCGAGGTGTCGACCCTGCTCGGCCGCATGCCCTCCGCGGTGGGCTACCAGCCGAACCTGGCCGACGAGATGGGCCTCCTGCAGGAGCGCATCACCTCGACCCGCGGTCACTCGATCACCTCGATGCAGGCGATCTACGTCCCCGCGGACGACCTGACCGACCCGGCGCCGGCCACCACCTTCGCCCACCTGGACGCGACCACCGTTCTGTCGCGCCCGATCTCGGAGAAGGGCATCTACCCGGCCGTCGACCCGCTGGACTCCACGTCCCGCATCCTCGACCCGCGGTACATCGCGCAGAACCACTACGACACGGCCGTCCGTATCAAGGGGATCCTGCAGAAGTACAAGGACCTCCAGGACATCATCGCGATCCTCGGCATCGACGAGCTGTCCGAAGAGGACAAGATCACGGTGCACCGTGCCCGTCGCATCGAGCGCTTCCTCTCGCAGAACACCTACGTGGCGAAGCAGTTCACCGGCGTCGAGGGTTCGACCGTGCCGCTGTCGGAGACCATCGAGGCCTTCAACGCGATCGCGGACGGCAAGTACGACTCCGTCCCGGAGCAGGCCTTCTTCATGTGCGGTGGCATCGAGGACCTCGAGAAGAACGCCGCCGAGCTGGCGAAGAAGTAATCGCGGCCGGTAGCAGCTGTGCATGACCGTGAGGGGTGGCCCCCGAGCCTGGGGACCACCCCTCACGTCGCATCGGCTGTGATTCCGGTCAAATCCGTGCCGCCGGTTTCATGCCGGAGGCGCGGGGCCGTTATTCTTACCGAAACTCCCGAGTAATCGGGCGTTGCATGAGCCTAGGAGCCCACGTTGGCTGAGCTGCACGTCGAGCTGGTCGCAGCCGACCGCAAGGTGTGGTCCGGTGCGGCCACCATCGTCGTCGCCCGTACGGCCTCCGGTGACACCGGCATCATGCCGGGCCACACCCCGGTGCTGAGCGTGCTGGAGACCGGTCCCGTCACCATCCGCACGGTGGACGGCGGCACCGTGATCGCCGCGGTGCACGGCGGCTTCATCTCCTTCGCCGACAACAAGCTGTCTCTGCTCGCGGAGATCGCCGAGCTGGCGGACGAGATCGACGTCGCGCGTGCCGAGCGCGCACTGGAGAAGGCCAAGGCGGACCTGGACGAGCACGCCGAGCGGCGCGCCGAGGTCCGTCTGTTCGCGGCGCGCGGCCTCAAGGCCCACGCCTGAGTGCGCCGGACCCCGGCTTAGCGGGGTCGACCGACGGTCCCGGGGACGCGTGAGCGTGACCCCGGGACTGTCGTCGTAGTTGGTAGGTCAGCGCGGTCGCTTGATACGACCGCTACGGGGAACGCGGGTAGCGAGGAGGTAGGTGAGCATGGTCCTCGCGCTTGTGGTGTGTGCGGCGGTCGTGGCCCTGGGAGTGATCGGGCTGATGGCCTTCGCCGTCCGGCGCCGCCTGATCCAGCGGGTCGGCGGCACCTTCGACTGCAGCTACCGACTCAAAATGCCTGCCGACGCCTCGACGCAGCCCGACCTCGACGAGAACGGCAAACCCACCTCGGCCCCGGTCCCCCCGACCGACGGCAAGGGGTGGGTTTTTGGTATCGGCCGCTACAGCGGTGACTCGATCGAGTGGTTCCGGGTCTTCTCGTACGCCCCGCGCCCGCGCAAGGTGCTTCCGCGCCGGGAGATCGAGGTGCTCGGCCGGCGCTACCCGGAGGGCCAGGAGGAGCTGGCCCTGCTCTCCGGATCGGTGGTGCTGCGCTGCCTGCACAACGGGGCGCCGCTGGAGCTGGCGATGAGCGAGGACGCGCTGACCGGCTTCCTGGCCTGGCTGGAGGCGGCCCCGCCGGGGCAGAGAGTCAATGTCGCGTAATGCGGGTTAACGCCGCCTAACCCGGCCGCTACCCTGGCCGCATGGTCAATCTGACGCGCATCTACACCCGTACCGGCGACGACGGCACCACGGCGCTCGGCGACATGAGCCGGACCACCAAGACCGACCCGAGGCTGATCGCGTACGCGGACGCCAACGAGGCCAACGCCGCCATCGGGGTGGCGCTGGCCGTCGGCGAGCTGCCGGAGGACATCACGGCGGTGCTCGTCCGGGTCCAGAACGACCTGTTCGACGTCGGCGCCGACCTGTCCACCCCGGTGGTGGAGGACCCGAAGTACCCGCCGCTGCGGGTGTTGCAGTCCTACGTCGACCGGCTGGAGGCGGACTGCGACGAGTACCTGGCGCGGGTGGAGAAGCTGCGCAGCTTCATCCTGCCCGGCGGCACGCCCGGGGCGGCCCACCTCCACCTGGCCTGCACGGTGGTGCGGCGGGCCGAGCGCTCGACCTGGGCGGCGATCGCGGAGCACGGCGACAGCGTCAACCCGCTGACCGCGAAGTACCTCAACCGGCTGTCCGACCTGCTGTTCATCCTGGCCCGGGTGGCCAACAAGGAGCGCGGCGACGTGCTCTGGGTGCCGGGCGAGAACCGCTAGGAGCCGGCCGCCTCAGAGCCGGTCGGCCGGGGTCTTCTCCTTGACCACCCGGCCGTTCTCGACCAGGACGCCGGCCGGCGGCTCCTTGGGCCAGAGCGAGTAGCAGCCGGCCACGACCACGTTGACGACGGCCGCGATGCCCAGCTTGAGGTACCACTGGAGGAAGGTGCCGAAGTGGGCGGCGCCCGCGGAGAGCGGGACGAGCAGGGTGATCAGGCCGAGCGTGACCGCGGCTGACACGACGGTCCGGCCGGCGAACTGCCACTCGTACCTGGTCCGCTCCGGCCCGTACTTCGGCGAGGGCAGCGGCTTGGGGCCACCGGCGAAGCGGTACTGGAAGTGCCGGTCGGCCCAGCGCACCAGCGAGGGGCCGTAGCCGATCGAGAAGCCCGCGTAGCTCGCGGCCAGGGCGTGCGTCCAGCTCGCGGTGGCGCCGCCGCGCAGGTCGAGGACGGTGAGGGCGTACAGGGTGAGGTCCACCACCGGCAGGCCGACCAGCAGCGCGGTGCTGGTGCGGCGCCATCGGAGCAGGTAGCGGGTGGCGAGGCCGAGGCCGAGCAGGATCCAGAAGGAGATCTCGGCCGCGACGATGAGGGTGACGATCACGTTCTGCTCCCGGACGTTGCGTGGTGCTCCCAGCCTCGTGCGCGGGCGCGCCGGTGTCGTCGTCGCGTGGTGCCGTCCGGGCCTGCATCCTTCGATGTAGCGGGCTCCTCCGTGGACCGGAGCCGGGTGGGGCGCGGGAGTGGTGAGATGGGAACGTGCCGCTCCCCTTCCCCGCCCTGTCCCCGCGCCGGCAGGACCAGCTGATCGCCCTCTTCGGGCTGCTCGGCGGCTCGGTGCTGATCGTCTTCAAGGCGTACGACCAGGCCGACCGGGTGCCGCCCTGGGTGGTGCTGCCGCCGCTGCTGGTGATGGCGGGGCTGGAGCTGGTCCGGCGGACCAGGCCGGTGCTGGCGGTGTCGCTCGGCGGGTTGGTCTTCGCGGGGAGCGTGTTCGCCGGCAACCTGGTGGCCACGCTGATCATGTACACCGATCTGCTGTACGCGGCGGTGCTCTACGGCAGCCCGCGGATGTCCCGGATACTGCACCTGACCGGCGGGGCCACCGTGCTGGCGCTCTCCACGCTGGCGGCGATCTACGGCGGCACCTCCCTCGCGCTGCTGGTGGTGGTGGTCAGCGCGCTGGTCTTCCTGGGGCCGGTGTGGACCGGCGACGTGGTGCGCAAGCACCAGCAGGAGGCGGAGGCCGAGCGGCTGCGGGCGGAACAGACCGCGCTGCTCTCGGAGATGGACCGGCGCGAGGCGATCGGCGCCGAACGGGCGCGGATGGCAAGGGAGTTGCACGACGTGGTGGCCAACCACCTGTCGGCGGTCGCGATCCACGCCACCGGCGCGCAGTCGGTGGCCAGGCGGCGCCGGCTGGCCGAGGACGACCCACTGGTGGAGGTGCTGGCGGTGATCCGGGAGAACAGCGTCCAGGGATTGGCCGAAATGCGTCGCATGATCGGACTGCTCCGGGACAGCGGCGGGGGAGAGGTGGACGAGTCGTACGCGGCACCCGACCTGGCCGCGGTGGACGCCCTGGTGGCCAAGGCCCGGGCGGCGGGCCAGGACGTCGGGCTGGACTTCGAGCTGGACGAGCGCGGTGAGCGCGGCGAACTCCCGGCGCCGGTCGGGCTGGCCGCGTACCGGATCGTCCAGGAGTCGCTGACCAACGCGCTCAAGCACGCCGGGCCCGGACTGGTCAGTCTGCGGCTGGAGTTCGCGTCCGAGGAACTCCGGATCGCCGTCGACAGTCCCTACCGGGCCGGGCCGGGCCGCGAACTGCCCGGCGCCCGGGCCGGGCTGGTGGGCATGGCGGAGCGGACCGGGCTGCTCGGCGGCAGCTTCGAGGCCGGGCCGAAGGACGGGTACTGGAGCGTGCGCGCGGTGCTGCCGCGCGCCCACGGGAACGAGGGGCGGGCATGACGATCCGGGTGCTGGTGGCCGAGGACCAGGCGGCGGTACGGGCGGCGCTGGTGATGATCCTGCGCGCCGAGCCGGAGTTCGAGGTGGTCGGGCAGGCCGCCGACGGCGAGGAGGCCGTCCGGCTGGCGCTGGAGCTGCGGCCCGACGTGGTGCTGATGGACATTCAGATGCCCCGGCTGGACGGCGTCTCGGCGACCCGGGAGGTGGTCGCCGCCGGGGCGGGCCAGGTGCTCGTGCTGACCACCTTCGACCTGGACGAGTACGTCTACGGCTCGCTGCGGGCGGGCGCGTCCGGGTTCCTGCTCAAGGACCTGGAGGCGGACACCCTGATCGAGGGCATCCGCACGGTGGCGCGCGGGGACGGGATGCTGGCGCCCTCGGTGACCAGGCGGCTGATCGGGGCCTTCGCCCGCCCCGAGCGGCCGGTCGGGCCGGAGGCCAGGGCCGCGGTGGGGGCGCTGACCGGCCGTGAGCGGGAGGTGCTGGCCTGCATCGGGGCGGGGATGTCCAACGGGGAGATCGCGGCCCGGCTGGTGATGGCGGAGGCGACCACCAAGACGCACGTCAGCCGCATCCTGGCGAAGCTGCGGCTGCGCAGCCGGGTGCAGGCGGCGATCCTGGCCCAGGACCTCGGGATGACCGTCTGACGGTCTGACCGTACGGCCGTCCGTCCGTCCGCCCGACCGTCCGAGCGCCTGACCAGGTCGGTTGCAGATCACACTCTCGATTGCTACTGCACCGGGGATTTGGGCATTAGAGTCCCGGAAACGAGCGACGCGGCTCGCCGGCGGTGACCCCTGCCCTGAGCCGCCTTCAGGGCCCGCCCGCGGGGCGGCGACGGCATCGGGAGACCCAGCCATGAGCAATGCGTCCAGCAAGCAGATCGCCGTGATCGGTGCCGGCCTGATGGGCGCCGGCATCGCCCAGGTGTCGGCGCAGGCCGGCCACCCGGTGGTGCTGCGGGACGTCACCGAGGAGGCGCTCCAGCGGGGCCTGGCGGGCATCCGCGCCTCCTACCAGAAGTTCGTCGCCAAGGGGAAGCTGAGCGCCGAGGACGCCGAGGCCGCGCTGGGCCGGATCACCACCACCACCGACCTGGGCGCCGTCGCCGAGGCCGACATCGTGGTCGAGGCCGTGTTCGAGAAGATGGAGGTCAAGGAGGGCGTCTTCCGGGAGCTCGACAAGCTCGCCAAGGACGGCGCCGTGCTGGCCTCCAACACCTCCGCCATCCCGATCACCCGGATCGCCGCCGCCACCGAGCGCCCGGAGTCGGTCGTCGGCGTCCACTTCTTCTCGCCGGTGCCGATGATGAAGCTGGTCGAGCTGGTCCGCGGCTACAAGACCAGCGACGAGACGCTGGCCGCCGCCCGCGCCTTCGCCGAGGGCGTCGGCAAGGAGGTCGTGGTGGTCAACCGCGACGTGGCCGGCTTCGTGACCACCCGCCTGATCACCGCGCTGGTCGTCGAGGCCGTCAAGCTGTACGAGTCGGGCGTGGCCACCGCCGAGGACATCGACACCGCCTGCCGGCTCGGTTTCGGCCACGCGATGGGACCGCTCCAGACCGCCGACCTGACGGGCGTGGACATCCTGCTGCACGCCGCCCGCAACATCTACACCGAGACCCAGGACGAGAAGTTCGCCGCGCCGGAGATCATGGCCCGCATGGTCACCGCCGGTGACCTGGGCCGCAAGAGCGGCCGCGGCTTCTACCCGTACGAGGGCAAGTGAGCCTGCCGGGCTGAACGGCCGCCGGGCCGTGCGACCGGAGTGTCGTACGGCCCGCTCCACCGGGCCGGGTGAGTTTCCTCACGCCGGGTGCCGCAGACGGGTGATTTGGGCGGGAATCGAGCGTAGGTGTGGGGCCGACCTGCGTATATTCCCTCGGACGGGTGAAGTTGCTTCAGATCTGGCCGGAACCAGCAACCTGTGGAGCCGGTTCACCGTCAGATGAAGGAACCCGGCATTCCGCCCGGGTCCGGGTGTGGGGCTGCGGCCCGCCCGGATGCACCCCCCGCTCCCGCACCCGGTACGGCCGGGGCGGGCCCGCCCCGCACCAGGCCGTCCAGGCGAAGGAGGAGAGCATGCGCATCACCGGCGACCACACGGCGCTGGCCATCGAAGGCCGCCTCGACGTGCGCACCGCCGCCGACGCGCGGGCCCGGCTGCACCAGGCGGTGGACGGCGGCCTCGGCGACCTCGTGCTCGACCTCGCCCGGCTGGAGTTCTGGGACGCCACCGGGCTCGGCGTGATCATGGGCACCCACCGGCGGGCCGGCCGGATCGGCCGCCGGCTGGTGCTGCGCTCCGTCCCGGCCCAGCTCCAGCGGCTGCTGGTGGCCACCAAGCTGCACCGCATCCTGACCGTCGACGGCGTGACCGGCGTCGCCGAGGCGCACGGGATCGCGCTCTAGCCGATCCCGCGCCGCGCGCCGGACCGCGCGCCCCCGCACCCCCGGGCCCCACCCGCGCAACGTCCCTGGTCAGCGCTACCGGCCGGTCGTACGCCGCGGACCGCCCTGCACGGGCGGGTCCGAATGTGCAAGAGTCTGCCCGTCAGAAGACGGCCGCCGGGGCTGCCTCCAGCCCGGCCGCGGCCGCTACCGGGACGTCAGCCGGGCGGCGCGGGGCGCCGCCGGCCGAGCACGATGCGGAGCAGAACGTGGCACAGCCATCCGGGGACTTCCGGCAGGACGCCGTCCGCACCCGTGGCGGCGAACTGGTCTCCGGCGGCCTGCTGGTGGGCGTCGGTGCCCCGGACGGCTCCGAGGCCCGGCCCTGCCCCGAGGAGTGGCGGCCGCACCCGCGCCGGATCGAACGCAGCGAGCCCGCCCGCGGCCCGGTCGGCGGCGTCGGCCGCGCGGTCGGCCCGCTCGCGCTCGGCGCCGGGCCCGCCGACCTGCCGCTGCTGGACCGCGAGGCCGACATCGCCGAACTGCTCGGCCTGCTCGCCGAGGGCCGGTCGATACGCCTGGTCGGCCAGGCCGGCTCGGGCCGCAGCGCACTGCTGTCGGCCGTCGCCGAGGCCGCCGCCGACCTCGCCCCCGGAGGTGTGGTGCAGCTCTGCGGCCACCGCCGGACCGTCCCCGACCTGCTCCAGGACCTCTTCACGGCCACTCACCACGCCCCCGGCTACCGCCCCGACCCCGGGCAGCTGGCCGCCCACCTCGCCGAGGTCGGCGCGATCGTGGTGATCGACGCCGCCGAGCCCTCCGGCGCCGAGCTGGAGCAGCTGCTCGCCGCCGCCCCCGGCTGCGCCTTCCTGATCTCCGCCGCCCCCGACGGCCCGCCGCTGCCCGCCGGCTCCCGGCTCCAGGACCACCTGGTGGCCGGGCTCTCCCGCTCCGCCTGCCTCGCCCTCACCGCCCGGCTGGCCGGGCGGCCGCTGGACGTCGACGAGAAGGCCTGGGCGGTGGACCTCTGGTTCGAGTCCGAGGGCCTGCCGCTGCGCTTCGTCCAGGCCGCCGCGCTGCTGCGCCAGCGGGACCTCGCGGTGGACGCGCTGGTCGCCGCCGAGGACGACCGGATGGACGTCTTCGGAGCCGTCGAGGAGCCCGCCCACGACCCGGACCCGGCGATCCGGGAGAACGCGCTGCGCCGCACCGTCCCGCTGCCCTCGGTGGCGCAGACCGCCTCGCCCGCGGTCCGGCTCGCCGAGGGGTTGAGCGAGCCCGCCCAGGCCGTGCTGCGCCTCGCCGTGGCGCTCGGCGGCGAGTGCCCCACCGCGCCGCACCTGCCGGCGCTGATCGACGTCGGACAGGGCGAGGCCGCCCTCGCCGAACTCACCGACGCCGGACTGGCGGTGTCCATCGGTGGCCACCACCGGCTGACCGCCGGTGCGCTCGACCTGCTCGCCCCGCACTGGCCGCCCCGCGGCTGCGTCGACGGCGCCGCCCGGCACTTCGCCTGGTGGGTCGGGCACAGCTCGGTGACGCTGGAGCAGATCGCCGCCGAGGCGGAGGTGATGATCGGCGTGCTGCTCGCCGACCGCACCGCCGGGCGGCACGACGCGGTGGTCCGGCTCGCCCGCGCGGCGGCGCCCGCGCTGGCGCTGGCGCTGCGCTGGGGCGCCTGGGAGCGGGTGCTCCAGCTCGGTCTGGAGGCGGCCCGCCGCACCGGTTCGGCGGTCGACCAGGCCTGGTTCCACCACGAGGCGGGCGTGCACGCGATCTGCGTCCAGCAGCCCTCCCGGGCCGTCGCCGAACTGGAGACCGCGCTCACCCTGCGGAACACGGCGGGTGAGCAGCGCGGGGTGGCGGCCGCGCGCCGGATGCTCGACCTGCTGCGCGCCGACGGCCGGCAGCTGCCCGCCGCCGCGCCCGCGGCGGCGCCCGGCCGCGCCCCGGTGATCCGCAAGATCGCGGCCCGGGTGCCGGCCGGTCTGAAGTCCAGTCGGCGGCGCCGGGCGGCGGTGCTCTCCACGGCGGTGCTGACCCTGGGGGTGCTCGGCACGGCGGTGGCGATGAGCTTCAGCGGGCCGGAGGAGGTCAAGGGGAACGATCCGCACACCAGCCGGCCGGACCGCGGCAGCGGCAGCGAGGACCCGCCGTTCCCGCAGTCCTCCGGCAGCGCCGGGCCGGGGACGACCGGGGCCGGGCCGGGCAGCCCGGCGGGGCAGGTCGGCAGCCCGGAGCCGTCCGCGAGCGGCAGCGCCTCGCACTCGCCGAGCGCCTCGCCGACGAGGAAGCCGAGCTCCTCGCCGAGCGCGGGCGAGTCCCAGCCCGCGCAGCAGCCGCAGCCGCCCGCACCGGGCCAGCCGCAGCCGCCGGCCCCGCAGCCGGGTCAGTCCCAGTCGACCGGAGGGCCGTCGCAGCCGACGGAGCCGAGCCGCAGCCCGTCCTCCCCGGCGGCCACCCCGACGTCGCCTGCCACGTCGGGATCGCCGACGACCCCGGGCGGGACGACCAGTCCGGCCGCCCCGGGACCGTCCTGAGCGGTCAGAACAGCTTGAGCTTGTCGTCGTCGATGCCGCGCAGCTCGTCGTAGTCCAGCACCACGCAGCCGATGCCGCGGTCGGTGGCCAGGACGCGGGCCTGCGGCTTGATCTCCTGCGCGGCGAAGACGCCCTTGACCGGGGCCAGCAGCGGGTCCCGGTTGAGGAGTTCGAGATAGCGGGTCAGCTGCTCGACGCCGTCGATCTCGCCGCGGCGCTTGATCTCGACGGCCACCGTGGCGCCGTCGGAGTCGCGGCAGAGGATGTCGACCGGGCCGATCGCGGTGGGGTACTCGCGGCGGATCAGCGACCAGCCGGCACCGAGCACCTCCATCCGGTCCGCGAGCAGCTCCTGGAGGTGTGCCTCCACGCCGTCCTTGATCAGGCCCGGGTCGACCCCGAGCTCGTGGGACGAGTCGTGCAGCACCTCCTCCAGCGTGATGATGAGCTTCTCGCCGGCCTTGTTCTCCACCGTCCAGATCCCGTCGGCCTCCTTGAGGGCGCACGGCGGGGACATCCAGTTGAGCGGCTTGTAGGCGCGGTCGTCGGCGTGGATGCTGACGCTGCCGTCGGCCTTGACCAGGATCAGCCTGGTGGCGGAGGGCAGATGGGCGGAGAGCCGACCGGCATAGTCGACTGAGCAGCGGGCAATTACGAGACGCACGGTCGACCACGCTAGCCCACCGGGGCCAGTTGATGCGATTCCGCGACGGCAGGGTGAAGAAGGCGCGAACCCGTCCACCATGGAGGGCCTGTGGTTCCGCTCCCCGCCCGTCGAGGTCTGGCGCCGCCCCCCTTCGGGTCGCTACGGTGTGTGACGGCACGCTCGCGGGATCGCTGTCAACGGGGATGGAGACTTCAGATGAACGACCCGACGGGATCCGGCCAATCCCGTGCAGCGCAACATATTTCCGAAGCAATCCGCAGGAATGACCGGCCTGTCGCGCCGTTGACTGCCACGCTGTTCTGAGCGCGTTCGGTGTCCAGGACGTCACGTCCCGTGGTGCCGCCGCTGTCGCGAAGGTGCCGGAAACCCCTGTCCCTCGGTGTTCCGGACGTCCCGCGCGAATCAGCCACCCTCACTGTGAGCTTGACCTACGCACGACCACCCGGGCGCCGCGCGGGTGGACCGCGAGAGGAGAATCCATGTCGCTCGACGTCTCACCGGCCCTGCTCGAGAAGGCCGAGCGGGGCGAGGTCGACGAGCGGGAATTCGTCGACTGCGTCCGCGTCTCGCTGCCGTACGCCTGGGACCTGATCAGCTCGCTGGTCGCCCAGGCGAAGGTCGACGGCACCGACTTCGCCGACAACCAGGTACCGCCCCCCAGCGAGAAGGCCCGGGGCCAGCTGCTGCGCGCCCTCGCAAGCGACGCCATCCGGGGCGCCCTCCAGCGCCACTTCGGGGTCCGGCTGGCGTTCCAGAACTGTCACCGGGTGGCGGTGTTCCTGCCGTCGGAGGCCAACGAGGCGCGGTACGACCGCTTCACCTCGGTCCGGGAGCAGCTGCTCAACCAGTCCGAGGAACTGCGGGACTGCTGAGCCCCCGGCCGTACCGCGCCGCGGCGCCGGCCGCCCCGTCCCCGGGTGCGGGGGAGGGGCGGCGGCCCGGCCCGGACGGGACCTAGCCGAGCTGCGGCAGCACCTCGGAGCCGAGCCGGGCGATGTTGTGCAGGGTCGCCTCCTGGTCGCCGCTGCCCTCGGCGAGCAGGGCGAAGCGCCGGATGCCGGTGCGCTCGGCGGTGGCCAGCAGCCGGTCGGCGCACTGCCGCGGGGTGCCCACCGCGTGCAGGTCGCAGAGCAGTTCGGTGTACTGGCGAGGGTCGCGCATCTTGCGCTCGCGGCCGTCCACGGTGCGGTGCGCGCCGAGCCCGTACTCGAACCAGCCGGGCATCGCGTTCAGCAGGGTGGAGCGGGCCTCCGCGGCGCGGTCGTCGACCTGGGCCACCCCGGCCGCGACGTGCTGACGGCCGACCCGGCGCAGCTGCTCCTCACTGCGCCCGGCGGCCAGCCAGGCGGTCCGGTACAGCTCCAGCATCCGCAGCTTGTCGTCGTCCCCGGAGTGCATGCCGAGCAGCATCGGCAGGCCTCGCTCGGCGGCCAGCCGCACCCCGCCCGGTGAGGTGCAGGCGACCACCACGGGCGGGCCGGCCACCGGCCGTCCGTCGGAGGTGAGTTCCTCGCCGAGGCCCTCGTCGTCCCGGCGCTGGCGCGGGAAGCGCACCGGGCCGGAGCGCTCGCCCAGGCCGAGCCAGCTGACCAGGCCCGGCCGTCGCAGCGGCTCGGTGGCCCGGGGCACCACGGCGACCTCGGGGAAGGCGAACTGCGGGCCGTCCGCGCCCACCCGGGCGCAGCGCAGCCAGCGCAGCAGCAGGTCCAGCCGCTCAGGGAACCCGGTCTCGAAGGCGTCCACGCCGCCACCGAACACGTCCAGGTCGATCCACGGCCCGCCGCGGCCCACTCCGAG
This sequence comes from Kitasatospora sp. NPDC001132, assembly GCF_053598415.1. NCBI lineage: Bacteria > Bacillati > Actinomycetota > Actinomycetes > Kitasatosporales > Streptomycetaceae > Kitasatospora > Kitasatospora sp. NPDC001132. The sequence goes on along the minus strand of NZ_JBSFKF010000004.1, from coordinate 90,389 downwards.
CGTGAAGCGTCCCCCGGAGGTGAGGTGCAGCAGCGCGGCCTGCTCGCCGAGCCCCACCGGGTGGCGGGTGGAGAGCACGCTGACCGCGGTGCCGACGCCGATCCGGCGGGTGCGGCCGAGCAGCATCGCGGCCAGCGTGGCGGCGTCCGGGCACACCCCGTACGGCACGAAGTGGTGCTCGGCCAGCCAGACGCTGTCCAGGCCCGAGTGTTCGGCCTCGACGGCCGCGCTGACGGTGCGCTCCAGCACCTCGCCGTGGCCCTGCCCGGGGAACTGCGCGGACAGCAGGAACAGGCCGACCCGCACCGGACCGGTGGACGGCGGCACCGCGCCCGCCCGCAGGGTCGCCGGCAGCGGCTCGCCCGCGACGGCCGTCACCGGGGGGACGGAGGTCAGCGTCGGGCCGGGGGCGGGCCGACCGCTCTCGGCGCGGGCGCTGGTCTTGCTCATCGTTGGTCCTCCTCGGGTGCGCGCAGGGTCTGCGGGCCCCGCCTTCTCCCCTTGTGGGTATCCGATGTCATGTGCCAATGGCACGCGGAGCCCTGGATTTCCCCGATGATCGGGTGGATCTCGGCAAAAACGCCGGAGTACCGGACAGAGCCGTGGTAGGAGCGATGGGGTAGCCCGATCGGCCGTAGGCTGGACGACCCAGGCCCAGGAGGAGAGGGAGTCCGCCGTGTCGCCGCGCCGCAACCGGATCAAGAGCGCCGCCCCCCACGTGAGTGCGGAGCCGACCGCCCCGCTCGGCGGTTCGCTGCGCCGTACCGAGACCTACCAGGGCGACGAGTGGGTGGTCCAGACGGTCGCCGGGACGGCGGGGCGGTTCTACCGCTGCCCGGGCTGCGACCAGGAGATCCCGCCGGGGATGGGCCACGTGGTGGCCTGGCCGACGCACGGCGCGGGGGTGGACGACCGGCGGCACTGGCACCGGGCCTGCTGGGGGGCGCGGGAGCGCCGGGCCTCCAACCTGCTGCGGGGCCGCGGCGCTCCGCGGTACTGACGGCCCGCCGGGGGGCCGCCGCGCGTCGCGGGCCCGGCTACGCGTCGCGCTTCTTGAACACCAGCACGCCGCCGACCAGGGCCGCCGCCGTCCAGGCGAGGCAGATCAGGAAGCCGGCCCACGGCCCGTACGGCTGGCCCTGCTGCTCGTACACCAGCGTCATCCGGGAGCCCGCGTAGTCGGGGAAGTAGTGGGCCAGGGTCTTGACCTTCGGCACCGCCGAGAGGATCGGCGAGAGCAGGAAGAAGAACGGCACCAGCACGCCGAGCGCGAGCGTCTGGTTGTGCAGCATCGTGGTGACGCCCGCCGCGAACAGGCAGAGCATCGTCAGGTACAGCGCGGCGCCGAGCACCGCGCGCAGCACGTTCGGCTCGCCGATCGTGGTGGAGTGCGGGCCGAGCAGCGCCTGGCCGGCGAAGAAGGTGACGAAGGCCGTCAGCACCGAGACCGCCAGGGCGAGCGCGCCGAGCACCACCAGCTTGCCGGCGAGCAGGGTGGCGCGCTGCGGGACGGCGGCCAGGGTGAGCCGGATCATGCCGCTGCTGTACTCGTTGCCGATCGCCAGCACGCCGAACACGATGATCACCAGTTCGCCGAGCACGATGCCGGAGAAGGCGGTGCTGGTGGGGTCGAACGGATTGGGGTCGTGCCGTCGGAACTCGGTGAAGTTGTCGTTGGTGAGCAGCGACAGCAGCGCGCCGATGCCGACCGTGACGACGAAGGTCAGCGCGAGCGTCCAGAGCGTCGAGCGGACGGTGCGGATCTTCGTCCACTCGGAGCGCAGGACCGCGGGGAAGGACGCCATCTCAGATCTCCTCCTGCCGTGCCGTGGCGGTCTGCCGGGCGCCGTCCGCCTTCCAGCCGGCGCCCCACCCGGCGGGCGCGCCGGCCGCGTCCCGGCCGGGCCCCTCGCCCGCGTGGTACTCCACCGCGTCGGCCGTCATCTGCATGAAGGCGTCCTCCAGCGAGGCCTGCTGCGGGCTGAGCTCGTGCAGCACCACGCCGTGCCCGGCGAACAGCTCACCGAGGTGCGTGATGTCCCCGTCGACCACCTCGTAGGAGCCGTCCGGGCCCGGTTCGTGCCGCAGGCCGGCCTCGGCCAGGACGTCGAGCAGCCGTTGGGGCTCCGGGCTGCGCAGCCGTACGGCGGAGCGGGAGTTGCGCCGGATGAACTCCGGCATCGGCAGGTCGGCGAGCAGGCGGCCCCGGCCGATGACCACCAGGTGGTCGGCGGTGACGGCCATCTCGCTCATCAGGTGGGAGGAGACGAAGACCGTGCGGCCCTCGGCGGCGAGGCGCTTCATCAGGTTGCGGACCCAGAGGATGCCCTCCGGGTCCAGGCCGTTGACCGGCTCGTCGAACATGATGATCTCCGGGTCGCCGAGCAGGGCGGAGGCGATGCCCAGGCGCTGGCCCATGCCGAGCGAGAAGCCGCGGGCCCGCTTGCGGGCGACCGGGGTGAGGCCGACCAGGGCGAGCACCTCGTCCACCCGGCGCTCGGGGATGCGGTTGCTCTGGGCGAGCCAGAGCAGGTGGTCGCGGGCGGTGCGGCCGGGGTGGACGGCCTTGGCCTCCAGCAGCGCGCCGATGTACTTGAGCGGCTCGCTGAGCTGGCCGTAGTGCCTGCCGTCGATGGTGACCCGCCCGGCGGTCGGGCGGTCGAGGTCGAGGATCATGCGCATCGTGGTGGACTTGCCGGCGCCGTTGGGGCCGAGGAAGCCGGTCACCACGCCCTGGGGGACCCGGAAGCTGAGGCGGTCCACCGCAAGGGTCTTGCCGTAACGTTTTGTCAGCTCGTGCAGCTCGATCATTCGTGCTCCCTCAGTTCCTTGCCAGGCTAGGACAAAGGGGGTATCGCGGCCCGCTGAGTGGGCCCGCCGGGCGTGCCGGAATAGGTTGGGCGCATGACCCAGAGTCCCTCCGCAGTGTCGGTCCGCGAGAGCGGTACCGGAACACCACTCGTGCTGCTGCACGCCTTTCCGTTGAACGCCTCGATGTGGTCCTCCCAACTGGACGAGCTGCCCGGGCTGACCGGGGACGAAGTGCGCGTGCTCGCCCCCGACCAGCGGGGGTTCGGCGGCACCGCGCTGGGGAGCGACGAGCCCTCGCTGGACCTGGTCGCGGACGACCTCGCCCTGCTGCTGGACGCGGCCGGGATCGAGCGCGCGGTGGTCGGCGGGCTCTCCATGGGCGGCTACGTGGCACTGGCCTTCGCCCGCCGCCACCCCGGCCGGCTGTCCGGCCTGCTGCTGGCCAACACCCGGGCCACCGCCGACACCGACGCCGTACGGGCCAACCGGGAGCGGATCGCCGCCGCCGTCACCGCGCGGGACAGCGTGCAGCTGCTGCTGGACGAGCAGGTCGCGGCCGGGCAGCTCGGCCCGGACTCGCAGCACCTGGTGGCGCGGGTGCAGGAGCTGGTCGCCGCCGCGCCGCCGGCCGCCGTCGCCTGGGCCCAGCGGGCCATGGCGGCCCGCCCGGACGCCCTGGACGTGCTGGCCGGCCTGCGGGTGCCGGTCTCGATCGTGGCGGGCGCCCAGGACGCCCTGGTGGCGGTGGAGGAGGCCGAGGCGATGCTGCGCGCCAGGCCGGACGCCGAGCTGACCGTCCTGCCGGGGGTGGGCCACCTGAGCGCCCTGGAGGCGCCCGGGGCCTTCGACGCCGTCGTGCGCGCCCTGCTCGCCCGGGTGTCCGTCGGATGAGCCAGGAGAGCCAGGACTCGGCGGCCTGGGACTTCTCGGCACTGGAGGTGACCGGCCGGATGCCCGTGACCAACCGGGGCGAGGGGCTGGTGGAGCTGACGCTGGAACCGCTCGGCGAGGACTACTGGATGCGCCCGGGGGAGACCTTCATCGTCACCTCGTACGGCGACTACGGGCCCGGGCACCCCTTCGAGGTGCAGTACTGGCCGGACTCGGTGTCGGTCTGGTGCACCTCCTGGTTCGGCACCGTCTCCGACGACGAGGGCAACCAGCTCAGCAGCGGGTACCAGCGGCCGGACGGCGCCTACCCCAGGTGAGGGCCCCGGCCCGACGGGCCCGGCAGAGTCGGCGGCGATGACGGCGCGAAAGCCGACGGGCCCTCACCCGCGGGGGTGAGGGCCCGTCGTGCCGTTCGGCCGGTGCGCGTCAGCGCGACTGCTGGGCGGGCACGCCCATGGTGTCGTCGGTCGGCAGCGAGGCGGCGGCCACGGCCGCGCCGGTCAGCGTGGCCAGCATCTCGCGGACGTTGGTCAGCTGGGCGTTGATGCTGTCGCGGCGGTTGGTGAGCGCCGCCAGCTCGCGCTCCGATTCGCTGCGGATCCGGTCGGCCTTGGCGTTGGCGTCGGCCACGATGTCCTCGGACTGGCGCTGGGCCGTCTCGACGGTCTGGCGGGCGCGGCGCTCGGCGTCGGTGCGCAGCTTCTCGGCCTCCAGGCGCAGCTGCTCGGCCCGGTGCTCGATCTCGGCCAGGCGCTTCTCGGCCTTGGCCTGACGGGCGGCCAGGTCGCGCTCGGACTGCTCGCGGCGCTTGGCCAGGTTGGTCTCGAACTCCAGCGCGGCCTGGGCGGCCTTGGTGCGGGTCTCCTCGAAGAGGGCGTCCGCCTCCTCGCGCTTGTTCTGGGCGTCCTTGTTGGCCTCGGCGCGCAGCTGGGCGGCGTCGCTCTTGGACTTGTCGACGATCCGCAGCCCCTCGTCCTCCGCCTTGGCCTTGCGGTCCTTGGCGTAGTTCTCGGCCTCGGTGCGGACCTGCTGGGCGGCGGCCTCGGCGAGCTCGCGGTGCTGCTCGGCGGCGCGGTGCGCCTCGTCGCGCAGGTCCTTGGCCTCCTCCTCGGCGAGTCGCAGGATCTTCTCGACCCGGGCGCCGAGACCGGCGTAGGAGGGCTCCTGCTCCACGACCGCCGCCTGGGCGGACTGGGTCTCCAGGTGGAGTTCCTCGATGCGCTTCTCCAGCGCGCTGATCCGGGTCAAGGCACTGTCACGGTCGGCCACCAGCTTGGTGATCCGCTCGTCGACCTGGGCGCGCTCGTACCCACGGCGCACCAGGTCGAAGCCGTGAGGGGAGTGACTGTCGCTCATGGGGTTCTGGGCTTCCTGTCGTCAAACCGCTGAGGTGGTTGAGGGAATCCTGACACGGTACCGGAGTGTCGACGGCGATACGCCGTTCTCTCACGGACAATGACCGCCAATGTCCGCTCAATCGGGTGGTGAGCTCTTGGAGCGATTGCCACCCGACCGGGGGGAGCCAACTCCGGCACCGGCCTTGGCGCCCCCGTCCTTCTTGTTGCTGCCCCCGTTGGCCTGGGCGACCGGTGACGGCGCCTCGAACGCCTCCAGGGCGGACAGGACGTCCTGGACCCTGGAGATCTCGGTGTTGATGTCCTTGCGGCGGCGCACCAGTTCGTCCAGCTCGCGGCGGCCCTCGTCGGTGACCCGCTTCGCCTCGGCCTTCGCCTCGGCGAGCAGCCGCTCGGCCTCCGCCTTCGCCAGTTCGATCTGCTCGTCCGCGGCCTCGTCGGCCTCCCGCAGCCTCTTCTCCGCCTCGGCGGCGGCCCGGTCCAGCCGCTCCTCGGCCTCCGTCTCCGAGGACCGCAGCTTGGCCTCGGCCTTCTCGATGAGCGACTCGGCCCGGTCGGTGGAGGTCGCGAGCTTGGTCTCGGCCTCCTTCAGCAGGCCCTCGGCCTTGCGGACGGCGGACAGCCGGACCTTGCTGGCCTCCGCGGAGGCCTCCGAGGTCAGCTCGGCCGCGCGGTCCTCGGCCGCGGCGATCAGGGCCGCCGCGCGGTCCTCGGCCTCGGCGACGGTGGACACCGCCTGCTCCTCGGCCTCGGTCAGCTGCTCCTGAGCGGCCGTCACCAGCGCGTCCACCCGCTCGCCGGCCGACTTCATGGCCGCCGCGTTCTCCTTGCGGGCGCGCTCGTGCAGGGCCTCGACCTCGGCGTCGGTGCGCTCGCGCAGCTCCTCGGCGCGCTCGCGGATCGCCGTCGCGTCCCGGCGGGCCTCGGCGAGCAGGGCGTCCGCGTCGGAACGGCCCTTCTCGACCGCGGCCTGACCGGCCGCCTCGCCCGCGGCGACCAGCCGGTCGGCCTCCTTGCGGGCGGCGGCCACCATCGCGTCCGCCTGCTCCTCGGCGGCGGCGGTGGTCGCCAGCGCCGTGGTCTGGGCGTCCTCGCCGAGTGCCTCGGCGTCCGCGAAGGCCTTCTCCAAGACGGACTTGGCCTGGTCGCGGGTGGCCTTGTCGAACTGCTCGGCGGCCTCCCGGGTCTGCGCGTCGTAGGCGTCGGCGCGGGAGTGGGTGGCCGAGTCGTACTCGTCGGCCAGGGTGCGGGTGGCGAGGGCGTACTCGTCGGCCTCGGCGCGCAGGCCGGCGGACAGCTCCTCGGCGTCGGCGATGCTGCGGGCGCCCTGGGCCTCGGCCTCGGCCACCGTACGGGCGGCCTGTGCCTCGGCGTCGGCGCGCAGCCGCTCGGCGGCCTCCTGGGCGGCGCGCAGCTCGGCCTCGGCGTCCGCGCGCAGCTGCTCGTCGTAGGCCAGGGCCTCGGCGCGCTGCCGGCCGAGCTCCTGCTCGGCGGCCTCCCGCTCGGCGGCCAGCTCCAGCTCGGTCTGCTCGCGCAGGGCGGTGGTCTCGGCCTCGGTACGGGCCCGCAGGTCGGCGGTCTCGCGGTCGACGAGCTCGCGCTGCTCGGCGGCCTCGCGCTCGACCAGGGCGCGCAGCTCGGCGGCGTACGTGTCGGCGGCCTCGCGCTGCTCGGTGGTCTCGCGCTCGGCGAGGACGCGCAGCTCGGTGGCGTCCTGCTCGGCGGCCTCGCGGACCTCGGCGGCCTCCTCCTCGGCGGCGGCCTTGAGCGCGGCGATCTGCTCGGCGGCGGCCTCGTGCATGCCGGCCACCGACTGGCGGACCTCGGCGGCCTCCTCCTCGGCGACGGCCACCAGCTCGGCGCCCTCGGCCTTCGAGGCGGCGATCAGCTCGGCGCGGTCGGCCTTGGCCTGCTCCAGCTCGGCGGTCGCCTCGGCCCGGATGCCGTCGGCGGTGGCGCGGGCCTCGGACAGCTCGCGGCCGGCCTCGGCCCGGACGGTCGAGGCCTGCTCGTTGGCCAGGGCCAGCTCGGCGGCGGCCTTCTCGCGGGTGGTCTTGGCGTCCTTGACGGCCTCGGCGCGGCGCTGCTCGGCGGTGGCCTCGGCGCGCTCCAGCACCTCGTCGGCGGCGGTGTGCTGCTCGGTCGCGTAGGCGTCGGCCTGCTCGCGGGTCTCGGCGGCGTACGCGTCGGCGGCGGTGCGCTGTTCGCCGGCGTAGGCCTCGGCGGCCTCGCGGACCTCGGCGGCGTGCTTGTTCGCGGCCTCGCGGACCTCGGCGGTCTCGGCGGCGGTGCGCCTGGTGAGGTCGGTGGCGTGCTGTTCGGCCTCGGTGCGGACGCGGTCGGCGTGGGCCTCGGCGGCTTCGCGCTGCTGGGTGGTTTCGCGCTGGGCGAGGGCGCGCAGCTCCGCGGCGGCCTGCTCGGCCTCCGCCCGGGTCTCGGTGGCGTACGTGTCGGCGGCGGTGCGCTGCTCGGCGGCGTAGGTGTCGGCCTGCTCGCGGGTCTCGGCGGCGTACGCGTCGGCGGCGGTGCGCTGTTCGCCGGCGTAGGCCTCGGCGGCCTCGCGGACCTCGGCGGCGTGCTTGTTCGCCGCCTCGCGGACCTCGGCGGTCTCGGCGGCGGTGCGTTCGGTGAGGTCGGTGGCGTGCTGTTCGGCCTCGGTGCGGACGCGGTCGGCGTGGGCCTCGGCGGCTTCGCGCTGCTGGGTGGTCTCGCGCTGGGCGAGGGCGCGCAGCTCCGCGGCGGCCTGCTCGGCCTCCGCCCGGGTCCGCGCCGCGGCCTCCTCGGCCTCCTCGCGGGCGGCCTCGGCGGCGTCCAGGTGCTCGGAGGTCTCCTCGCGCTCCCGCCGCAGCCCCTCGGCGGCCTCCTCGCGCTCGCGCAGGCTCTCCTCGCGCAGCGCGTTCGCGGCGGCCTCGGCCTCGGCCCGGGCGCGGGCGGCCTCGGTGTCGGCCTCGGTGCGCACCCGCTCGGCGTCGGCCACCGCGGCGTCCCGGACGGCGGCCGCCTCGGCCTGCGCCTCGGTGGTCAGGGCCTCCGCCGCGGCGGTCGCCTCGGCACGCACCCGCTGGTCGAACTCGATTGCGTCGCGCCGGAGTTCGGCGGTCTCGCGCTCGGCGGCGGCGCGGTTCTCGGCGGCCGCGGCCTTGGCGGCGGCGAGTGCGTCCTGGCCCTGCTGCTCGGCGGCGCCGGTGATCTTCTCGGCCTCGGCGCGGGCCCGGGTGAGGGTCTGCTCGGCCCGTCCCTGGGTCTCGGCGGCCTGCTCCTGGGCCTGCTCGCGCAGCCGCTCGATCTCCCCGGCGGCACCCGCGCGCAGCTCGTCCGCGTCGGCCTTGGCCTTGGTGAGGAGCTCCTCGGCGTTCTTCGCCGACTCCTCGATCTGGACGACGGCCTGCCGGCGGGCCTCGCCGCGCACCCGGTCGGCCTCGGCGGCGGCCTGGGCGCGCAGCTCCTCGGCCTCGGCCCGCAGCCGGGCCGCCTCGTCCTGCATCTGCTCGATCCGCTCGCGGATCGCGGCGGCGTCGTCCAGGGCGGCGTTCTGGGCCTGCTCGACGGCGGCCTGGGCCTGCTCACGCAGCCGCTGTGCCTCGGCGGCGGCCTCGGCGCGGATCCGTTCGGCCTCGGCGGCGGCCTCGCCGCGCGCCGTCTCGGCGTCCTTGTTGGCCCGGCCGAGGATCTCCTCGGCGGTCTTGGCGGCCTTGGCGAGGTGGACGGTGGCGTCCTTGGCGCCGGCCGCCCGGCCCTCCTCCTCGGCTTCGCCGCGCAGTCGCCGGGCGTCGGCCTCGGCCTGCGCGCGCAGCTCGGCGACGTCCCGCTCGGCCAGGGCGCGCAGCTCGGCGATCGCCGCCTCGGCCTCGGCCTTCAGCTGGGTGGCCACCGACTCGGCGGTGGCCCGAAGCCGTTCGCTCTCCTCGGCCGCGGCGGCCTTGGCGGCGTCGGCCTCGGCCTGCTTGGTGATGGCTTCGGCGCGGACGGCCTCGGCCTCGGCGCGGATCGCCGAGGCTTCCTGGGTGGCCTGGGCGACCATCCGGGCCACCTCGGCCCGGGCGGTCTGCGAGCGCTGCTCGTTGGCGGCCTCGCCGTCGGCGACCCGGCGCTCGGCGGCGGCCTCGGCATCGGCCTGGAGCCGCTCGGCGGCCTGCTCGGCCTGGGCGCGCAGTTCGGCGGCCTCGCGGCGGGTGCGCTCCGCCTCGGCGATCGCCTCGGCGCGCAGCCGGTCTATCTCGGCCTTGGCCGCGGCGAGCTGCTGCTCGGCCCGCTCCTGTTCGGCGGTGGCCTGCGCCTTGAGCCGGCCGATCTCGGCCTGGGCGGCGGCCAGCTGGCCCTCGGCGGCGGCGTGCGCGGCGGCCAGCTGTTGCTGGGCCTCGCCGCGGGCGGCGTCCACGTCGGCGGCGGCCTGGGCGCCGGCCTGCTGGGCCTGCTCGGAGGCGGCGCGCAGCAGGCGCTCGGCGTCGTTCTGGGCCCGCTGAAGGGCGGCCTCGGCGGCGGCCTGGGCCTCGCCGCGGGCGGCGTCCACGTCGGCGGCGGTCTGGGCGCGGGCCTGGTCGGAGAGGGCGACGGCCTCCGCGCGGGCGGCGGCGACCATCCGCTCGGCCTCGGCGCGGGCCTCCTGGAGCAGCCGCTGCGCCTCCTGCTCGGAGCCGGCCCTGGTCTGCTCGGCCCAGCCGTTGACGTGCTGCTCGGCGGAGCGGCGCAGCTCGGCGAGCTCGTCCTCCAGCTGGCGGCGGCGGGCGGCGAGGTCGGCCTCCAGCCGGGCGGTGCGCTCGGCGGCCTCGGCCATGATCCGCTGGGTGGCGGCCTGGGAGTCGCGCAGCTGGCGCTCGGCGTCGGCGCGCAGCTGCTGGGCCTGCATCTCGGCGGTGCGGAGCATCTGCTCGGCCTGGCCGGAGACGGCGTCGAAGGCGCGCGGCTGGGCGAGCATGCGGCGGGACTCGTGCAGCTTCGCCCGCAGCACCTCAACCTGGTAGGCGAGGTCCTCGGCGTGCTCGACTGCCTTGTCCCGCTCCTTCCGAGTCCGACCCATCTCGGCCTCGAACTGGGAGAGGTGATCGTCAACCTCGTAGCGGTCGTTGCCCCGCACTCCGCGGTCCCATCCATCTCCTGGTCGCGTCCTCGACCCGGCCGGTGCCGGGCTCCCGTATCCCGGGTGCCGGTCCGACTGGCTCCTTGCATCCGCAGCCGGTGGACGGTCCCCCGTCATGCCGGGGCCGCCCGCCGCGGTCGTCGGAGTCCGGGGCGTGGGAGCGCGGGGTTCCGCGTTCCCCCGTCCGGGTGGACTCCTGGGCGAACTCTTGCCTTGTGGAGAATGGTGACAGATCCGTCTTGCGACTGTTCAGCCGTGCCCGCGTAATGGACTCCCCTTGCGACGGGCCGTCCGCCGGCGGGCGGGACTGGCCTGTCTTCGGCCGTGCCCGTCGCCTCCGTCCCCCGGAGCCTTCGCGCACCTGGGCATTGTAGTGGGAGCGCACTGCGGGGGAATGGCCGCAGGGGTGTTTTCCGGCTCTTCCGCCAGGTTACTGACGGGTCATGACCGACGAGGCGTCGGCTGCCCCGGGGCGCCGGGCGCCCCGGGGCGGTCCGGGAGGGGATCAGTGCTCGTCGTGGCCCTGCTGCGCGGAGGTCACCAGCTCGGTCAGCACGCCGCCGCAGTCCTTGGGGTGCAGGAAGGTGATCCGCGAACCCATCGAGCCGATCCGTGGCTGGTCGTAGAGGACCCGGATGCCCTTGTCCCGGATGGCCTCGGAGTCGCCGTCCACGTCGGCGGTGCCGAAGGCGATGTGGTGCACGCCCTCGCCGTTCTTCTCCAGCCACTTGGCCACGGTGGAGTCGGGCCGGGTGGGCTCCAGCAGCTGGAGGTAGGAGGCGCCGCCGTCGTCGGTGCCGTTGATCCGGAGCATCGCCTCGCGGACGCCCTGCTCCTCGTTGACCTCGGAGTGGAAGACCTCGAAGCCGTAGGTGGCGCGGTAGAACTCGACCGTCTTGTCGAGGTCTCGGCAGGCGATGCCGATGTGGTCGATGCGGGTCAGCACGACGGCCTCCGGTGGTGGGAGAAGGTGGTGGCGGGAAGGTGCACCCAGTGCAGCGCATGGCCCGCGACGGGCGCCAGTGCCGGGCGTGCGAGCCTGCTCACACGGGCGGTGGTTCACCCGGGGCGGGTCGGCACGGTGTTGACTGGATGGTGCCAGTGCGCTCGATCACACCGTCGCTCCGGTGACGGGCGGGTAACAGGTCAGTACATTGAGCGCATCCTCACCTGGCCACGACGTGCGAAGGGGCCCGTCCCATGACCAACACCACCTCTGTGATCGTTGCCGGTGCGCGGACCCCGATGGGCCGCCTGCTGGGTTCCCTCAAGGGCTTCTCCGGTGCCGACCTCGGCGGCGTCGCGATCAAGGCGGCCCTGGAGCGGGCCGGGATCACCGGCGAGCAGGTCCAGTACGTGATCATGGGGCAGGTGCTCCAGGCCGGCGCCGGCCAGATCCCGGCCCGCCAGGCCGCCGTCAAGGCCGGCATCCCGATGAACGTCCCGGCGCTGACCATCAACAAGGTCTGCCTCTCCGGCCTCGACGCCATCGCGCTGGCCGACCAGCTGATCCGGGCCGGCGAGTTCGACATCGTGGTGGCCGGCGGCCAGGAGTCGATGACCAACGCCCCGCACCTGCTGCCGAAGTCCCGCGAGGGCTTCAAGTACGGCGCGATCGCGATGCTCGACGCGATGGCCCACGACGGCCTCACCGACGCCTACGAGAACATCCCGATGGGCGAGTCCACCGAGAAGCACAACACCCGCCTGGGCATCCCGCGCGAGGCGCAGGACGAGATCGCCGCCGCCTCCCACCAGCGGGCCGCCAAGGCGCAGGCCGACGGGGTCTTCGACGCCGAGATCGTCCCGGTCGCCATCCCGCAGCGCAAGGGCGAGCCGGTCCTGTTCAGCCAGGACGAGGGCATCCGCGCGGACACCACCGTCGAGGGCCTGGCCAAGCTGCGCCCGGCCTTCACCAAGGACGGCACGATCACCGCCGGCACCTCTTCGCAGATCTCCGACGGCGCCGCCGCCGTGGTCGTGATGAGCAAGGCCAAGGCCGAGGAGCTGGGCCTGAGCTGGATCGCCGAGATCGGCGCCCACGGCAACGTGGCCGGCCCGGACAACTCGCTCCAGTCGCAGCCGTCCAACGCGATCAAGCACGCGCTGGCCAAGGAGGGCCTGGAGGTCGCCGACCTCGACCTGATCGAGATCAACGAGGCGTTCGCGGCCGTCGCCCACCAGTCGATGAAGGACCTGGGCGTCTCCTCCGACATCGTCAACGTCAACGGCGGCGCCATCGCGCTCGGCCACCCGATCGGGATGTCCGGCGCCCGCGTGGTGCTGACCCTGGCGCTGGAGCTGCAGCGCCGTGGCGGCGGGGTCGGCGCGGCCGCGCTGTGCGGCGGCGGCGGCCAGGGCGACGCGCTGATCGTGCGCGTCCCGAAGGCCTGACCGGCGGGATCTGATCCCCAGGGCTGCGGACCGCGTCACTGCGGTCCGTAGCCCCTTTCGGCATTTCGACGGCATTGCGCTAGGAGCTCCTGATGATCGATGTCGCCACGCTGGTCGAGCAGGCCCGGGAGGGCCGGCCGCGGGCGGTCGCCCGGCTGATCACGCTGGTCGAGAACGCCGCGCCGCAGCTGCGGGAGGCGATGGCCGCGCTCGCGCCGTACACCGGGCGGGCGTACACGGTGGGCCTGACCGGCTCGCCCGGGGTCGGCAAGTCCACCTCCACCTCGGCCCTGGTCTCCGCCTACCGGCGGCTCGGCAAGCGGGTCGGGGTGCTGGCCGTCGACCCGTCCTCGCCGTTCTCCGGCGGCGCGCTGCTGGGCGACCGGGTCCGGATGCAGGACCACGCCACCGACCCCGAGGTGTTCATCCGCTCGATGGCCACCCGCGGCCACCTCGGCGGGCTCTCCTGGGCGGCGCCGCAGGCCCTGCGGGTGCTGGACGCGGCCGGCTGCGACGTGATCCTGGTCGAGACGGTCGGGGTGGGCCAGTCCGAGGTCGAGGTCGCCGCCCAGGCCGACACCACCGTGGTGCTGCTGGCCCCCGGGATGGGCGACGGCATCCAGGCCGCCAAGGCCGGGATCCTGGAGATCGGCGACGTCTTCGTGGTCAACAAGGCCGACCGGGACGGCGCCGACGCCACCGCGCGGGAGCTCAACCACATGCTGGGCCTCGGCGAGGCCCGGGAGCCGGGGGACTGGCGGCCGCCGATCGTCAAGACCGTCGCGGCCCGCGGCGAGGGCGTGGACGAGGTGGTCGAGGCGCTGGAGAAGCACCGCGCCTGGCTGGAGGAGCACGGCGAACTGGCCGCGCGCCGCCGCCGCCGGGCCGCCGAGGAGATCGAGGCGATCGCGCTGGCCGAACTGCGCGCCCGGATCGGCGACCTGCGCGGCGACCGCCACCTGGCCGCCCTGGCCGACCGCGTGGCCGAGGGCGCCCTGGACCCGTACGGCGCAGCCGACGAGCTGGTCGCGGGGCTCACTGCGAGCTGAGCGCGCGAACGGCAGGCCCGGTGGGGCGGTCCGCCCCGTCGCGATCGGGATCGCGGCGGGGCGGTCGTCGTGCGCGCGGGTGCTACGGCTTGCCGCGCAGGCCGCGGAGGTGTTCGGCGATGGGGGCGAGGGCCTGGTACATGTCGTCGAGCTGCTCCTGGCTGAAGCGGTCGATGAAGTGGGCCCGGACGCTGCGCACGTGGTCCGGGGCGACCCGCTGCATGGTCTCCCAGCCCTGCTCGGTGAGGTGGGCGTAGAGGCCGCGGCGGTCGCCCGGGCAGTCCTGGCGCAGGACCAGGCCGGCGTTCTCCATCCGGGTGATCTGGTGGGAGAGGCGGCTCTTCGACTGGAGGGTGGCGGTCGCGAGGTCGGTCATCCGCATCCGGTGCTCCGGGGCCTCGGAGAGCACGACCAGGATCTCGTAGTCGTTGATCGCGAGGTTGTGCGGCTGGAGTTCGCGGCTGAGCTGGTACTCCAGGAGCTTGGCGACCTCCAGATGGGCGCGCCACATCCGCTGCTCCCTGGCGGTCAGCCAGGGAGTCTCCTCCTCGGGCTGCGACGGAGGGGTGTCCGCAGTGTCGATCGTGTGCGATTCCATGGCCACTAGCATAGCCGATTTAGTTCAATCTTGTACAAGTTTACAGGCCGAAACGTCGGCCGAGGTCGCCCAGGTTACCGAGGCCCGGCAGGTTGGGATTCCCGCCGCCGTGCGCGGCCGGCTGGGTCGGAACGCCGCCGACCGGCACTCCCGCCTCGGCCCCGACCTGCCCGACCGACCGCTCCGCCATCAGCTTCTCGCTCGACTGCAGCAGCACCTGCCCGGCGCCGATGAACTCGAACTGGTGCTCCTCGCCGGAGGCGCCGCCGATGCCGGTCAGCCGGCGCAGGCCGCCGATCAGCCCGTGCATGTAGTCGTGGTCGTAGTGGTGGCACGGCGCCGGGCAGTCCGCCCAGCCGACCAACGCCTGCGGGTCCACCCGGATCGGCGGCTCGACGAAGTGCACCGGGCCGTTGGAGGCGGCGACGAAGCGGCCGGTGCCGATCAGTGTCAGGAAGCCCGGGATGATCGACTGCTTGAGCCGCAGCGTCGGGTCGAAGGCCAGCAGGTTGCCGGAGCGGACGGTCAGGTTGCCGTCGTCCAGATCGTAGGAGTTGAGGTCGAACGCCCGGTCGGCCAGCACCAGCTTGCCGCGGCCCTCGGCGACCACCCAGTCCGCCGCGTGCATCGGCGAGTTGAAGTGCTGCCCGAGCAGCCGGTCGACGGCCCCGGCGCCGACGCCCTTGAAGGTGATGTCGCCGTAGTAGGCGACCATCTTGCCCTTCTGCAGGAAGTACGAGCCGTTCAGCTCGACCGAGAAGGCGTACGGGTTGACGTTGTCGCCGGCCGGCAGGCTGTGGGCGTCCCACACCACCGGCCCGGTGCCGCCGTGGCCGGTCGGCAGCGGGGCCACCGGTCCGCCGAACTGCTCCTGGGCGTACGGCTGTTGCTGCGCGTACGGCTGCTGGTGGGGCGGCGGGGGCGGGTAGCCCCCGGGCGGGGGCGGCGGGTAGCCCTGCCCCGGCTGCGGGCCGTAGTTCGGCGGGGGCGGCGGGACGGCGAAGCCGGGCTGGGTCGGCTGGTCGTGCGGCGAGCCGTACGGGGGCTGCGGCGGGTAGGACATCAGAGCTTCTCCTCGCTCGCCTGGACGTACACCGCGCCCTGCCCGGACAGTTCCAGCTGGAACGCCTCGCCCGAGCCGCGGCCGATCATGTCGCGCCAACCCAGCGCCGTGGACAGCTTGTTGCGCACGTCGCCGCGGTGCGCCACGTAGGCCTGCGGGTCGACGTGCACCGACTGGCCGGGGCCGATCGGCAGCTCGAAGACGCCGCCGTGGGCCATCACCGCGACCGAGCCCTGGCCCTCCAGCTTGGTGGTGAACAGGCCCTGCCCGGTGACCTGGCCGCGGACCATGCCCATCACCCCGCCCTGCGAGCCCATGAACATGGTGGACTGCCGCAGCGTGCCCTCGAAGGCGAGCAGCCGGTCCGCCTCGACGTACAGGGTGTCGCCGAACAGGTCGATCACGTGGACGTGGTGGCCGCCGTGGCCGAACATCACCCGGCCCTGGCCCTCGACGGTCATCAGCGGGGTGTCCTCGTTGGCCACCCGGCGGCCGATCATCGACATCACCCCGCCCTGCCCGCCGGTGATGTTCGGGGTGAAGCGGACGTCGCCGCTGTACGCGAGCATCGCGCCGCGCTGGCTGAACAGCCGCTGGCCGGGCACCACCTGGGCCTCGACCATCTTGCCGTTGATCTTCGTGAAGCCCATCAGACGTCGCCCCCGACCGTGACCTTCTCGGACGGCTGGACGTACACCAGGCCCTCGCCGGTGAACTCGATCTGGACGGCCTCGCCGCCGCCCTCGCCGATGAACGTGGTCCAGCCCGCGCCCGACTTCAGGCTGCGCTGCAGGGTGCCGGTGTGCGCCACGTACGCGCCCGGGTCCACCCGCAGCGGCATGCTCTTGTCGACCCGCAGGATGACGGCCGGGCCGTTGGAGGTGACGGCCGCCCAGCCGTGGCCCTCCACCTTGGTGGTGAACAGGCCGTTGCCGGAGGACATGCCGTTCAGCCCGGTGAAGCTGGTGCCGGTGTGCAGGGTGGCCTCGGTGCAGAGCAGATTGTCCGACTCGACGTACAGCGTCTCGCCGTTCAGCCGGACCAGATTGATCTCGGTGGCCTTGTCGGCGAAGTAGCAGGTGCCCTGCCCCTTCACCTCCATGACCGTCATCTTCTCGCCGGTCAGCCGGCGGGTGACCATGCCGCGCAGGCCGTCCCCGCCGCCGGTCAGCTTCTTGAAGGCCATCTGCCCGGTGTAGGCGACCATCGAACCGTGTCGCGCCTTGACGGCGTCCCCGCCCAACTCGACGGCGAGCACGCGTGATCCCTGGAGTCTGAACTGTGCCACGGCCGCAATCTAGCCGCTGCGGACGTGGCTGGGGGAGAGCGCGCGGGCCAACTGGTACCAGCCTGCGACAAACGCGCCGGCCGGCACGGCGCGCGCGCCCCCGGTCAGGCCCGGGCGTGCGCCCCGTGCCCGGGGCGCGGAACGGTGCCGGCCGCCTGCTCGACCTCCAGCAGCGAGGCCGAGTGGCGCTCCGCCTCGAAGGCGACCACGCCGCCGCGCAGCCCGAACAGCCGCTTGGAGAGCATGATCCAGAGCACCGCCGCGATGTTCAGCACCAGGGTGCAGATCTTCAGCGCGCTGACGTGGTGGCTCAGCTCGTAGCCCTCCAGCGGGAGGAAGGCCGCGGTGGCGACCACCGTCAGGTACTCGGCCCAGCGCTTGTTCAGCCAGAGGCCGACCGCCTCGACGATCTCGACCACCGCGTAGGCGACCAGTGCGCCCGCGACGATCAGCAGGGTGCTCTTCTTGAAGTCGAAGGTCTTGCGGATCGTCTCCACGATCGGGGCGTGTTCGAGGTCCCAGTGGAAGTGGTCGGTGACCGGCCGGAAGACCGTGAGGTTCTCGTCGAACACCCGGTGCACCGCGTCCTGGCTGTTGGAGAACTTCCACACGGCCCAGGCGATCACGATGATCAGCAGTCCGCGCAGTACCCGCTCGACGGCCAGGAAGCGCAGGATGAACAGGTCCCGCAGCGCCTTGCCGCGCGGCACCAGCGGCGCGTCCTCGGCCGGGCCGGAGCCGTGCGGGGCGCCCAGCGCGAAGTCGCCGCAGCGCAGGCAGCGCCAGGCGTCGCCGAGGGCGGTCGAGGCGTGCAGCCGGGAGGCGAGTTCGGGCTCCGTCGGCGCGTAGGTGATGTGCCCGCGCTTGGCGCAGGTCCTGCGGTCCCAGTCGCGCTTGAACATGTGGTGGCACCCCCGTGTGCGTTGCGTCGCGCGTCCGGATCGGTGGGCGCGCGGGCAGCAGGATAGGGGTTCCCGGGGACGGGCGGTCGTGCTCGGTGGCGTTCCGGCACAGAGCTGTGACAGGCGGCCGGAGCGTTGTGCGATCGGCGCGGTGGCCGCCTCCGGCCGGAGCGTTGTGCGACTGGCGCGGTGGCCACCCCCGGCCGGAGCACTGTGAGATCGGGCACGGTGGCCACCCCCGGCCGGGAGGCCGCACGTCCGCTCGGCGATAATGGCCGAATGCTTGTGAGTCGCTTCACAAGCGCGCCCGCGCCGCCCACCCCCGTATCGAGGTATCCATCGTGAACAGCAGCGCCGTCCACCGCCTGCGCCTGGTCTCCGGCCCCGAAGGGGTCTCCTTCATCCTGCTGCTGATCTGCTCGGTGCTGAAGCGGACCACCTCGTTCGACGCCGTCCCGGTGATGGGCATGGTCCACGGCATCCTGTTCATCCTGTACGTGGTCTTCTGGATCCAGGCCTGGCAGACGCAGAAGTGGGACGCCAAGCGCGGCGTCCTGCTGTTCGTGCTCGCGGTGCTGCCCACCGGCGGCTTCTTCGCCGAGCGGATGCTGGCCAAGGAGGAGCGGGGCGAGCCGAAGCCCGCCACCGCCTGATCCCGACCCCCTCGTGGACGGTCGACAGGCTGCCACGGCCTCCTCTCCCAAAGGGCCGCGGCAGCCTGTCGCCGTTTCTTACCGGGGATGGCTAGTTGACGCTCACCGCGCTCCAGGCCGCCGCGACCGTGTTGTACTCGGTGCTGGTCGCGCCGTACAGGTCGGACGCCGCCTTCAGGGTCGCGGTGCGGGCCGCCTTGTAGTTGGTGGTGGAGGTCATGTAGACGGTCAGCGCGCGGTACCAGATCGCGGCCGCCTTGGTACGGCCGATGCCGGTCACCGTCGAGCCGTTGGAGGTCGGGCTGTTGTAGCTGACCCCGTTGATGACCTTCGCGCCGCTGCCCTCGGACAGCAGGTAGAAGAAGTGGTTGGCGACACCGGACGAGTAGTGGACGTCCTTGTTGCCGACGGTGGAGGACCAGTAGTCGGCCGAGGCGCCGTCCTTGGACGGCTTGTCCATGTACCGCAGCGGGGTGCCGTTGCCGTTGATGTTGAGCTTCTCGCCGATCAGGTAGTCACCCGGGTCGACGGACAGGTTGGCGGACCACTCGACCATGGTGCCGAAGATGTCCGAGGTGGCCTCGTTGAGGCCGCCGGACTCACCCGAGTAGATCAGGCCGGCGGTGGCGGAGGTGACGCCGTGGCTCATCTCGTGGCCGGAGACGTCGATCGCGGTCAGCGGGTGGGTGTTGCCGGAGCCGTCGCCGTACGTCATGCAGAAGCAGGAGTCGTCCCAGAACGCGTTGACGTAGTTGGTGCTGTAGTGGACCCGGCTCGCGGCGCCGACGCCGTTGTTCTTGATGCCGTTGCGGCCGAAGGTGTTCTTGTAGTAGTCCCAGGTGGCCGCCGCGCCGAACTGGGCGTCCACGCCGGCGGACTCGCGGTTGGACGGCAGGCCGTTGCCGAAGCTGTTGGTGGTGTTGGCGAAGAGCGTTCCGCTGCCCGAGGTGCCGCCCTTGAGGTCGGTGGTGGACTGGTTGCCCCGGGAGGCGTCCTTGAGCTGGTAGCTCGTGCCGCTCTGGGTGGTGGTCAGCGTGACGGTGCCGACGTTGACGCCCTTGCCGGTGCCGGTGGCGGTCTGCACCTTCTCGTCGGTGGCGAGCACCCGGCCGGTGGCGGCGTCGGTGATCACCTCCTGGCGGCTCGGGGTGCCGTCCGCGCGCTGGCCCTGGACCACCGTGCGGTGGGCCAGCCGCGGGCTGCCGTCGGCGGCCCAGACGACCAGCTCGGGCGCGCCGGCGCCGTCGACCCGGCTGAGCGCCGCCCCGTCCGCGTCGGCGGCGATGCCGACGGTCGCCCGCACCGCGGCGGTGGCCGCCTCGGCGGCTTGGGGTGCGGCGAGGCCCGGGGTCAGGCTGGGCACCGACAGCTGCCCGGCGAAGGCCCGGTCGACGGACTTCACCGAGCCGTCGGCCTTCTGGTGGACGACCAGGTCGCCGCCGATCACCGGCAGGCCCGCGAAGGTCCGGTCGTACCGCAGGTGCCGGGTGCCGTCCTGGTCGACCACCACGTCCTTGGGCACCAGCTGCTCCTGGCCGCCGAGGGCGAGGGCCCGGGCGACCGGGGCGCTCTGCCCGGAGGCCAGCGCGAGCAGCGCGGACTGCTGCTGCGCCGGCGAGGGGGCGGCGGCCTGGGCGGGGGCGGCGGCGATCTGGATGACGCCGGCCAGCAGGGCGGTGGCGGAGAGTACGGCTCCGACAGTCAGCTTTCGCTTCACGTACGGGGTTCCTTCCACGAGACCCGCGGGTGCGTGCGGGTGCGCCGCGTACCGGGGCGCCGGGGTTGGCACCTTGGGGGCGGTAGGGCGCGGACGTGCCGGTCCCGCGCGGTTCCTGACGCTCCGCCGGAAGTGGGTGGGGCGGCGACGCGTCGGACGGGACTTGGTCAGAAGCATGACAATCGTTGGCAGGGATGGACAGGCGTGTTCGGGGATTGGCCAGGAATCGCCAGCCCCGGTACGGATGGTTCGGTTGCCGCCCGCTGCCCGGTTTGGGTGGTTCGTCCCCCTGGCGGGACTCCGCCAGCCGGACGGCCTTGACAGCGGTCCGCCCCTGCCCGTCCGCCCCGCCCGTCGGCCCCGCCCGTCGGCCCCGCCCGTCCGCCCCGGCCGTCCGGAACGGGCGGGCGCCCGGGCCCTCCGGCAGGAGGACCCGGGCGCCCGATGCGCCTGCGCGGTGCGTCAGTTGACGTTGACGCCGCTCCAGGTCGCGGCGACGGCGTTGTACTCGGCGCTGGTCGCGCCGTACAGGTCGGCGGCGGCCTTCAGGGTGCCGGTGCGGGCGCCCGCGTAGTTGGTGGTGGAGGTGAAGTAGGTGGTCAGAGCGCGGTACCAGATGGCCGCGGCCTTGTCCCGGCCGATGCCGGCGAGGGTCGAGCCGTTGGAGGTCGGGCTGTTGTAGCTGACGCCGTTGACGGTCTTGGCGCCGCTGCCCTCGGCGAGCAGGTAGAAGAAGTGGTTGGCGACGCCCGAGGAGTAGTGGACGTCCTTGCTGCCGACGGTGGAGGACCAGTAGTCGGCCGAGGCGCCGTCCTTGGAGGGCTTGTCCATGTAGCGCAGCGGGGTGCCGTCGCCGTTGATGTTGATCTGCTCGCCGATGAGGTAGTCCGGCTTGTCGGCGGGCAGGTTGGCGTACCACTCGACCATGGTGCCGAAGATGTCCGAGGTGGCCTCGTTGAGGCCGCCGGACTCACCGGAGTAGTTGAGGTTGGCGGTGGCCGAGGTGACGCCGTGGCTCATCTCGTGGCCGGCCACGTCCAGCGCGGTCAGCGGGTGGGTGTTGCTCGTGCCGTCGCCGTACGTCATGCAGAAGCAGGAGTCGTCCCAGAACGCGTTCACGTAGTTGGAGCCGTAGTGGACCCGGCTCGCGGCGCCGACGCCGTTGTTCTTGATGCCGTTGCGGCCGTAGGTGTTCTTGTAGAAGTCCCAGGTCGCCGCCGCGCCGTACTGGGCGTCCACCGCGGCGGACTCCGCGTTGGAGGCCAGGCCGTTGCCGAAGCTGTTGGTGGTGTTGGCGACCAGCGTGCCGGAGCCGGAGGTCTTGCCCTTCAGGGTGTAGGTCGCCTGCCCGCCGCGGGTGGCGTCCTTCAGCTGGTAGGAGCTGCCGCTCTGGGTGGTGGTCAGCGGGACGGTGCCGACGAAGACGCCCTTGCCGGTGCCGGCGGCGGTCCGCACCTGCTCGTGGCTGGAGAGCACCTCGCCGCTCGCCGCGTCGGTGACCAGCAGCTGGCGGCTCGGGGTGCCGTCGGCGCGCTCGCCCTCGACGGTGGTGCGGTACGCCAGGCGCGGGTTGCCGTCGGTGGCCCACACGACCAGTTCGGCCTTGCCGGTCTGGTGGACGGCGGTCAGCGGGGACTCGTCCTCGTCGGCGGCGATGCCGACGGTGGACTGCACGGCGCCGGTCGCCTGGGCGGCGGCCTGGTCGGCCGGGATCTGCGGGGCGAGGCTCGGCAGGGCGATGGTCGCGCCGGTGGCCTTGTCCACGGAGGTGGTCGTGCCGTCGGCCTTCTGGTGCACCACCAGGTCGCCGCCCAGGACGGGGAGGCCGGCGAAGGTGCGCTCGTAGCGGAGGTGGCGGGTGCCGTCGGCGTCCACCAGCGCGTCCTTGACCACCAGTTGCTCCTGGCCGCCCAGGGCCAGGGCGTGCGCGACCTTGCCGGCCTGCCCGTTGGCGAGGGCCAGCAGGTCGGCGCGCTGCGCGGCGGAGGAGTGCGGGGCGGGGTCCGCGACGGCCACGGTGCTCACCTGGACGACACCGGTGAGCAGGGCGGTGGCGGAGAGTACGGCGACTGCGGCGAGCTTTCGCTTCACGAACGAGTCCTTCCGGGAAACCGCGAGCGGACGCGGTCGCGCCGCGCTCCGGGGGCCGGGATCGGCACCTGCGGGGCGGAACGGGCGCTGACGTGCGGGTCCCGTGCGGTCGGGGCGGCTGCGCCACCGGTGGGTGGGGGTGGTGGCTACCGAACGGGGTTGGCCGAAAGCATGACAATCAAGCAATTCAAATGACAGGTCTCGCTCATGAATTGGCCAAGTCCCGCCAGGGCGAAGAATTGTGAACGGACGGACAAAGGGGGCGGATCGCCCGTTCCCGCAATGGGTTACCGTCCGAACCGACGCCTGCCGGCGGGGGCGGCGGACCGATCGGAGGCCAACCCCGATGCGTCGGGGGGCGGGTGCCGTGCGTTCACACCGGCGCAATGTCCTGGTATGGACCTGGCCGTCCCATTGGCGGGTTCCCGCCACGTGCTGCGCTTGTCCACCATCAGGGACGCCTGGTAACGCGCGCCCCGTCCGCCGGTACGGTAAGGAGGTGGCCAAGCCCCTCGCTCTCGACTTCGACCCGATCGCCCGCGCCGACGAGTTGTGGACCCGCCGCTGGGGCGGAGTCCCCTCGATGGCGGCGATCACCTCGATCATGCGCGCCCACCAGATCCTGCTCTCCCGGGTGGACGCGGTGCTCAAGCCGTACGGGCTGACCTTCGCCCGCTACGAGGCGCTGGTGCTGCTGACCTTCAGCCGGACCGGCGAGCTCTCGCTCTCCAAGATCGGCGAGCGGCTCATGGTCCACCCGACCAGCGTCACCAACACCGTCGACCGCCTGGAGCGGGCCGGCCTGGTCGCCCGCCGCCCCAACCCGCTGGACGGCCGCGGGGTGCTGGCCACGATCACCCGGCGCGGCCGCGAGGTGGTCGAGGAGGCGACCCGGGAGCTGATGGCGATGGAGTTCGGGCTGGAGGGGTACGGCGCCGAGCAGTGCCGGGAGGTCTTCGACCTGCTCCGGCCGCTGAGGGTGGCCGCCGGCGACTTCATCGAGTCCGACGAGGGGGCTGGGAAGGGGAGCGCGTGAAGGCGGCTACCCTCGTGTGAGCGGTGCGCGGATCCGGGCGTACCGGCCGATACTGCCGAGCGAGTCGAGGAAGATCATGAAGGCGACCCCCCTGCTGGGCTGGTACCGGGCCCTGGCCGTCGCGACCGGTGTGGCACTGCTGGTGTTCTGCGGCTTCATGGTCGCGAAGTACGGCTTCGACGCCGCCCAGGACGCGACCACGTACGTCGCGATGCTGCACGGCTACCTCTACATCGGGTACTTCGTGGTGACCTTCATGCTCGGGCAGAAGCTGAAGTGGCCGATGGGCCGGCTGGTGCTCACCCTGGCCGCGGGCTGCATCCCCTTCCTCTCCTTCGTCTTCGAGCGCAAGGTGGCCCGCGAGGCCGCCGGGAAGCTCCCGGCGGCCGACGGCGCCCGCCAGCCGGCCGGGGTCTGATCCCGACCGTCCGCGCGTTCCGAGAGCGCCCCTTCCCCGGCCACGGGGGAGGGGCGCTCCGGCGTTCCCGGGCCTCCCGGGCCCCGGAGGCTTCCCGGCCGTCCGAGTGGTTTCCGGATGCCTTCCGGGTGCTTTTCGGTGCTTTTCGGGCCGCGCGGGCGATCATCCATCGACAAGTACTAGGACGTCCGAGTAAATTGTTAGGACGTCCTACTAGCTTGCCGCCCGTCGCAGTGGCGGCCGTACGGAGCGGAGTTCGGGGTCATGGACGCCGAGGAGATCGAGCGCGGCCGGCAGCGCTGGCAGCAGCGCTACGACAAGGCCCGCAAGCGCGACGCGGACTTCACCACCCTCTCCGGCGACGAGGTCGAGCCGGTCTACGGCCCGCCCGCCGGGCAGGCCTACGAGGGGTTCGAGCGGATCGGGTGGCCGGGCGAGTACCCGTACACCCGCGGTCTGCACCCGACCGGTTACCGGGGCCGCACCTGGACCATCCGCCAGTTCGCCGGTTTCGGCAACGCGCAGCAGACCAACGAGCGCTATCGGATGATCCTGGACGCGGGCGGCGGCGGCCTCTCGGTCGCCTTCGACATGCCCACCCTGATGGGCTACGACTCGGACGACCCGAAGTCGCTCGGCGAGGTCGGCCACTGCGGTGTGGCCATCGACTCGGCCGCCGACATGGAGGTGCTGTTCGACGGCATCCCGCTCGGCGAGGTCACCACCTCGATGACGATCAGCGGCCCGGCCGTGCCGATCTTCTGCATGTACCTGGTCGCCGCCGAGCGCCAGGGCGTGGACCCGGCGGTGCTCAACGGCACCCTCCAGACGGACATCTTCAAGGAGTACATCGCGCAGAAGGAGTGGCTCTTCGCCCCCGAGCCGCACCTGCGCCTGATCGGCGACCTGATGGCCTACTGCGCCGAGGGCATCCCCGCGTACAAGCCGCTGTCGGTCTCCGGCTACCACATCCGCGAGGCCGGGGCGACGGCCGCGCAGGAGCTGGCGTACACCCTGGCGGACGGCTTCGGCTACGTCGAGCTGGGCCTGTCCCGCGGCCTGGACGTGGACGTCTTCGCGCCCGGCCTGTCCTTCTTCTTCGACGCGCACGTGGACTTCTTCGAGGAGATCGCCAAGTTCCGCGCCGCGCGCCGGATCTGGGCCCGCTGGATGCGCGAGCGCTTCGGCGCCAAGACCGACAAGGCGCAGTGGCTGCGCTTCCACACCCAGACCGCCGGCGTCTCGCTCACCGCGCAGCAGCCGTACAACAACGTGGTCCGCACCGCCGTCGAGGCGCTGGCCGCGGTGCTCGGCGGCACCAACTCGCTGCACACCAACGCCCTGGACGAGACCCTGGCGCTGCCCTCCGAGCAGGCCGCCGAGATCGCCCTGCGCACCCAGCAGGTGCTGATGGAGGAGACCGGCGTCGCCAACGTGGCCGACCCGCTGGGCGGTTCCTGGTACGTCGAGGCGCTGACCGACCGGATCGAGGAGCAGGCCGAGGCGATCTTCCAGCGGATCCTGGACAAGGGCCGCGAGGACCACGAGATCGGCCCGATCACCTCCGGCATCCTGCGCGGCATCGAGGAGGGCTGGTTCACCGGGGAGATCGCCGAGGCGGCCTTCCAGTACCAGCAGTCGGTGGAGAAGGGCGACAAGCGCGTGGTCGGCGTCAACTGCCACCCGCGCAGCGTCACCCCGGAGCTGGAGATCCTGCGGGTCAGCCACGAGGTGGAGCGCGAGCAGGTCCGGGTGCTGCGGGAGCGCAAGGCGGCCCGGGACGAGGCGGCCGTGCGGGCCGGGCTGGACGCCATGCTGGCGGCGGCGCGCTCGGGCGAGTCGATGATCCCGCCGATGCTGGACGCGGTGCGCGCCGAGGCGACGCTGGGCGAGATCTGCAACGCGCTGCGCCAGGAGTGGGGGACGTACCAGGAGAACGCGGCCTTCTGAGGGCCCCGGCGGTGGCCTTCCGAGGCTGCGGCCGACGAGCGGCCGCCCGTACGGAACCCCGTACGGGCGGCCGCGCCGTGCCCGGGCGTCCTCAGCAGGTGGTGAGCGGCCCGAGCAGCAGGTCGGTGAAGCGGCGGGTCCACTCCGGGGTGATCGGCTCGCCGCTGACCAGGACGCGGTGCTCGACGGCGCCCGCGATGGTGTCGAAGATGATGTCGACCTCCTCGCGGGCCGTCGCGCTGTCGGTGTCCCCGTCCAGCTCGCCGCGCGCCTGGGCGGCCGCCCGGCCCTGGCGGACCAGCCGCTTCTGCGGGTCCACGATGGACTCGCGGATCCGGCACCGCAGTTGCCGGTCGCGGGTGCCCTCGGCGAACAGCGCGAGCAGCGCGGTCTGGGTCTCCGGGCGGGCCAGCAGGTCGGCGAACTGGGCGACCACGGCCTCGATGTCGGCCCGCAGGCTGCCGAGGTCGGGCATCACCAGCTCGTCGAAGAGGCTGGCGACGGCGTCCACCACGAGCTCGTTCTTGGACGGCCAGCGGCGGTAGAGGGTGGTCTTGGCGACCCCGGCGCGGCTCGCGACGTGGCCCATGGTCAGTCCGCCCCAGCCGAGTTCGGCCAGTGCCTCGCGGGTGGCGTCGAGGATGGCGAGGTCGGCGGCGGCGCTGCGCGGGCGGCCCTTGGCCCGGGCGGTGCCCGCCGTTTCGGGGGCCCGGCCGGCCGGGTCGGGCCGCACCCGGCCCGTGCTCTCCGTGCTCTCCGTGCGGTCCGGGGTCGCTGGGGGCTGGGCGGCCGGCACCGGGCCTCCTTGCGCTTTACTGGTAAGTAACTTGGGTGGGGCTGGTAACGGTAGCGACTGTTCGCCCGTTCGGGCAGCGGGGCGGCCCGGGAAAGTGGGGCAGCTCACGTCCCCGAACCGCCGGTGGGGCTTGCGGGCGGGGCACCGCCTCCAGTTACGCTACGACTCGTAGCGAAAGCAGTGACAACCAGGCGCCGCGTCCCGTGGGACGGGAGCGGCGCGGGCGCGGGTGGGGATCCGCGCCGAACGGTCCAGGCTACCGGGGGACGGGCGCGACGCCGGGGAACCAGCACCGCGCGCCCCGCGCGGGGCGACTTTCCGGAGGTTGGTGCCCGCGAGCAGCGCGGACGGGGGAGGATGGTGCCATGCAGCCACGGAATTCGCGTCTCAACAGCTCCGCCCTGCGCGGCGCGGTCGACCTCGCCGCAGTGAAGGCGGCCGGCGAAGCCGCCCAGAAGGCCGAGCAGGCCAGGGCCGAGCGGGCCCGCCAGGCCGCCGCCGCCGAGTCGGGCGGAGCCGCCCCGGCCCCGTCCGCCTACCAGCTCGTCATCGACGTCACCGAGGACACCTTCGAGACCGAGGTCGTCCAGCGTTCCACCGAGGTGCCGGTCGTCATCGACTTCTGGGCCGAGTGGTGCGGGCCCTGCAAGCAACTGAGCCCGGTCCTGGAGGGCCTGGTCGAGGAGTACGCCGGCCGCTTCGTGCTCGCCAAGATCGATGTGGACGCCAACCCGCTGCTCTCCCAGCAGTTCGGCATCCAGGGCATCCCGGCCGTGATGGCCGTGGTGGCCGGCCAGCTGGTGCCGCTGTTCCAGGGCGCGGAGAGCGCCGCCAACATCCGCAAGATCCTGGACCAGCTGATCCTGGTCGCCGAGCAGCGCTTCGGCGTGGCCGGCGTGGCCGGTGGTGCGGCCGCCCCGGGCGAGGCCGGGGCCGCCGCCCCGCAGCGCCCCGAGGATCCGGCGCTGTCCGCCGCCCACGAGGCGCTGGACGCCGGAGACCTGGGCGGCGCCATCCGGGCGTACAAGAACGTGCTGGCCGAGCAGCCGGGCAACACCGAGGCCAAGCTGGGCCTGGCCCAGGCCGAGCTGCTGAAGCGGATCGAGGGTCTGGACCTCCAGGCCGTCCGGGCGGCGGCCGCGGCCGACCCGAAGGACGTCGAGGCCCAGCTCAAGGCGGCCGACCTGGACCTGGTCGGCGGTCACGTCGAGGACGCCTTCGGGCGTCTGGTGACCACCGTCGGGCGGACGGCCGGCGAGGACCGGGACGCCGCCCGGCTGCGCCTGCTGGAGCTGTTCGAGGTGATCGGCCCGGAGGACCCGCGGGTCGTCGCGGCCCGTACGGCGCTGGCGCGCGTGCTGTTCTGACGCCGGTTCAGGCCGGGCCCGGGTCCGTTCGGTGCCCGGCCGGGGCGCGGCGTCTGGCACGGCGGATGACCTGCGGTGTCGCCTGGTGATTTGGCGACAATCCGGTCAACCGGACAGAGGTTTACCAAATCTTGATTTCACCCGCGGATGGTCACCATGTGTGACCATCCGCGGGTGTTTCGCTTCTGTTTCCGGTGGATTCAGCCGTCACGATTCCTTCAAGGCGTCACGCAGGGTGCAACTGGGGCCGATCCCATGATCAACTCCACCTGATGTTGCATTACCCGTCAGTAAGGAACCTCTTGTGCTTCGCCCGGGATTCAAGCACGATCGGCCACGCCCGGTCCCAGACTCCACACCCGCCGACCCGGTCGGCCACGCGGAGCGCGGGATCCCCACCGGGTGATCCGCCGGCCCCGGCCGGCGGGAGGGAGGGCAGGGGGGTATCCGCGGTCCCACGGCGGTTCCTGTCCTTCGACCGGCCGCGCGGCCCTGCGCGGTCGCTGGTTGTCGCTCGGGGGTGATCGCCGATGTCGTCGGTCCTGCCCGCCGCCCCGCAAGGACGGCCGGTGCTTGGACGGGAGGCCCGCCGCAGGCAGGCCGTTCCCGCGTCCGACGACGCCCAAGGCGCTCTCCGCTACCGAGGACGTAGCTCTCTCCCATCCCAGGCCCCCACCGGTGCGGGACGCACCGCCGGGAGCCGGAGATGTACGTCCTAGAAGGAGGACTCGCATGTCCCAGACCTACGGCAAGACCCGCTGGAAGCGCTTCGCACTGGTGATGGTCCCGAGCGTCGCGGCCACCGCGATGGTCGGCATGTCGATCGCCAACAACGCGCTGGCGGCTTCGTTCAGCGTGTCCGGCCAGAGCTTCAAGGTCACCACGCCGGAGCTGCACGGCAAGAACTTCGCCCAGTTCGGCTCGATCGACGCGGAGCAGAACGGCACCCCGCACCCGGTCGCCGTCTCGGCCTTCGACGAGGCCACCATCAAGGGCCTGTGCCAGTCCGTGGTGACCGACCCCAACGTCATCCCCGGCCTGCCGTGGAAGCTGCCCAAGATCATCCTGCGCCTGGAGGCGGGCAACAGCGACGACGTCAAGAAGCAGGTCTACGCCAAGAACCTGCTGATCGACCTCGACCAGCTGAACGCGGACGCCGAGTTCAGCAACATCAACATCGGCCAGGACGCCTCGACCCTCAAGGGCGAGGCCACCCAGGGCTGGAAGTCCAAGCTCGGCGGCCTGCCCACCGGCGCGACCGGCTTCGCCCAGGCCGCCGAGAAGGCCGACCTGTACAACGTGCAGCAGACCGCCTGGGCCACCTCGGCCGGCACCTTCCGGCTCTCCGGCCTGAAGCTCGCGCTGCACACCGACGGTACCGGCGAGTGCTACTAGGCCGTTGACGGCGGGCGGACCGAACCCGGCCCGCCCGCCGTGACGGCACCTGCGGGACCGGGGGCGGCGCGTACGCCGTCCCCGGATCCCGCGTCTCGTCCATCCCTCGTTCACACCATCGAGGAGCTGCACCGTGTCCAGCGCCCTTGCCTCCTACCGGCCCGCCGAGCACGAGAACCCCGCCCAGTGGCTGCGCCGGGTGTTCCGTACGTTCCGCCGGACGCGGCCGTACTACGGCGGTCTGCTGGCCATGATCGCCGGCGTCCCGATCATGTACTTCCCTTACGCCCACCTCTCGTTGGGCGGCATGACGGTGGCCATGGCCACCACGGGGGGCGCCGGGGCGCTGATCATCGGCGTGCTGCTGATCGTGCTCGGGCTGACGGCCTGGTTCCAGCCGGCCGTGCGGGTCTTCGCCGGCATCGCCACCACCCTGCTGACGCTGGTCTCGATCCCGGTCTCCAACCTGGCGGGCTTCGGGCTGGCCCTGCTGCCGGGCCTGATCGGCGGCGGGCTGATGGTCTCCTGGGCGCCGCTGCCCGAGACGGCGCAGGCGGAGGCCGCCAGGGGCCGGCGCCGACGCCGCGGCAAGGGCGGCGCCGAGGACGCGGCGGCCGACAACACCGTGGCACAGAGCGTCGCTGCCGAGAGCGCCACCGAGGACGCCGCCGGGCCCGCCGTCGAGGCGCCCACCGCCGAGCTGCCCGCCCAGGCCGCGCCGCGGCAGGCCGGCACCGTGGACCAGGAGGAGGCACGGTGACCGGGCCGGCCGAGCAAGCCGACGGTACGACCGTTCCCGCGCAGCGCTCCGGCCGGCACGCGGCCCCGCGCACGCCCGTACGGGCCCGGCTGAGAGGCCGGGCGCTGGCCATGGCGGCGGTGCCGACCGCACTGCTGATGGCCGCCGCCTACACGCCCAACCCGGCGGTCGCCGAGTCCGCCGCGGGCAAGCCCTGCGGCACCGCTCCGGCCGCGGTGCCGGACGTGGCGCCGGTCGAGACGCCGGTGCCCAAGAGCGAGCTGCCCGAGCCGCCGCCCGGCCCGTCCGGCGCGTCGGGTTCGGCCCCGGCCACCGCGCCCCCGGCCGGCCCGTCGACCGACCCGGGCTCGGTGCCGGGCCAGGTGCCGAGCGCCGCGCCGACCGGGCAGCCCACCTCGCCGGTCAAGCCGTCGGCCACCGGCACGCCCGCCCAGCAGTCCGCCGTCCGTTCCGCCGCCACCGGTGGCGCGGACGTGTCGAGCGCGGTCCTGCAGGGCAGTGGCACCGGAACCGGCAGCGGCACCGGAACGGCGGCCCAGGCCGGGCTGATCGACGACCTCGTCGGCGGCGTCAGCCGGCTGCTCAACCCGAACGGTTCGCCGAGCCAGAGCCCGATCGGCGCCCCCACCACCACCCCGGCGGCGCCCGGCAGCCCGGCCGCTCCGACCACCCCGGCCGCCCCCGCCACCCCGGCCCCGGGCACGGGCGCTCCGACCCAGGCCACCCAGCCGCGGGCCAAGGCCGCCGCCCCGCAGGCCGCGCCGTCCATGGCCCCGCCCACCGCCGACGAGCCCTCGCCCGCCGCCACGCCGAGCGGCGGGGCGAGCGGCAAGCCGGCGCCCTCCGGGAAGCCGTCCGCGGACGCCTCGGCGACGCCCTCCGAGGGCGCCTCCGGCACCCCGTCCGCCACGCCGACCGAGGACCCGGACTGCGATGTGGACACCCGGGGTCTGACCGCCGCCGCGGCCGCCCCCGGACACGTCGTCCCGGAGCAGAACTGGACGCTGAAGACCAGCCGGCTCGCCCTGCACGGCGCGGCCTTCCACGGCGTCTACGACGTGCGGACCCCGACCGGCACCAAGCGCGTCCTGAAGTTCGTGGTCGACAGCGTGGACATCGACAACCTCGACATGTCCACCCTGGAGGGCAACGGCGTGACCTTCCACGTCCAGGGCGCGCCGGGTTCCACCTCGACCATGCGCAACGGCCCGGTCACCATGTACGTGGAGCGGCTGTCCGGCCACCTCTCCAAGGTGCTCGGCATCCCGGTGTTCGACCTGGGCGAGATCACCCTCACCCCGGACACCCTGCCGCGCTGGCTGTACGACCTGATCGGCGCCATCCCGATCCCGCTGGAGCTGGAGCTGACCGGCGTCACCGCCAAGCAGGCCGGCCAGTTCGGCGGCACCCTGCGCATCCCCGGGATGCGCCTGTTCAACGACGACGCCCCGTACAGCGACAAGTAGTCCGGGCGGCAGTGAGTACCCGGCGCCACAAGGCCCGTGGGGCGGCCCTCCGGGAAGGAGGACCGCCCCACGGGCGTTCGGGCAGTACGGGTGCTCACTCGCTCCGGGTGCCCAGGTGGTGCACCTGCACCATGTTGGTGGTGCCGGGAACGCCGACCGGGACACCGGCGGTGACGATGACGGTCTCGCCCTCGCCGAGC
Source organism: Kitasatospora sp. NPDC001132 (assembly GCF_053598415.1). Taxonomy (NCBI): domain Bacteria; kingdom Bacillati; phylum Actinomycetota; class Actinomycetes; order Kitasatosporales; family Streptomycetaceae; genus Kitasatospora; species Kitasatospora sp. NPDC001132. Next base: position 59,112 of record NZ_JBSFKF010000004.1, on the reverse strand, counting down.
CGGCCCATCTTCAGCAGCTCCCGGTCGACCTGCGCGACCATCGCGTCGGTGGTGGCCACCTGCTCCGTGACGTACGCCTCGACGCCCCAGCTCAGCGAGAGCTGGTTGCGGGTGGCGGAGTCCGGGGTGAAGGCGATCACCGGGATCGGCGAACGGTAGCGGGACAGCCGGCGGGCGGTGTCACCGGACTTGGTGAAGGCGACCAGCGCCTTGCCGTCCAGGAAGTCGCCCAGCTCGCACGCGGCGCGGGCGACGGAGCCGCCCTGGGTGCGCGGCTTGCGGCCCGGGTTGAGCGGCTGGAGGCCCTGGGAGAGCAGCTCCTCCTCGGCCTTCTCGCAGATCCGGCTCATGGTGCGGACGGTCTCGACCGGGTACTTGCCGACGCTGGACTCGGCGGACAGCATGACCGCGTCGGCGCCGTCCAGGATGGCGTTGGCGACGTCGGAGACCTCGGCGCGGGTCGGGCGCGAGGCGTGGATCATCGACTCCATCATCTGGGTGGCGACGATGACCGGCTTGGCGTTGCGGCGGGCCAGGGTGACCAGCTGCTTCTGGACCAGCGGCACCCGCTCGAGCGGGTACTCGACGGCCAGGTCGCCGCGGGCGACCATGATGGCGTCGAAGGCGAGGACGATCTCCTCCATGGCCTCGACGGCCTGCGGCTTCTCGATCTTGGCGATGACCGGCACCCGGATGCCGACCTCGTCCATGACCTCGTGGACGTCCTTGATGTCGTCCGCGTTGCGGACGAAGGACAGGGCGATCATGTCGACGCCCAGGCGCAGCGCGAAGCGCAGGTCGTCCTTGTCCTTCTCGGACAGGGCGGGCACGTTCACGGCCGCGCCGGGCAGGTTGATGCCCTTGTTGTTCGAGAGCACGCCGCCCTCGACCACCACGGTCTTCACCCGCGGGCCGTCGACGCTGACGACCTCCAGGGCGATGACGCCGTCGTTGATCAGGATCGGGTCGCCGGGCTTCACGTCGCCGGGCAGGCCCTTGTAGGTGGTGCCGCAGATGTACTGGTCACCGGGGACGTCCTCGGTGGTGATGGTGAACTCGTCGCCGTTGTCGACGGTCACCGGGCCGTTGGCGAAGGTCGCCAGACGGATCTTCGGACCCTGGAGGTCGGCCAGGACGCCGATGGCCTTGCCGGTGTCCTCCGAGACCTGGCGGACCTTGCGGTACCGCTCCTCGTGGTCCGCGTGGTTGCCGTGGCTCATGTTGAGTCGGGCGACGTTCATGCCCGCCTCGACGATGGCCTTCAGCTGTTCGTAGGAGTCCGTCGCCGGACCCAGGGTGCAGACAATTTTCGCTCGGCGCATATGGATCAGTCTATCCGTTCGTGTTATACGTGCATTCGGCATGCACCGGGAGGAATCGCCGACGAAATGTTCCGAGGAGTGGGACGGATCCGTATCAGTCCTCGGACACCCGGCGTTCCCGGTGCACCAGCGCGAAGGCCTGTCGGGCGATCTCCAGCTCCTCGTCGGTGGGCACCACGGCGACCGCCACCCGGGCGTACTCGGGGGAGATGATCCGGGCCTCGCCGGACCGCACCGAGTTCAGCTCAGGGTCGACGGCGATGCCCAGTTCCTCCAGCCCCGCGGTGGCCGCCGCGCGCACCGGCGCGGCGTTCTCCCCGACACCGGCGGTGAACGCGATCGCGTCCACCCGGCCGAGCACCGCGTAGTAGCCGCCGATGTACTTGCGCAGCCGGTGGACGTACGAGTCGAACGCCAGCTTGGCGTCCTCGTCCCCCTCGTCGGCCCGGCGCATGATCTCGCGCATGTCGTTCTCGCCGCACAGCCCGCGCAGGCCGCTGCGGCGGTTGAGCAGGTCGTCGATCTCGTCCACGGACAGCCCGCCGACCCGGTGAAGGTGGAACACCACGCCGGCGTCGATGTCGCCCGAGCGGGTGCCCATGACCAGGCCCTCCAGCGGGGTCAGGCCCATCGAGGTGTCCACGCAGTGGCCGCCGCTGACCGCCGAGGCGGAGGCGCCGTTGCCCAGGTGCAGCACGATCACGTTGACCTCGGCCGGGTCCCTGCCGAGCAGCCGGGCGGTGGCCCGCGAGACGTACTGGTGCGAGGTGCCGTGGAAGCCGTAGCGGCGCACCCGGTGCTGGTCGGCGACGGCCCTGTCGATCGCGTACCGGGCCGAGTACTCGGGCATCGAGGCGTGGAAGGCGGTGTCGAAGACGGCCACCTGGGGGAGGTCGGGGCGCAGCGCGCGGGCCACCTCGATGCCGGTGATGTTGGCCGGGTTGTGCAGCGGGGCGACCGGGATCAGCCGGCGGATCTCCTTGAGTACGTCGTCGGTGATCACGGTCGGTTCGGTGAACCGCAGGCCGCCGTGGACGACCCGGTGGCCGATCGCGGCCAGCTCGGGGGAGTCCAGCCCGAGGCCGTCGGCGGACAGCTCCTCGGCGACGGCCTTGAGCGCGGCGGAGTGGTCCGGGAAGACCTGGACGCGCTCGCGCGCCTCGCCGCCGCGCGGGGTGTGCACCAGCCGCCCGCCGGCCTCGCCGATCCGCTCGACCAGGCCGGAGGCCGGCTTGGCCCCGTCCAGCATGTCGATCAGCTGGTACTTCACCGACGAGGAGCCGGCGTTCAGCACGAGAACGCGGGTACCCTCGCTCATGCGCCCACCTCGCCGCGCCCGGCAGTCGCTTCGCGAGACACGCACCTTCTGATCGTTAGCTCGTTTCGCTCGCTCATGCCTGGGGCTCCTTGTGGTCCTGCGACTGGATCGCGGTGATCGCGACGGTGTTGACGATGTCCTGCACCAGCGCCCCGCGGGAGAGGTCGTTGACGGGCTTGCGCAGCCCCTGGAGCACCGGGCCGACCGCGACGGCGCCGGCCGAGCGCTGGACCGCCTTGTAGGTGTTGTTGCCGGTGTTGAGGTCCGGGAAGATCAGCACGGTGGCCCGCCCGGCGACCGCGGAGCCCGGCAGCTTGGTGGCCGCGACGTGGGCGTCCACCGCCGCGTCGTACTGGATCGGGCCCTCGACCAGGATGTCCGGCCGCAGTTCGCGGACCAGCTCGGTGGCCTTGCGGACCTTGTCGACGTCGGCGCCGGAGCCGGAGGTGCCGGTCGAGTACGAGAGCATCGCGACCCGCGGCTCCACCCCGAACTGGGCGGCGGTGGCGGCGGACTGGATGGCGATGTCGGCCAGTTGCCGGGCGTCCGGGTCGGGGTTGACGGCGCAGTCGCCGTACACCAGCACCTTGTCGGCCAGGCACATGAAGAAGACCGAGGAGACGATCGAGGCGCCCGGCGAGGTCTTGATCACCTCGAAGGCGGGCCGGATGGTCGCGGCGGTGGAGTGCACCGCGCCGGAGACCATGCCGTCCGCGATGCCCTCCTGGACCATCAGGGTGCCGAAGTACGAGACGTCGGTGACCACGTCCAGGGCCAGTTCGACGGTCATCCCCTTGTGGGCGCGCAGCTTCGCGTACAGCTCGGCGAACTGGCGGCGCAGCGGGCTGGTGGCCGGGTCGACGATCCGCACCTGCGCGCGGTCGGCGGTCGGCGGCTCGGTCGGGAGGTCGATGCTCAGGCTCGCGGCCTTGCGGCGGACGGCGTCCACCTCGCCGAGGAGGGTGAGGTCGCAGATGTTGCGGCGCAGCAGGATCTCGGCGGCGCGCAGCACCCGCTCCTCGGTGCCCTCCGGCAGCACGACGTGCCGGCGGGCGCCCCGGGCGCGCTCCAGCAGCTCGTGCTCGAACATCATCGGGGTGACCCGCTCGGACCGGCCGACCTCGATCAGGTTGGTCAACTCGGCGGTGTCGACGTGCAGTTCGAACAGGCCGAGGGCGATCTCGGCCTTCCGGGGGCTGGCTGAGGTGAGCTTGCCCTCCAGGTGGGTCAGGTGGGCGGCGGTGGGCCAGCTGCGCTCGGGGACGACCGCGACCGGGGTGCCGGGGGCGAGCCGGGCGGCCAGCGCCATCACGTTGGGGCCGGGGTGCTGGCCGAGCGTCAGCAGCACGCCGGCGATCGGCGGGGCGCCGGCGGCGTGCGCGGCCAGCGAGCCGATCACCAGGTCGGCGCGGTCCCCGGGGGTGACGACGAGGGCGCCCTCGGTCAGCGCGTCCAGGAAGGTGGGCAGCATGGCGCCGCCGAAGACGTAGCCGCGCACGTCCCGGGCGAGGCCGGCGGCGTCCCCGATCAGCACCTCGGCGCCGGTCGCCTCGACCAGCTGCGCGACGGTGGGCGCGGCGAGGGCCGGTTCCTCCGGGATGACGTAGGCGGGGATCGGCAGCTTCTCGGTGAGGGTGCGCTGGATGCGCTGCTTGGCGCCGGAGGCGACCCGGTTGGCGACCATCGCCAGGGTCTGGCAGCCGAGGTCGGTGTACGCCCGGTGGGCGTTGCGCACCTCGGCGATCACCGTCTCGGCGTCCGCGCCGTGCCCGCCGACCACGGGCAGCACGGCGGCGCCGAACTCGTTGGCCAGGCGGGCGTTGAAGGCCAGTTCGTCCGGGATGCCGGTGTCGGCGAAGTCGGTGCCGAGCACCAGCACCGCCTGGCAGCGCCGCTCCAGCGCGTGGAAGCGGTCGACCAGGACGGAGACCAGCTCGTCCTGCCCCAGGGCGGCCCGGAGTGCGGCGGCCTCCTCGTAGGTGAGGCCGTACAGCTCGGTGCTCGGCAGGTCGAGCCGGTAGCGGCCGCGCAGCAGCTCGACCACGTGGTCCGTGCCCGGTTTCCCGGGCGCGGCGGCGTGCACCAGCGGACGGAACACCCCGACCCGGTCCACCTGGCGGGTGAGCAGTTCCATGACCCCGAGTTCGACCGCCTGCCGGCCGTCCCCTCGGTCGATGCCGGTCACGTACACGCTGCGCGCCACGTGGGTGTCTCCGTCCCGTCGTCTCGGAAAGTGGTCATATCGACCATACCTTCGCACCCCGAACGGCCGTCCGCGAGCAGAACGGCGGGGTTCGGGCAAGGGACGGAGGTCCCGCCCGGGGGCCCGCCGGGAAGGGCGGACACCCGGGGTGTTCGGCGGGGTGCGCGCTCAGCGGACGGGGCGGAACCAGACGGTGGCGAGCGGCGGGAGGACCAGTTCGGCGGACCGGGGCTGGCCGTCCCACTCCACCGGCTCGGCCTTGACCGGATGGGAGTTGCCGACGCCGCTGCCGCCGTACTCCTCGGCGTCGGTGTTCAGCACCTCCTCCCACAGCTGCTCGCGGCCCGCCAGTCGGGGCAGGCCGACCCGGTGGCCGTGCCGGACGACCGGCGAGAAGTTGCAGACCGCGACCAGCGGCGAGCCGTCGGTCGCGTACCGGACGAAGGAGAGCAGGTTGTCCTCGGCGGCGCCGCCGTCGAGCCAGCGGAAGCCGTCCGGGACGCTGTCCAGCTCCCACAGCGCCGGGGTGTCGAGGTAGCACCGGTTGAGGTCGCGGACCAGCCGGCGCACCCCGAGGTGGTCCCCGTGGGCCGGCCACTGCTCGTCGAGCACCCACCACTGCGGGCCCTGCTCGTGGTCCCACTCCGCGCCCTGGGCGAACTCCTGTCCCATGAACAGCAGTTGCTTGCCCGGGTGGGACCACATGAAGCCGAGGTAGGCGCGGTGGTTGGCGCGCTGCTGCCACCAGTCGCCCGGCATCTTGGAGACCAGTGCCTGCTTGCCGTGCACCACCTCGTCGTGCGAGATCGGCAGCACGTAGTTCTCGGAGTAGGCGTACACCATCGAGAAGGTGATCTCGTTGTGGTGGTACTTGCGGTGCACCGGCTCCTTGGACATGTAGACCAGCGAGTCGTGCATCCAGCCCATGTTCCACTTCAGCCCGAAGCCGAGGCCGCCGGCGTCGGTGGGGCGGGTGACCCCGTCCCAGGCGGTGGACTCCTCGGCGATGGTGATCACGCCCGGGCAGCGCCGGTAGACGGTGGCGTTCATCTCCTGGAGGAAGGCGGCCGCGTCCAGGTTCTCCCGGCCGCCGTACCGGTTGGGCGTCCAGTCGCCGCCCTCGCGGGAGTAGTCGAGGTAGAGCATCGAGGCGACGGCGTCCACCCGCAGGCCGTCGATGTGGAACTCCTCGCACCAGTACACCGCGTTGGCGACGAGGAAGTTGCGCACCTCCTTGCGGCCGTAGTCGAACTCCAGCGTCCCCCAGTCCGGGTGCTCGGCGCGCAGCGGGTCGGCCGGCTCGTACAGCGGCTCGCCGTCGAAGCGGGCGAGCGCGAAGTCGTCCTTGGGGAAGTGCGCGGGCACCCAGTCGACGATCACGCCGATGCCGTGCCGGTGCAGGGTGTCCACCAGGTACCGGAAGTCGTCAGGACTGCCGAGCCGGGCGGTGGGGGCGTAGTAGCCGGACACCTGGTAGCCCCAGGAGCCGCCGAAGGGGTGCTCCATCACCGGCATGAACTCCACGTGGGTGAAGTTCAACTCCTTGAGGTAGCCCGGCAGTTCCTCGGCGATGGCGCGGTAGTCGGTGAGCTCGGGCCGCCAGGACGGCAGGTGCAGCTCGTACACCGACATCGGCGCCCGGTGGTGCGCGGCGCGGGCCCGGCGGGCCATCCACTCGCCGTCCCGCCACACGTGGCCGGAGGAGGTGACCACCGAGGCGGTGCCGGGCGGGCACTGGGCGGACCGGGCCAGCGGGTCGGCCTTGTCCAGCACCCAGCCCTGCCGGGTGTGCACCTCGTACTTGTAGGTGGTGCCCTCGGCCAGGCCGGGGACGAACAGCTCCCAGATCCCGGACGAGCCGAGCGAGCGCATCGGGTGCCCGGTGCCGTCCCAGTGGTTGAAGTCGCCGATCAGCCGCACCCCGACGGCGTTCGGCGCCCAGACCGCGAAGGCGGTGCCCGGCACCCCGTCGACGGTGCGCACGTGCGAGCCGAGCGCCCGCCACAGCTGCTCGTGCCGGCCCTCGGAGATCAGGTGCAGGTCGAGTTCGCCGAGGGTGGGCGGGGTGCGGTAGCCGTCGTACTGGCGCAGCGGCTCGCCGCCGGGGTACGTCACCAGCAGGGTGTACTCGGGGAGGTCGCCGCCGGCCACCAGTCCGGTGAACAACCCGCCCTGCTGGTGGGTGAGTTCGGCCGGCCCCTGGGAGGTCTCGACGACCACCCGCTCGGCGAACGGGCGCAGCACCCGGATCGCCGTGCCGCCGTGCACCGGGTGCGCGCCGAGCAGGGCGTGCGGGTCGTGGTGCTGTCCGCCCACCAGCCGGTCGACCTCGGCCGGCGGCAGCGGCGCCTCGGGCAGCCGCAGCGCCCCGCTGGGGGCCGGACGCCCGGGTTCCAGGGGGTCCGCGGCTGCGGATGGGAGGGCTGCCGGGGGCTCCGCGCCGGTGCCGGCACTCCCCTCCTCCTCCTCGGCCGCCCGGTGCGCCCCGCGCCCGCGGCCGGCGCGCCCTTCGGCTGCCCGCCCTTCGGCTGGGAGCGGTCCGGCCAGGAAGGTGGCCGGTACGGGGCGGGTGGGGCGGCCGGTCGGGTCGATCGGCGTCACGGCGGGGTCCTCCTGCGACGGGGGTGGGCGAACTCCTGCGGGCGGAACAGGAAACGGTGGTCAGGAAGCGGTGGTCAGGAAGCGGGACTCGGAAAGCAGTGGTGAAGCGGTGATCGGAAGCGGCGGTCGGGAAGCGGGACTCAGACGGACGGGACTCAGACGGACAGGGCCAGCCGGCTGATCGCCGCCAGCGGGATCGGCAGCCAGCTCGGCCGGTGCCGGGCCTCGTACACCACCTCGTACACCGCCTTGTCGATCTCCAGCGCCCGCATCAGCTCCGGCGAGGCGGCCGGGTCGGCGCCCCCGCCGGCGGTGTAGCCGGCGCAGTAGGCGGTGCGGTTGCGCTGGGCCCAGGCGGCGGCGAGGTGGGCCAGTTCCGGGTCGACCGGGCCGCCGGCCAGCAGGTGGGCGGCCGCGTAGTCGAAGGAGCGCAGCATCGCGGCGACGTCGCGCAGGGCCGGCTGGGGCTCGCGGCGCTCGTTGACCGACTTGGCCGGCTCGCCCTCGAAGTCCAGCAGCACCCAGCCGTGCGGGGTGCGCATCGCCTGGCCGAGGTGCAGGTCGCCGTGGATGCGCTGGACCGGCAGGCCGTCCGGGTGGGCGTCGGCGAGCTGTTGGAAGGCGGTGCGCAGCGCGGCCCGGAAGCGCAGCAGCCCGGGGACGGCGGCGACGGCGCTGTCCAGCCGGTCGGCCATCGCGCCGGCCAGCCGCCCGGTCTGGGTGCGGTCGAGCCGGGCGACCGGCATCGAGCGGGCCAGCACCCGGTGCACCTCGGCGGTGGCCCGGCCGAGCCGGTGGGCCTCGATGGCGAAGTTGCCGGGGGAGCGGTCGCCCTTGAGCCGGCCGACCTGGTCGAGGGCCAGCTCCCAGCCGTCCTCGGCGTCCGGCAGGTAGCGCTGCAGCAGTCCGAGGGTGGCGGGCTCGGCGCGCTCCATCCGGCTCTCGAACCAGGCGGCGACCCGGGGGATGCGGGTGGAGCCGGCCCGGGAGAGCGCGAGCGAGAGTTCGAGGTCGGGGTTGGTGCCGGGGTGGATGCGGCGGAACAGCTTCAGGATGTACGAGGTGCCGTAGATGACCGAGCTGTTGGACTGCTCGGCGGTGGAGGCGCGGCCGGGTAGGTTGGTGGGCAGTCCGGAGCCGGGGGTGCGACGGAAGGACAGCGCGCCGAAGCGGTCGCCGGTGGCCAGGTGCTCCAGCAGCCGCCCGGTGAGCTCGGGGTCGTGCACCGCGTCGTAGAGGGTCGCGCCGTCGTACGGGCCCTGGGTGAGCCGGCCGAGCACGGCGCCGGGCCCGATGTCCCCGAGCCCGCCGGAGCGGATGCCGAGCAGCAGCTGGTAGATGTCGCCGTGCGGGGCGCCGGCCGTGGTGGCGTGCTCGACCCGCAGCAGCAGGTGCAGCAGGGCCGGGTCGCCGACCTGCAGCGGGGTGCCGACCACCGGGGTGAGGCCGGTGATCGGCCGCCCCTTGCCGGCGTACCAGCGCTGGGTGGGCAGCCACGCGGCGATCAGTGGCAGGGCCGCCTGGACGAGTTCGCTGACGCCCAGGGTGGTTCTCCGGGCCCCGGTGCCCCGGGGGCCCGCCGCGGTGGCGGGGGCGTCGCCCGGGAGGTGGGCTTGAGAACGGGAGGTTTCGGACATGGCTCCCTTTCCCCGGAAGCACGCGGACTGCCCGACGGGTCGTGGCCGGGTCCGTCAGTCTTCCGGATTGCGGCGGCGCGGCGGTCGCGGCACGCGAGCACGGCTCGGGTGTCACGCCTTCGTGTGGGTGGCCGTTGGGCTGTTCTCCGTACGCGGTGGTGCAGAGAACACCGGGGGCGCGGGGGTCAACTCGCGCCCCCGGAGGGTCTGGTGGTGCTGTCCATGCTGGTGTGCGGCGTGCGACGGATCGTTACTTCGACCGCCTGGTCCCGCTCAGGCGCGGGGGCTGCCTGAGCTGGAACCAGTAGAAGCCGTGCCCGGCCAGGGTGAGCAGGTAGGGCCACTCGCCGATCGACGGGAAGCGCACCCCGCCGATCAGCTCGACCGGGTACCGCCCGCCGTACTGCCGCAGGTCCAGCTCGGTCGGCTGCGCGAACCGCGAGAAGTTGTTCACGCACATGACCAGGTCCCCCTCGTACTCGCGCACGAACGCCAGCACGGCGGGGTTGCTGGAGGGCAGTTCGGCGTAGCTTCCGAGGCCGAACGCCGGGTTGAGCTTGCGGATCTCGATCATGCGACGCGTCCAGTGCAGCAGTGAGCTCGAACTGCTCTGCTGCGCCTCGACGTTGGTCACCTGGAAGCCGTACACCGGGTCCATGATGGGCGGCAGACTGAGCCTGCCCGGGTCGGCGGAGGAGAAACCCGCGTTGCGGTCCGGGGTCCACTGCATCGGGGTGCGCACGCCGTCCCGGTCGCCGAGCCAGATGTTGTCGCCCATGCCGATCTCGTCCCCGTAGTAGAGCACCGGGGAGCCGGGCAGGGAGAGCAGCAGGGCGGTGAACAGCTCGATCTGGTTGCGGTCGTTCTCCAGCAGCGGGGCGAGCCGGCGGCGGATGCCCACGTTGGCGCGCATCCGCGGGTCCTTGGCGTACTCCGCGTACATGTAGTCGCGCTCCTCGTCGGTGACCATCTCCAGGGTCAGCTCGTCGTGGTTGCGCAGGAAGATGCCCCACTGGCAGCCGCCGGGGATCTGCGGGGTCTTGGCGAGGATCTCCGAGACCGGGTAGCGGGACTCGCGGCGCACCGCCATGAAGATCCGCGGCATCACCGGGAAGTGGAACGCCATGTGGCACTCGTCGCCGCCCGAGCCGAAGTCGCCGAAGTAGTCGACGACGTCCTCCGGCCACTGGTTGGCCTCGGCCAGCAGCACGGTGTCCGGGTAGTTGGCGTCGATCTCCTTGCGGACCCGCTTGAGGAACTCGTGGGTCTCCGGCAGGTTCTCGCAGTTGGTGCCCTCGCGGGCGAACAGGTACGGCACCGCGTCCAGCCGGAAGCCGTCGATGCCGAGGTCGAGCCAGAACCGCAGCCCGGCGATCATCTCGTCCTGGACCCGGGGGTTGTCGTAGTTGAGGTCCGGCTGGTGCGAGAAGAACCGGTGCCAGTAGTACTGCTTGCGGACCGGGTCGTAGGTCCAGTTGGACGTCTCGGTGTCGACGAAGATGATCCGGGCGTCCGGGTACTGCTTGTCGTCGTCGGCCCACATGTAGAAGTCGCCGTACGGCCCGTCCGGGTCGGAGCGGGAGGCCTGGAACCACGGGTGCTGGTCGCTGGTGTGGTTCATGACGAAGTCGATGACGATGCGCATGCCGCGGGCGTGGGCGGCGTCGACGAACTCCATGAAGTCGGCGAGGTCGCCGAACTCCGGCAGCACCGAGGTGTAGTCGGAGACGTCGTAGCCGCCGTCGCGCAGCGGCGAGGCGAAGAACGGGGGGAGCCAGAGGCAGTCGATCCCGAGCCACTGGAGGTAGTCGAGCTTGGCCGTGAGCCCCTTGAGGTCCCCGACCCCGTCGCCGTTGCTGTCCTGGAAGGACCGCACCAGCACCTCGTAGAAGACCGCACGCTTGAACCACTCGGGGTCGAGCTTCTTCTTCGAGGTCTCGGGGAAGGTGTCGGGGACGGGCTCGTTCACTGTCACGCTGGGTTCCTCCGAACCGTGAGGAGGTGAGCCGGCTCGGCTGAGGGGTCGAGCCGGACGTAGTTGTGCCGGCCCCAGGTGTAGACGGCGCCGGTGAGCTCGTCGTGCACCGCGTACGGGCCGTCGCCGTCCAACGTGACGGTGGCCTCCTGGACGTGGTGCGGGTCGAGGTTCACCACGGTGATGACCTGGTCGGTGAACCCCTCGGGGGTGGTCGCGGTCTTGGAGTAGGCGAGCACCTGGTCGTTGTCGGTGGGGTGGAAGCGCAGGTCGCGCAGCTGCTGGAGGGCGGGGTGGCGGCGGCGCAGCCGGTTCAGCACCGTCAGCAGCGGGGCCAGGGTGTCGGTGTGGCTCCAGTCGCGCGGGCGCAGTTCGTACTTCTCCGAGTGCAGGTACTCCTCGGAGCCCGGGTGGGCCGGCTCGTTCTCGTACAGCTCGTAGCCGGCGTAGACGCCGTAGCTGGGGGAGAGGGTGGCGGCGAGCACCGCGCGGACCGCGAAGGCGGCCCGGCCGCCGTGCTGGAGGTACGCGTGGAGGATGTCCGGGGTGTTGACGAAGAAGTTGGGCCGCATGTGGGCGGCGGCGTCACCGGTGAGCTCGGTGAGGTACGCGGTGAGTTCCGGTTTGGTGGTGCGCCAGGTGAAGTACGTGTACGACTGGTGGAATCCGATCTTCGCCAGGGTGTGCATCATCGCCGGGCGGGTGAAGGCCTCGGCCAGGAACACGACGTCCGGGTCGGTCCGGGCGACGTCGGCGAGCACCCTCTCCCAGAACACCACGGGTTTGGTGTGGGGGTTGTCGACCCGGAAGATCCGCACGCCGTGGGACATCCAGAACCGGAGGATCCGGATTGTTTCCTTGACGATTCCGTCCATGTCCTGGTCGAAGTTGATCGGATAGATGTCCTGGTACTTCTTCGGCGGATTCTCGGCGTACGCGATGGTGCCGTCCGTGCGGTGGCTGAACCATTCCGGATGCTTGTTCACCCAGGGGTGGTCGGGGGAGCACTGGAGGGCGAAGTCCAGCGCCACTTCCAGGTGCAGCGCCTGCGCCTCGGCGACGAAGTGGTCGAAGTCCTCGATGGTGCCGAGGTCCGGGTGGACGGCGTCGTGGCCGCCCTCGGGGGAGCCGATCGCCCAGGGCGAGCCGACGTCGTGCGGACCGGCCGTCAGGGTGTTGTCCGGGCCCTTGCGGAAGGCTCGGCCGATCGGGTGGACCGGCGGCAGGTAGACCACGTCGAAGCCCATCGCGGCGATGGCCGGCAGCCGCTCGGCGGCGCTGCGCAGGGTGCCGGAACACGGCGGCTCGACCCCGGTCGGGTCGACCACGGCGCCCTCCGAACGGGGGAAGAACTCGTACCAGGAGCCGAACAGCGCGCGCTCGCGGTCGACCTGGAGCGGCAGCGGGCGGGAGGCGCTGAGCAGCTCGCGCAGCGGGTGGCGGGTCAGCGCGTCGAGCACCTCGGGCGCGAGCGCGGCGGCCAGCCGGGACAGCGGCGGCAGGGACGGGTCGCGCAGCGCGTCGGCGGCCGCGAGCACGTCGGCGCGGCCCTCCTTCTTGGGCACCCCGGCCGCGGCCTGCTCCAGCAGCCGGGCGCCCTCCTCCAGCACCAGCGCGGTGTCGATCCCGGCGGGCAGCTTCACCGAGGCGGTCCTGCGCCAGGTGGCGACCGGGTCGCTCCACGCCTCCACCAGGTACGACCAGCGGCCGGGCGCCGTCGGGGTGACGTACGCGCCCCAGCGGTCGGTGCCCTCGGCGAGTTCCCGCATCGGCGTCCACGGGCCGCTGCGGCCGCGCGGGTCGCGCAGCACCACGTTGGCGTTGACGGCGTCGTGGCCCTCGCGGAAGACGGTCGCGGTGACCAGGAAGGTCTCGCCGACGACGGCCTTGGCCGGTCGGCGGCCGGAGTCGACGAGGGGACTGACGTCCAGGACGGGGATGCGGCCGATCACGGTGTCGCTCTCTGTCGTCTTGCGGGCGGCGGGCTTGCGAGCGGGGGACTTGCGAGCGGGCGCCCTGGTGGCCGGGGGCTGCACGGCGGCGGACTCGACGCCGGGCTTCGCGGTGCCGGCCTTCGGGGCGGTGGCGGTGGTGCGGCGCGTGGTGGTGGTGCGCCTGCGGGGTGCCGCCGTCCGGTCCTCCTCGACCCCGGGGTGTCGAGTCGCTGGGGAGGCTTCGGATTCGGAGGATCCGCCAGGGACCGCTCCGGACGTCCTCGGCGCCGGCATCGCCGTATCTGTCCGAGTGTCAGAATCCATCCGTCCGGCGGATTCCGCGACCGCTGCGTCGAGGCCTTCGGCCACCGGTGTGGACTGGTCCCGCGTGTCGCCGTGCATGCCAAGCTCCTGCCCGAGATCGGCGGCAGCTCCCCGCGGGCCGGGGTCGGGCCGGGGGAGTACCGGAGGACTGCTGGGTGGGGAGGACGTGCGACCGGAAGCCTGCCCGCGCCGCTGTTCCCGGCAACCTGCCCGACGCCCGCCGAGCCGGCGGCGGGGCGCCCCGGAGCCCGTGCGCGTCCCGGCGCACGCCTGCGCGGGGCGCGTCCCCGGCCGACCCGGTCCACCCGTGAACGAGCGGGCCGGGCGTGAGGACACGCGTCCGTGCGCGGTGAGCGCCGAATGGGCTAAGAAGGGCGGGAACGGTCAACGCGAAAAGGATTCGGACGTGCTGCTTCGCGGGGGACGCCACCCGTCGTCGTACTCCCCACAGCATCAACGGCCTTCGGTCATCCTCGCACCGGTGACAAGGTTTTTGCAGCGGTACGACAGTAGTTTCGGGCCTTCTCCCGGCCGGATGAGTGGTCGGAAATGGAACCGTACCGAAGAGTTCACGTATTGGTAGCGCGGGCCCCCGAAATGTGCGCCTCGCGCGCCCCCCGTGCAGACCAATGCGCCGAATGCGATCTCATCAATAGCCCGAACGGATGCCCAATAGCCCACTTGACGCACTGTCGGGCCGACCGCCGAGGCTACGCTTCACGCCGTGAAGGCAATCCGCAGATTCACCGTCCGCACCGTCCTGCCCGAACAACTCCAGCCGTTGCACGAGCTGGCCCTCAACCTGCGCTGGTCCTGGCACCCCGAGACCAGGGACCTCTTCCGGTCCGTGGACCCGGAGGTCTGGGCCGCGACCGGCGAGGACCCGGTACGGCTGCTCGGGGAGGTCCCGGCCGCCCGGCTGGCCGCGCTCGCCACCGACCGGCGCTTCCTGCGCAGACTCGGCGACCTCGCCGACGACCTGCGCGAGTACCTCACCGGCCCCCGCTGGTACCAGAACCGGCAGCACTCCGAGGCCGCCCCGCTGCCCGCCGCGATCGCCTACTTCTCGCCCGAGTACGGCATCGCCGCCGCGCTGCCCCAGTACTCCGGCGGGCTCGGCATCCTGGCCGGCGACCACCTCAAGGCCGCCAGCGACCTCGGCGTGCCGGTCGTCGGCGTCGGCCTGTTCTACCGGCACGGCTACTTCCGCCAGTCCCTCAGCCGGGACGGCTGGCAGCAGGAGCGCTATCCGCTGCTCGATCCGGACGAACTCGCGGTCAGCCTGCTACGCGAGGCCGACGGCACCCCGAGCCGGGTCGACCTCGCCCTGCCCGGCGGCCGCACCCTGGCGGCCCACATCTGGAAGGCCCAGGTCGGGCGGGTCCCGCTGCTGCTGCTCGACTCCGACATCGAGGCCAACTCGTCGGCCGAGCGGGAGATCACCGACCGGCTGTACGGCGGCGGCAGCGAGCACCGGCTGCTCCAGGAGATGCTGCTCGGCATCGGCGGCGTCCGGGCGGTGCGCGCCTACTGCCGGCTCACCGGCCACCCCGCCCCCGACGTCTTCCACACCAACGAGGGCCACGCCGGCTTCCTCGGCGTGGAACGCATCCGCGAACTGATCGCCGACGACCGCACCGGCCTCGACTTCGCCGCCGCCCTGGAGGCCGTCCGGGCCGGCACCCTCTTCACCACCCACACGCCCGTCCCGGCCGGCATCGACCGCTTCGACCGCGAGCTGGTCGCCCGCCACTTCGGCGGCGACGCCGCGCTCCCGGGCGTGCCGGTCGACCAGGTGCTCGCGCTCGGCGCGGAGAGCTGGTCCGACGGGGACCCGAAGCTCTTCAACATGGCCGCCATGGGCCTGCGGCTGGCCCAGCGCGCCAACGGGGTCTCCACCCTGCACGGCGAGGTCAGCCGCTCGATGTTCAACGGCCTGTGGCCCGGCTTCGACCCCGCCGAGGTGCCGATCACCTCGGTCACCAACGGCGTGCACGCCGCCACCTGGATCGACCCGGCGGTGGTGCGGCTCGGCGCCGCCGAGATCGGCGCCGAGCGCGCCGAGGAGGCGATGACCACCGGCGAGACCAAGCGCTGGACCGGCCTGGAGAGGATCGGCAACACCGAGGTCTGGGAGCTGCGGCGCACCCTGCGGGCCCAGCTGGTGGAGGAGGCCCGTCGCCGGCTGCGCGCCTCCTGGCGCCGGCGCGGGGCCGGCGAGGCCGAGCTCGGCTGGGTCTCCTCGGTGCTCGACCCCGACGTGCTCACCATCGGCTTCGCCCGCCGGGTGCCCTCGTACAAGCGGCTCACCCTGATGCTGCGCGACCAGGAGCGGCTGCGGGCCCTGCTGCTGCACCCCACCCGGCCGGTGCAGATCGTGGTGGCCGGCAAGGCCCACCCGGCCGACGACGGCGGCAAGCGGCTGATCCAGCAGATGGTCGCCTTCGCCGACGACCCGGCGGTGCGGCACCGGATCGTCTTCCTGCCGGACTACGACATGGCGATGGCCCAGCGCCTCTACCCGGGCTGCGACGTCTGGCTGAACAACCCGCTGCGCCCGCTGGAGGCCTGCGGCACCTCCGGGATGAAGGCCGCGCTCAACGGCTGCCTCAACCTGTCCGTCCTGGACGGCTGGTGGGACGAGTGGTACGACGGCCGCAACGGCTGGGCGATCCCCACCGCCGACGAGAGCGGCGGGGCGCTCGACCCGGACAGCGGCGAGGCCGAGCGGCGCGACGACATCGAGGCGGCCGCGCTCTACGACCTGATCGAGAACCAGGTCGCCGCCCGCTTCTACGACCGGGACGCGGACGGGCTGCCGCAGCAGTGGATCTCCATGGTCCGGCACACCCTCGTCACCCTCGGGCCCAAGGTGCTGGCCGGCCGGATGGTCCGGGAGTACGTCGAACGGCTGTACGCGCCGGCGGCGCAGGCCCAGCGGGAGCTGGCGGGGCAGCAGGCGGGCGGCCGGTTCACGGGCGCGCGCGAGCTGGCGGCCTGGAAGGCGAAGGTCCGGGAGGCGTGGCCGGCCGTCCGGGTCGAGCACGTGGAGGCGGACTGCCCGGCCGAGGCGCAGGAGCTGGGCAGCTCGCTGGCGCTGCGGGTGCAGGTCGCGCTCGGGACGCTGGAGCCGGGCGACGTCGAGGTGCAGGCGGTCTCCGGTCGGGTGGACGAGCGGGACCGGATCTCGGAGGCCTGCCTGCTCGCCCTCAAGCCGGTCGGCGGGCCCGACCTGGACGGTCGCACCCGCTACGAGGGCTCGCTGGAGCTGTGTCGGACGGGCCCGTTCGGCTACACCGTCCGGGTGCTGCCCGCGCATCCGCGGCTGGCCTCGCCGGCCGAGCTGGGGCTGGTCGCCCTGCCGGCCGAGTCGGCCGGGATGGACGCCGGGCTGCTGCGCTGAGCCCGGGGCCGTCCCCCGGACGGCCGCCCTCCACCCGCCCGTCCGCGCGGGCGGAGGGCGGCCGTCCGGTCGTGAACCGCGCGGACGGTCGCGCCCGTACTCCTGTTCGGCAAGTGGGGTGGCCCGGCCGGGTGCGTGACGGCGCACCCGGACGGGCACATTCGTGGGGCCCTGGAGCCGGGCCCGGGCTGACCCTAGACCAGGCTGTCCCGCCAGGCCCGGTGGAGGGCGGCGAAACGGCCGGAGCCGTCGATCAGCTCCCGTGGGGAGCCATCCTCCACGATCCGGCCCTGATCCATCACCAGGACACGGTCGGCGATCTCCACGGTGGAGAGCCGGTGGGCGATGATCACGGCCGTCCGGCCGGCCAGCACGGTGCGCATCGCCCGCTGCACGGCCTGCTCCCCGGGGACGTCCAGCGAGCTGGTCGCCTCGTCCAGGATCAGCACCGAGGGGTCGGCCAGCAGGGCGCGGGCGAAGGCCACCAGCTGGCGCTGGCCGGCCGAGATCCGGCCGCCGCGCTTGCGCACGTCGGTGTCGAAGCCGTCCGGCAGGGCGGCGATGAACTCGTACGCGCCGATGTCGCGGGCGGCCTGCTCGACCTCCTCGCGGGTGGCGCCGGGGCGGCCGATCGCGATGTTCTCGGCGACGGTGCCGGAGAACAGGAAGGACTCCTGGGTCACCATCACCACCCCGCGCCGCAGCTCGGGGGTGGCCAGCTCGCGCAGGTCCACGCCGTCCAGCCGGATCCGGCCGTCGGTCGGGTCGTAGAAGCGGGCCAGCAGCTTGGCGACCGTCGACTTGCCCGCGCCGGTCGCGCCGACCACCGCGACCGTCTGCCCGGCCGGGATCAGCAGGTCGAAGACCGGCAGCACCTCCTTGCCCGTCCGGTAGGCGAAGCGGGTGCCCTCGAAGGAGACGGCGCGGCCCTTTCCGGAGGACTCGGGCAGCGCGGTGGGCTCGGCCGGCTCGGCGACGGTCGGCTCGTGGGCGAGCAGGCCGGAGATCTTCTCCAGGGCCGCGGCGGCCGACTGGTAGCTGTTGAGGAACATCGCCAGCTGGTCGATCGGGTCGAAGAGCCGGCGCAGGTAGAGCGCGAAGGCGGTGAGCACGCCCAGCTCCAGCGCGTCGTCCACGACCAGGTACGCGCCGAGCAGCACCACGCCGGCGGTCCACAGGTTGGCGGTGGCGCGGGAGAGGCCGACGTAGCGGGCGATCTCCAGCAGGCCGTCCGCCGTTGCGGTGGCGGACTGCTTGTTGACCACGGCGAAGGCGGCGTCGTTGGCCTTCTCCCGGCGGAAGGCCTGCACCGGGCGGATGCCGTTCATGGTCTCGGTGAAGCGGACGATCAGCGAGGCCGCCGAGGTGCGCGAGCGCCGGTAGACCCGGCGCGAGCGACGGCGGAAGGAGCGGGCGATCAGGGCCAGCGGCAGGAAGGCCGCCAGCGAGACCAGGCCGAGCTGCCAGTCCAGCACCAGCAGCAGCACCGAGATGTAGCAGACCGACAGGAAGACCGTCAGCAGCTCCTGCAGGCCCTCGGAGAGCAGCTCGCGCAGCGCGTCGATGTCGCTGGTGGCGCGGGAGATGATCCGGCCCGAGGTGTAGCGCTCGTGGAAGTCCAGGCCGAGCCGCTGGGCGTGCCGGAAGATCCGGCCGCGCAGCTCCAGCACGATGTCCTGGTTGACCCGGGCGCTGATCTTGATGAACGCCCACTGCAGCACCGGGCTGAGCAGCGCGCAGAACAGGTAGGCGGCGACCACCGCGATCAGCGGGCCGGAGTCGTGTTCGCGCAGCGCCGGGATGCCGCGGTCCATCGCCACCGCGACCAGCAGCGGGCCGGACTGGAGCGCGGCCTGCTGGACCAGGATCACCACCATCGCGACGGCGATCCGGGCCCGGTGCGGGCCGAGCAGCGAGCGCAGCAGCGCCCGGGGCGCGCCCGCCGGGACGGGGATGTCCTCCTCGTCGGCGGGCGGCGGGGGCAGCTCCTCCCCGGGCGGCTCGGCGGGCCCGGTCTGCAGGGGTTCGGCGGTGGTGGTCATGCGCTGCTCCGTTCGGGCACCGGGGCGGCCTCGCCCGACATCAGTTCTCGGTAGTGCGCGCAGTCGCGCAGCAGCTCCTGGTGGGTGCCGACGGCCACGATCCGGCCGTCCGCCAGCACCGCGACCCGGTCGGCGAGCAGCACGGTGCTGGGGCGATGGGCGACCACCAGGGCGGTGGTGGTGCCGAGGACCTCGCGCAGTGCCCGTTCGACCAGCGCCTCGGTGTGCACGTCCAGCGCGGAGAGCGGGTCGTCCAGCACCAGGAAAGCCGGGTCGCCGACCACCGCGCGGGCCAGCGCGAGGCGCTGGCGCTGGCCGCCGGACAGGCTCAGGCCCTGCTCGCCGACCTCGGTGTCCGGGCCCTGCGGGAGCTTCTCGACGAAGCCGGCCTGGGCGGTGGCGAGGGCGGTGCGCAGCTGCTCCTCACCGGCGCCGGGGGCGCCCATCAGGACGTTCTCCCGGACGGTGGCGGAGAACAGGGTGGGCTCCTCGAAGGCGACGGCGACGAGTTCGCGCAGCCGCTGCCGGGGCAGTTCGCGGATGTCCCGGCCGTCCAGGGTGATGGTGCCGGCGGTGGCCTCGTACAGCCGGGGGAGCAGCGCGGTGAGCGTGGTCTTGCCGCTGCCGGTGGCGCCGACCAGGGCCATGGTCTCGCCGCTGCGGACGTGCAGGTCGATGCCGGCCAGCAGGTCGGGGCCGTCCTCGGGGGCGTCGGGGTAGCGGAAGCGGACGCCGGTGAAGCGGATGCCGTCCGGGGCGGCGAGTTCGGTGGCGGTGCCGGGGTCGGGGCTCTCGGGCTCGTCCAGCACCTCGAAGAAGCGGTCGGTGGCGGTGGCCGCCTCGTTGGCGTAGGCGAGCAGCCAGCCGAGCGACTCGACCGGCCAGCGCAGCGCGAGCGCGGTGGAGAGGAAGGCGACCAGGGTGCCGGCGCTCAGTTCGTCGTGGGCCACCAGGTAGGCGCCGACGGCGAGGGCGCAGCCGAGCGCGATCTCCGGCAGGCCGACGATGACCGCCCAGAGGTTGGCGAGCAGGTGCGCCTTGCGCAGTTCGGTGCCGCGCAGCTCCTGGGACTGGGTGCGGAAGCGCTCGGCCATCGAGCGGTGGCGGCCGAAGGCCTTGAGGATGCGGATGCCGAGGACGGACTCCTCGACCACGGTGGCGAGGTCCCCGTTCTGGTCCTGGGCGAGCCGGGAGACGTCGGAGTAGCGGGCCTCGAACCGCCGGGTGAGCACGAACAGCGGGAGCGCAGGGACGAGGGCGATCAGTGCGAGCCGCCAGTCCTGGGTGAACATCACCACCGTGCCGGCCAGGAACATCACCGAGTTGACGACCAGGAAGACCAGCGGGAAGGCCAGGAACAGCCGCATGGTGTACATGTCGGCGGTGGCCCGGGAGAGCAGCTGGCCGGAGCCCCAGCGGTCGTGGAAGGAGACCGGCAGCCGCTGGAGCTTGGCGAAGAGGTCCCCGCGCATGGCCGTCTCCAGCCCGGCCAGCGGGCGGGCCAGCACCACCCGGCGGGTGAAGAACAGCGCGGACTCGACCAGGCCGAGGACCACCAGCAGGCCGACCAGCGGCCAGAGGCCGGCCAGGTCGTGTTCGGCGAGCGGGCCGTCCACGATCAGGCCGAGGACCACCGGGACGGCGAGGGTGCTCAGCATGCCGAGCGAGGCGGCCGTCACCGAGACGGCCAGCCGGCCGCGGACGGCGCGGGCGTACGGCCGCAGGCGGAGCAGGGAGCGGACCGTGGAGTGGCGCGGTGCGGTCCCGGCCCGGCCGGCCGCGGTTCTCGCGGTGTCCGTGTCGGTTCGGGGGGTTGCCGGGGTCGGGTCGTCGGGGTCTTGTCTGTTCTCGGCCATCGCGGTGAGGGTAGGCAGAGAGACCGTCACTTCTCATCCGGTTTTTCGCCCCTGTCGGTGGCATCAGGCGAGAACCGGCCACCCGAACGGGCGGTGCGGGCGCGAACATGGGGCGCGCGCATCCGTTCGTGCAGGGGCGAGTGCGCCGCGCGCGTCTTGCGAGCGCCTGCTCGTCGGCCGATTACATCTCCTGACGGATGCCCATGGACACGCAGGCGACAGGAGTGCGCGGATGACGGTCGAAACCGAGCCCACCCCCGGTCACGGTTCCGCAACCGTGCGGGTACGGGCCCAGCTCAGCCTCAGCACGACCGCGGCGCGGAACCTGGCGACGACGACCAAGTCGAAGCCGCAGATGCAGGAGATCAGCTCCCGCTGGCTGCTGAAGATGCTGCCGTGGGTGCAGGTCAGCGCGGGCACCTACCGGGTCAACCGGCGGCTGAGCTACGCCCCCGGGCGGGGCCGGGTGAGCTTCGCCAAGACCGGCTCCGCGGTGACGGTGATCGCTCCCTCGCTGGCCGAGGTGCCGGCGCTGCGCGGCTTCGAGGACGAGGAGGTGCTCGCCGAGATGGCCCGCCGGTTCGTGCAGCGGGACTTCGCGCAGGGCGACGTGCTGGTGCGGGAGGGGGCGCCGATCGACGAGGTGTTCCTGATCGCGCACGGGAAGGTGGACCGGATCGGCACCGGCAAGTACGGCGAGCAGACCGTGCTGGGCTCGCTCGCCGACGGCGACCCCCTCGGCGACGAGGCGATCACCGAGGGCGGCGGCACCTGGCCGTACACCGTGAGGGCGAGCACCTCCGGGGTCGCGATGGCGCTGTCCTGGCCGGTGCTCCAGGAGCTGGTCGGCCGCTCCGAGTCGCTGCGCGAGCAGCTGCTGGGCTTCGCCGCCGACGCCGCGCAGGCGCAGAACGAGCACGGCGAGGCGAGGATCGACCTCTCGGCCGGCCACCGGGGCGAGTACGAGCTGCCGGGCGCCTTCGTGGACTACGAGTTGACGCCGCGCGAGTACGAGCTGAGCGTCGCGCAGACCGTCCTCAAGGTGCACACCCGGGTCGCGGACCTCTACAACAAGCCGATGAACCAGACCGAGGAGCAGCTGCGGCTGACCATCGAGGCCCTGCGGGAGCGGCAGGAGCACGAGATCATCAACAACCCGGAGTTCGGGCTGCTAAGCAACGCCGACTTCGACCAGCGGATCCAGACCCGCACCGGGGCGCCCACCCCGGACGACCTGGACGAGCTGCTGAGCATGCGCCGTGACACCGACTTCCTGTTCGCCCACCCGCGGGCGATCGCGGCCTTCGAGCGGGAGTGCAACCGGGCCGGCCTCTACCCGTCCGCGGTCGACGTCCTCGGCAAGCACCGGCCGACCTGGCGCGGGGTGCCGATCTTCCCGTGCAACAAGATCCCGGTGTCCGGCCAGCAGACCAGCGCGTTCATCGCGATGCGCGTCGGCGAGGACAACCAGGGCGTGGTCGGCCTCACCCAGACCGGGATCCCGGACGAGGTGGAGCCGGGTCTGAACGTCCGCTTCATGGGCATCGACGAGAAGGCGATCGCCTCGTACCTGGTCAGCACCTACTACTCGGCGGCGGTGCTGGTGCCGGACGCGATCGGTGTGCTGGAGAACGTCGAGGTCGGGCACGCCGGCAGCTGATGCCTACGTCTCCTGGGCGGGGGAGCGGAGCAGGCGCAGCGAGCGCCCGCCCAGGACGACGGTGCCGCCCGGAGCGAGGGTGCCGCCCAGGACGACGGTGCCGCCCGGGCCCGGGTCCGCGGTGTCGACCACGCTCTCGTACGGGGCCGCCGGCGCCGCCCAGGGTTCGCCGGGCAGGGTGAACGCCACCGGTTCGTGGCCCGCGTTGAGCACCAGCAGGAAGCTGTCGTCGCCGGGTGCCGGCCCGTCCTCGTCCCGTTCGGGCAGCGCGGTGCCGGAGAGCAGCATGCCGAGGCAGGCGGTCGGTGCGAACCAGTCGGCCTCGGTCATCTCGGTGCCGCGCGGGGTGAACCAGGTGAGGTCGGGCCGGCCGCCCGGGGTGGTGGCCCGGCCGGAGAAGAACGCCCGCCGGCGCAGCACCGGGTGGGCCCGGCGCAGCCGGACCAGCCGGGCGGTGAACGCGCACAGCTCCTGCCAGCCGGGCTGCTCCAGCAGTGACCAGTCCAGCCAGCCGACCTCGTTGTCCTGGCAGTAGGCGTTGTTGTTGCCGCCCTGGGTGCGGCCCAGTTCGTCCCCGGCGGTGAGCATCGGGACGCCGGCGGAGAGCAGCAGGGTGGCGGTCAGGTTGCGCAGTTGGCGCAGCCGCAGCGCGTTGACCGCGGGGTCGGTCGTCTCGCCCTCGGCGCCGTGGTTCCAGGAGCGGTTGTCGTCGGTGCCGTCGCGGTTGTCCTCGCCGTTGGCCCCGTTGTGCTTGCGGTCGTAGGAGACCAGGTCGCGCAGGGTGAAACCGTCGTGCGCCGTCACGTAGTTGACGGAGGCGTACGGGCGGCGGCCGGCCCGCTGGTAGAGGTCGGAGGAGCCGGAGAGGCGGTAGCCGAGCTCGCGCACGTCCGGGCGGGCGCCGCGCCAGAAGTCCCGTACGGTGTCGCGGTACCGGTCGTTCCACTCGGCCCACAGCGGGGGGAAGCCGCCGAGCTGGTAGCCGCCCGGGCCGACGTCCCAGGGCTCGGCGATCAGCTTCACCCGGCCGAGCAGGGGGTCCTGGGAGACGGCGGTGAGGAAGGGGTGGTCCATGTCGACGGCGTCGCCGCCGCTCGGGCCGCCGCGGGCCAGGGCGGCGGCGAGGTCGAAGCGGAAGCCGTCCACGCCCATCTCGGTGACCCAGTAGCGCAGCGAGTCGGTGATCAGCCGGACCACCTGCGGGCGGCGGGTGTCCAGGGTGTTGCCGCAGCCGGTGTAGTCGGCGTAGCCGCGCGGGTGGTTCGGCGGGAGGCGGTAGTAGGCGGCGTTGTCGATGCCGCGCAGTGAGAGTGACGGGCCGAGGGCGCCGCCCTCGGCGGTGTGGTTGAACACCACGTCGAGGATCACCTCGATCCCGGCGGCGTGCAGGGCGCGGACCATCCGCCTGAACTCGCCGACCTGGCCGCCGCGGGAGCCGGAGGCGGAGTAGCCGGCGTGCGGGGCGAAGTAGCCGATCGTGTTGTAGCCCCAGTAGTTGACGAGCCCGCGGGCCTGGAGGTGGTCCTCGCTGGCGTACTGGTGCACGGGCAGCAGCTCGACGGCCGTCACGCCGAGGCGGGTGAGGTGGGCGAGGGCGGCGGGGTGGGCGAGGCCGGCGTAGGTGCCGCGCAGGTGCGGGGGGATCTCCGGGTGGCGCATGGTGAAGCCGCGCACGTGGAGTTCGTAGAGGACCGTCTCGGACCAGGGGGTGTTCGGGCGGTCGCCGTCCTCGTGGCGTTCGTCGTCGTGGACGACCACCGATCTCGGGACGTACGGCGCGGAGTCGCGGTTGTCCCGGACGGTGTCGGCGACGTCCGCCTCGGGCCAGTTGCGGACGGAGGCGCAGGCGGCGTCGTGGGAGGTGTAACAGCCGTCGACGGCGCGGGCGTACGGGTCGAGCAGCAGCTTGGCGGGGTTCCAGCGGGCGCCGGTCCACGGGTCCCAGCGGCCGTGCACGCGGAAGCCGTAGCGGGTGCCCGGGAGCACGCCGGGGAGGAAACCGTGCCAGACCTGGGCGTCCTGCTCGGTGAGGGGGTGGCGGGTCTCGTGGCCCTCCTCGTCGAACAGGCAGAGCTCCACGGCTTCGGCGCCGGCGGCCCAGAGGGCGAAGTCGGTGCCCCGGCGGCCTCGGTGGTCGGTGCGGAGGCGGGCGCCCAGGGGTTGCCAGTTGCCGGGGTTCAGGTGCGGTGCCGACGCCATGGCGGTGGCCTTCCTGGGCGGGGTGTTCCGGGTCCATTCACCTTCTCTTTCCCGGATTGCGTCCGGCAGAAGCGGTGGGGGTTTCCGTGGGTCGGGGGATTCCGGGTGATCGGCGTGTCCCCGTGTCGAGGGCCATCGTTGTTCCGGGCGTCGGTTGTGAACAGTGGGAGGGGCCCCGGGATGCGGCGCCGAGGACGGGTGTGGGCGCGGGGCGTGGCGGCGGTGGTCTGCTGTCTGGTCGTCCTGGCGGGTTGTGGCGGCCCGGTGGGGGTGTCGGAGGGGGACGCGGCCGAGGGCGGTGCGTGGGCGGTGCCGCCGGTGCCGTCCCGGGCGGTGCTCGCCGTGCAGCCGGCCGACGGGGCGCAGGACGTGCAGCCGGAGGGCGCCGTCCGGGTGGGGGTGACGCAGGGGCGGCTGGTGTCCGTGCGGCTGGCGGACGGCAAGGGCACCGAGGTTCCGGGGACGATCGCGGCCGACGGCGGCGGGTGGGTGCCGGACGGGCCGTTGCCGCTCGGGACGGCGTTCACGCTGGACTCCGTCGCGGAGGACGACCAGGGGCGCAGGGCGGCCTGGCACTCGGCGTTCACGACCGTCGCGCGGGCGCACACCTTCGCGGCGTTCTTCACCCCGGAGGACGGCTCCACGGTCGGCGTGGGCATGCCGGTCTCGCTGCGCTTCAGCCGTCCGATCACCGACCGGGCGGCGGTGGAGAAGGCCGTCCGGGTCGTCGCGGACCCGCCGGTGCCGGTGGCCGCGCACTGGTTCGACGGGCAGCGGCTGGACTTCCGTCCGCAGCAGTACTGGGCGGCGGGCACCCGGGTGACGGTGGCGTTGCGGCTCAAGGACGTGCAGGGAGCGCCGGGGGCGTTCGGGACGCAGAGCCGGGACCTGCACTTCACCGTCGGCCGGGCGCAGGTCTCCACCGTCGACCTGGACGCCCACACGATGACCGTCCGGGCGGGCCGGGGCGGCCAGGTGGTCCGGGTGCTGAAGATCTCCGGCGGCAGCCCCGACCACTCCACCTACCGGGGGGTGATGGTGGTGTCGGAGAAGTACAAGGTGACCCGGATGAACTCGCAGACCGTCGGCATGGGCGACGAGTACGACATCCAGGACGTCCCGCACGCGATGCGGCTGACCACCTCCGGCACCTTCGTGCACGGCAACTACTGGGCGGATCCCGGGGTGTTCGGCACCGCCAACACCAGCCACGGCTGCATCGGGCTGGCCGACGCCAAGGGCGGGGCGAGCAAGGACTCCCCGGCGGGCTGGCTGTTCGAGCACACCGTGCCGGGGGACGTGCTGGAGGTGAAGGCCTCCTCCGGGGACTTCGTGCCGCCGCAGAACGGGCTCAACGGCTGGAACGTGCCGTGGGACCAGTGGGTGGCCGGGAGCGCGCTGCGGCCGGTTCCGTAGGCCTCCTCCGAACCTTCACTTCTCGTCAACCCGACTCCTCTCAGGTTTCACTCGGACGGCTTAGCTATCCTGCTCCGGCGCGTCCGGAATCCGGCCGGAAAGATCGGCCGGACGGTGCAACTCATGGGGGCACTCAACGCGTCAAGTGAGTGGATACCGGGAGGGGAGAAACCGTGAAGACGGGTAAGACGGTCGGCGCAGCGATACGCACCACCAACCGCTACGGGCGCCGGAGTGCGATGGCGCTGGTCATGGGCGGGGTGCTGCTGCTGACGGCTGCCTGCAACGACGACAAGGGCGGCGGCTCGGGGGGTTCCGGCGGCGGCAACGCGGCCTCCGCGCCGGCGGCGGACGCGGGCGGTGGCTCGGCGACGCCGAAGCCCTCGGCCGCGGTGCTCGCCGTCCAGCCGGCCGACGGCGCCCAGGACGTCGCGCCGAACGGGCTGGAGGTGGCCGTCTCCAACGGCAAGCTCAGCACGGTCGAGGTGACCGACAAGGACGGCAAGCCGGTCGAGGGTGCGATCACCCCGGACGGCGCCGGCTGGAAGCCCACGGGAGCGCTCGCCGTCGGCATGGCGTACAAGGTGAACGCGCAGGCCAAGGACGCGGAGGGGCTGGTGGCCGCGTCCACCACCACCTTCACCACGCTGACGCCGGAGAAGAAGGTCTCCACCAACGACAACATCAGCGACGGCGCCACCTACGGCGTCGGCATGATCGTCTCGGTGAACTTCAACAAGGACGTCAAGAACAAGGACGCCGTCCTCAAGGGCATCACGATCGAGTCCAGCAACGGCACCGTGGTG
Source organism: Kitasatospora sp. NPDC001132 (assembly GCF_053598415.1). Taxonomy (NCBI): domain Bacteria; kingdom Bacillati; phylum Actinomycetota; class Actinomycetes; order Kitasatosporales; family Streptomycetaceae; genus Kitasatospora; species Kitasatospora sp. NPDC001132. Next base: position 32,416 of record NZ_JBSFKF010000004.1, on the reverse strand, counting down.
AAGGGCCACTGGTTCGGCGACCGCCGGGTGGACTTCCGTCCGGAGAAGTACTGGGCGCCGGGCACCAAGGTGACCGTCAAGTACCGGCTGAAGAACGTCGAGGTCGCCCCCGGCATCTACGGCGACGTGGACAAGGACGAGCCGTTCACCATCGGCCGGTCGATGGTCTCCACGGCGGACGCCAAGTCGCACCAGATGACCATCGAGCGGGACGGCCAGAGCACCACCGTGCCGGTCACCCTGGGCGCGGACGCCACGCCGTCCTGGGGCGGGACGATGGTGGTCATGTCCAAGGAGAAGGTCACCCGGATGAACTCGCAGACCGTCGGTCTCGGTGGCGAGTACGACATCAAGGACGTCCCGCACGCGATGCGGCTGACCACCTCCGGCACCTTCGTGCACGGCAACTACTGGGCCAGCCCGTTCGGCAAGACCAACGCGAGCCACGGCTGTGTGTCGATGCAGGACGTGAAGGGCGGCAGCGACTCCTCCGTCGCCGGCAAGTTCTTCAACGACTCGATGGTCGGCGACCCGATCAAGGTCGTGAACACCAAGGAGAAGACCGTCTCGCCCTCCAACGGGCTGGGCGGCTGGAACGTGGACTGGGCCGCCTGGTAGGCCCTTCCCGGTAGCGGGCCCGGCTGTTCCGGGCCTTCCGGCGAGTTCGCCGTCGTGCGGCCCGATCCTCACCCGTTGGGGTCGGGCCGCCGCGGTTTCCGGGGCGACGAGCCCCACGAATGGCGCAACCTTTCCGATGGCCCGGAGCGTGTGACGTTCGGGTCCGCCGGATTCACGGGGATCACGGGGTTCTGAGGGAGGATCGACGTTGAGGTCGATACGCAGAGTGGTGGCGGTCGGTCTGGTCGGCGGCGCGATGGCGCTGACGGCCGCCTGCGGCGGGGGCGGTGGGAGCACGGCGGGCGGCGCGGCCAAGGCCGACCTGGGGGCGGGTGCGGCCGGTGCCAAGCCGGCGGCGGCGCCCAGCGCGGCGGCGTCCACCGGCACGGTGCCGAAGGTCTCCAAGGCGGCCGTGAGCATCGAGCCCAAGCCCGGCTCGGTGGACGTGGCGCCGAACGCGCTGAAGATCGGCGCGACCGGGGGCAAGCTCACCACCGTCAAGGTGAACGACAAGGCGGGCAGGGAGGTCCCCGGCACCATCTCCGCCGACGGCTCCTCCTGGACGCCCACGGCCGGCCTGGAGGTGGGCACCGCCTACCAGGTCAGCGCGATGGCTGCGGACGCCGACGGCGCGGTCGCCACGGCGGACAGCGACTTCTCCACGCTGACGCCGACGGCGCTCGCCAAGGCCTCGGACAACGTGGACAACGACGCGACGTACGGCGTCGGCATGATCGTCTCGGTGAACTTCAGCAAGGACGTCGCGAACAAGGACGAGGTCGCCCGGGGCATCAGCTTCGAGACCAACAACGGCACCGTGGTGAAGGGCCACTGGTTCGGCGACCGCCGGCTGGACTTCCGCCCGGAGCAGTACTGGACGCCCGGGACCAAGGTGGTCGTGCACTACCGCCTCAAGAGCGTCGAGATCGCCCCCGGGGTGTACGGCGGGGACCGGGACGAGCCCTTCACGATCGGGCGGTCCCAGATTTCGACGGTTGACGCCGCGACGCACAAGATGACGGTCGTATCGGCAGGTCAGACGAGCGAGATCGACATCAGCGCCGGCGCGCCCGAACACCCCACCTGGAACGGGACGATGGTGGTCATGTCCAAGGAGGGCGTGGTGCGGATGCAGTCCAGCACCCTGCCCGGCATGACCGGTGCGCCGTACGACCTCCAGGTCCCGCACTCGATGCGGCTCACCGACTCCGGCACGTACGTGCACGGCAACTACTGGAGCAGTAGCAGCACCTTCGGCGAGGACAACGTCAGCCACGGCTGCGTGGGCCTCAAGGACGTCCAGGGCGGCGGCGCCAACACCTCGATGGGCAAGTTCTACGACGGCTCGCTGGTCGGCGACGTGATGGTCGTGAAGAACTCGACGAGGAAGGAGACGCTCGACCCGTCGAACGGGCTGAGCGGCTGGAACGCGCCGTGGAGCACCTGGTGACCGGTCGCTGAGGTGGGGGAGGGGTCAACCCGGGCTTGACGGAATTCGGCCCGGGTCGACCCTTTCTTGCATCCGGCATATGCCGACGCGACGTGATCGTTTGCTCATTGTCCGTACGCGGCTGCTTGCGTTCCGCAATGATGGTCCGCATGGCGGGTTGGGGCGAAGCAGATCAGTCAGTGGTTCCCGGGGCCGGAGTGGTGGCCGAGGCATCCTGGATCGACGTCCGGGGCGGTGGGCTCTCGGCACTGGAGCGGCTCACCTCCGAGGAGCTGGAGGAGCTGTACTCCGGCAGACTCCGCGACCCGTCGGCCCCCAACGAGGTACGGCTGCCGTCCCGGCCCGAGTCGGGCCCGGTGGCCCGCAGACTGGTGCTCTCCGTCCTGGAGTCCTGGGAGCTCCACCAGCACCTGGAGGCCGGGGAGTTGCTCACCAGCGAGCTGGTCAGCAACGCGGTCCGGCACGCGGCCGGGCGCACCATCGGCCTGCACGTCAGCCGCAAGCCCGGGTGGCTGCGGATCGAGGTCCGGGACTCCTCACGGGCGCTGCCGTGCATGATCCTCGCCGAGGCCAAGCCGGCGAACGAGCGCGGGCGGGGGCTGAGGATCGTCGACGACCTCGCCGACCGCTGGGGCGCGGACCTGCTGCCGCGCGGCAAGGGCGTCTGGTTCGAGCTGAAGGTGCGCGAGCGGCCCTGAGGGCGGGCGAACCGCTGTTCCGTGCACTCCCCGGGAAACACGCAGGGCCCCCGGATTCGCCGTGGTCCGGCGGATGGGGGCCCCTGCAGGTCATCGCGCCGGCCAAGGGGGTGCGTGCCGCGCGATGGGCGTCGGCAGTGCCAGGTCGGGCCCGCCGAAGTCATCGGCCCAGGGCGGCGTGCTGTGTCGCCCGCCGTTGGGCTGCTCTGACTATCGCACGGATCTCAGCATGCGGGCAAACCGGATGGCTTGGAATGAAAGGCCTGTTACCTAGTTCACCTTTGGATTCCGCATAGGTTCACGCTGATGCCTGTGAATATTCATGATCCAGGGACCACGGCGTCGACGGCGAAGTCCGCCTGGGTGTTGCCCGGCTCCAGGCGGCGGGACGGGTGCCGGTGCCGCGCTCCCGGAGGGCCCCGTGGACCTCGACCTCGACCGGAGCGGGCTGCCAGGCGGGTGTGACGGCCGAGCCGGTGTGGTCGACCAGGCTGTGGAGCCGGGCGCCGACCGCCCGCGCGTAGCGCGGAAGGGTCGTTCGGCCAACGCCCACCCGCCATGCGTCTCGGCAATCTGTTGATGCGAAATCTAGGCCGCGTCAGCTTGGCCTGACATGTCAACGAAGGCGCGCTGCTGGGCTGCTGTGACGTCGGAGAGCGTCGCGGACGCGGGCGGCGTGCTGGTGGACGGTGGTGGGGGAGAGGTGTCGGCGGGATGGCGGGGTCGCGGGAGTGCCGCGACAGGCGCGACAGAGGCCGCCGAGGAGGGCCTGGGGGCGGCAGGGGGTGCGGCAGGCGGTGCACTCGATCACGCGGGCGGGGTGGTCCGGCTGTGGGTGGCGTTCCGGGGGCATCTTGTCGAGCAGGCGGCGGCGGGTGAAGGCGGCCGGGCTGTGGACGTCCGGCGGGAGGCCGCCGGTGAGGGCGGCAGTGAAGAGGGCCGGGGAGGTGCCCCGGGCCAGCCACTCGGCGGCCAGCGGTTCGAGGGCCGCGCAGTCGGCGGCCGAGAGGGCGAGGCGGGGGTCGGCGAGGCCGAGGCCGGCGAGGGCGGCGTAGGCGGCCGAAGTGGGGGAAGTGCGGTTGAGCGTTCGCTCCTTGGGAGGATCGGGCGCGGCGGGCGTTGACGTCTCGCCGGTCATGACGAAGCGCGTCCACCAGGCGTCGGAGCGGGGCGTGCGGGAGAAGTAGGTGCGGAACACCCAGCGGCACTCCTTGGAGCTGACGCGCTCCCGGACGCGACGCAGATGACCTGCGGTGGAGAGCCTGTTGAGGGCGGTGCGGCAGGCCATCTGCCCGTAGTGGGGCTGAAGGACGGCGAGGGTCTTGACGTCCATGGCGGCGCCGTCGGGGAGGTGGTCGATGAGCGAGGCGAGGTATGCCTCGCGGGCGGGGAGGTGGGCGAAGTCGGTCGCGGAGCGGGGGAGTTGCTCCGGGGCGGACTGCTTGCCGTACCCGGGGGCGGCCATGGCGGTAGAGTCGTGAGTAGCCACAGGATCGAGTCGCATTCGGTCGTGCCGGTCAGACCCCCGTTCGGTGCTGGTAACACCGGCGGGGGTTGTTTCGTTGCTGCGCACGCTACAGGGGGAAACCGCCTGTGGAGAAGTCGTGACGATAAGTCATATCTGCTGCGTACGGGGGGTGGTTGGAAGGTGGTTACCCACCCATTCCATTGAGGGTCACTCGGCCTGTGCGGCTTGAGCTTCGGAGGCGAAGGCGACGAAGGCGGACCACGCCTCGGGGGAGAAGGTGAGGGTCGGCCCGGCCTTGTCCTTGGAGTCCCGGACGTGGATGGCGGAGGGGCAGGAGGCTACCTCGATGCACTCGCCGCCATTGTCGTCGCTGTAGCTGGACTTGCCCCAGGCGACGGCGACTTCGATGCAGGCGCCGCCTTGATCGTTGCTGTAGCTGGACTTGAACCACTCGTGGTCGCTCAAAGCTCCTCCGCTACCTTTCTGATGAAGTCCGCTGAGTCCTCGGCACCGAGTGCCTGCTGGCTGATCATGCCATGGCGGCGGTTCAGGATGCTCACCTTGTCTGGGTCCGCGTACAGAACCCCGGTTTCTTGACCCTCGATGTAAGCGAAGTGCTCGTGCTCGGGGGACTCCAGCAGGATCAGGGAGCCGCCGAGTCCCTGGTAGGCGCCGCGTCCGACCGGAAGCACCTGTACTGACACATTACGCAACTTGGCGACCTCCAGCAGGTGATGGAGCTGCCGCTTCATGCAGGCTCGTCCGCCGACCATTGACCGAAGGGCGGCTTCGTAGACAACGAAGCTGAACATCACAGTCATCGAGCGATGCAGCCTTTCCTGGCGCTGGAGTCGCGCGGCCACTCGCGCTTCCACGGTCTCGTCGTCCAGGGGTGGGCAGCTGTGGCTCAGCAACTCTCGGGCGTAATCCTCGGTTTGGAGCAGGCCAGGGATGAGTAGCCCTTCGAACCACTGGATTGCGATCGCCACGCTCTCTGCATCCGTGTAGCCCTGTGAGTAGGACGGGAACTTCTCCGGCTGCAGGAAGTCGGTCGCGGCCAGCAGCATCCCCTTCGCGTCGCACAACTCATCCGCTACTTGAAGCAGCTTGAACGACGGCTTCCGCCTCCCCGCCTCCATCGACCGCACGCTCTCGATGTCGTAGCAGGCCGCCTTGCTCAGCTGCTCCCGGGTTACGCCCGCCTTTGCACGCCACCGCTTGAGCTGATCGCCGCAGTACTTCCACGACATCGGGTTTTCCTTCGGCGTGCTCACGGCCCTGTCCCCCTCCCTGCCCTGGTCGCAGGGCGGTTCATGCTCTCGCTGTACGTATCGCGTTACTCCTGAGGCTATGCCCGCCTGTCGACGCTTGAAGGGTGAAGTGGCCGAACTCGGCCCTCCCGAGTGACGCCCTCCGTACACCCCCAAGGACTCTGATGCTCACTCAGCCCGTCGACCTCGTCGAGTGGATGTTCCCCCGCCTTCCCCGCAGCGCCGGCCGTGCCCGCATCCGCTTCATCCGGCAGGCCTTCGAGTGGGAGGTGCCCGTCGACACCGCCGAGACCGCCCTGATCCTCCTCAGCGAACTTGTCACCAACGCCTGCCGTCATGCCCGTGGCCCGCGTGACCGGATGATCGGCGTGCGCGTCCTCCTCCCCACCCCTTCCGTGCTCCGCATCGAGGTCTCGGACGCCAACTCCGACCTCCCGACCGTCCGCCAGGCCACCCCCGAGGACGAGTCCGGCCGGGGCCTCGAACTCGTCGCCGCCCTCGCCACCTCCTGGGGCGCCCACCTCCGTGGCGACGGCCACATCGGCAAGACCACATGGTGCGAACTCGCCCTCCCCACCCCGCTCGACCCCCACGCCTGATCCCAACCCACCGACTGCACGAGAAGTCGGGTGGGCCGACTTCTCGTGCGCGCCCTCCGGTCGCTGCCGCACGCCTCTACCGCCTCCTGCGGTGCCGGGACAGGGTGGCGACCGACCGCATCCGTCTCATCACCATAGGAGAACAGCATGGGAGAGCACTCGAAGCCGCCGAAGGATCCGAGCCAGGGGACTCCGCCGCCGGACAATTCCGATAGCAAGATCCCCCTGCCGCCGCCGAGCAACGGCAAGCACAAGAAGAAGTGATGGCGAGCGACGACGGGCGCCTGGCCGAGCACCGGGCACGCCTGCACGCGGAGATGGAGCGGCGAGGGACGTGGCCGGAGGATTCGCCGTGGCTGCGCGAGGCCTTCGTCGCCGTGCCGCGCGACCGCTTCGCGCCGGACCGGCTGTGGCGGTGGAACGGCAGGGCCTACGTGTCGGTCGACCGCGCCGACGACCCGGACGGCTGGGCCGTCGAGTTGTACTCCGGCGTCGACGCGTCGGCCGTCACCCAGCTCACCGACGGCCGCCCGTCGTCCTCACTGTCCGCGCCCTCCGTGGTGGCGGACATGCTGGACAGCCTCAGGGTGGAGCCGGGGCACCGGGTGTGGGACGTCGGCACCGGCCAGGGCTGGACGGCGGCGCTGGCCGCCTGGCGAGCCGGGCCGGGCCTGGTGGTGACCACCGAGGTCGACGAGCAGCTGGCCGCCGTCGCTCGGGCCCGGCTCGCGGACGCCGGGCTCGACGTCCATGCGGCGGCAGGGGACGGCGCCGACGGCGGGGTGCCAGGCGGCGGCCGGGTCGACCGCCTCCACGCCACCTACGCCGTCGAGACCGTCCCCTGGTCCTGGGCGGCGGCGGTGCGCCCGGGCGGACGGATCGTCTATCCCTGGGGGCGACTCGGATACGTCGCCCTCACCGTCGCCGACGACGGCGCCGCCGCGCACGGCTGGGTCCACGGGCTGGCCCAGTTCATGGGCGACCGGCACGCTCCGGCCCAGCCGAGCAGTGGGCCCGCCGCGTACGCGCAGGTGCGCGGCGATACCGACCCCGAGGACTGCCGGGCACTGGACCGCGATCCGGCAGGCCTGGAGGACTGGCACCTCAGGTTCGCGCTGCGCGTCGCCGTCCCGGACGCCGTGCTGTCCACCGGCCAGGCCGGGGAGGGGGCGGCCGCCCTGGTCCACGACGGTGCCCGCTCGTGGGCCGAGATCCGTCCGGACGGGGACGGCAGGCTGCTGCTGTCGCAGGGCGGGCCGCGCCGCCTCGGTGACGAGCTGGTGGCCGCCTGGTCCCAGTGGGAGGAACTCGGCCGCCCTGATCTCTACGACTACGGCGTCACCGTCACCCCCGACTCCCAGTGGGCCTGGCACGGCGACCCGAACGACGGCCCCCGGTGGCCGATCGGGTGCTTGCACCCGGCTGCGCGGTGACCGTTCTCGGATCCTCCGGCTGAACGGCGTGAAGCCCCTGTTGCGGGGGGGGGGGGGCGGGGGGGGGGCCCCCCCCCCCCGGGCCGGGGCGCCCCCCCCGGGGGGGCGGGGGAGGAGGAGCCGAGGGGGGGGGGGGAGCGGGGAAAGCACGC